>CAWKIY010000088.1:0-8106 GCA_963849245.1 candidate division FCPU426 bacterium | reverse complement strand
AATGATTGCTGCAGCATCACATCGACGATTGTGTTGCTGTTCGGCCCGGGTATCGGGAAGTAGCTCGGATGTTCCTGGTCGTACTTCCCCTGTTCGAGCTCGAGGCAGTCGGTGACCTTCTTCAGTTCGTCGGGCCCGTAGTGAATGACACCATGGAGGGCGACGTCCCCGTCGCCGAAGTACGAAAACGGGTCGCCCCCTGAACGTCCGAGCTCGTACCGCCGGTACGACGTCTCGCCCGGAACGTTTGCAACGATCCACGAATGACGCGCGACCTGCGAGATACCGCCCTGCATCTCTCCGCTCAAGACGGCCACGTACCCCTCCGACCGCGGCGGCAGCTCCGCTGGCCGGCTCGGGAGGGTGCACGCCGTGAGCACTACGAGTGGGACCGTCCCGAGGATCGCCTTCGCCGTGCGAAATCCCACCATCGACCGTCGTACGCTCTCGCGCCTGCGCGACCTCCCTACCGGTGGACGGGGTGATGTTCGGTCAGTCGAGTGGGCCACGGGAAAAACCAGCCGCTGGGGTTACACCGAAGACTGGCCGATGACGGAGCCTTGGGTTTATTCTTCCGGCGCTCGTTGGGTCGATAATCCGCAGAAACCCAATCAATATGCCTTTAACACGCCGGCTTTTGTTGATGCCATCCAATACCGGGTGGATTTAATTCTCAAACATAAAGTGATGCCGGGTCCCTCCAACATGACCTCCATGGGCGGAATGGGAACGTCGGACTTATTTATGAACGGCACGGCCGCCATGTTCTTGTCGGGTATCTGGAAGACGCCCCAATTCAGGGATATCAAAGACTTTGACTGGGATATCGTGATGTTCCCGAAAGGTCCTACCGGCCAACGAGGTTTCCAAGGCGGGGGATCGGGATACGGTATTTTGAAGACTTCGAAAAACAAAAAAGCCGCCTGGGAATTCGTGAAGTATATCGCGGGACCCGAAGGCGAAAAGAAAATGGCGGGTACGGGTTTGGCCCAGCCAGCTTTGAGGAGCGTCGCGGAATCCGCCGCTTTCCTCGACGGTCAAAAGCCGTTGAACAAGAAGATGCTTTTCAAAGCGGTGGACTACAGCGTGTATGAGCCTTTGGCGACCAATTGGCTGGAAATCCGCCAGGGTTCCATCGCGCCGATTTTTGATCAAATATGGACAGGTAAATTGACAGCCGCTCAAGCGGTTTCCCAATTGGCGGATGTTTTGAAAGATAAGCCGCTTGTCGTGAATAAACCGAAGAGCAACTAAATCAACTTCTGAGGAGCGAACCATGAGACGTATTTTAATCACCACTTTATTGGCACTGGTGTTGTGTGTGCCGTCCATGGTTCGCGCCGAAAAAGCCAGTCTCTATAAGAAGAAGGGGCCCGTGGGTATCGGGGGTTGGGTGGTGTTTTGGGACGCTAACAACGCTTCTCTCGTCAGCTTTGAAAAGCACGCCGATCAGGTCGACCGGGCTTATTTTGAGTGGTACAACCTGCATATTGATGACTGCATGCCCCATCCCGTGGATTCGGCGACTCCGGCTTTGAAAGCTAGAGCCATTGCCGCCGCCCAGAAGAATGGGGTAGAGATGTGGATGATGGTGGGTAATTACAATCTTGCCATTAATGACCATGATAAAAAAATGGTCGAGCCTTTTCTTTATGACGCCACGATGCGGGCGAAGCATATTCAAATGCTTTTGAATTACGCCAAACAGGACGGTGTCAAAGGCATTCAGATCGATTACGAGAACTTTTTAGCCAAAGACAAAGAACCCTTCTCGAATTTCATGAGAGAACTCGACGCCGCCTGTAAGGCCAATGGTCTGTATTGCGGTGTGGCTTTGCCGGCGAAAACCGACGCCGAGGGAACCTGGGATGATCCACAATCCCGGGATTACGCGGCCATTGGAAGAGCGACGGACCAGTTTGTGCCCATGACCTATGACCTTCATTGGGGAACGGGCGGAGCGGGCTGCGTGACCTCGCCGGAATGGGCTGAAATGGTCGTCAAGTATTCCATCACGGTGATGGATTCGGATAAGTTGGAAGTGGGTTATCCCACTTATGGCTATGATTGGGTTGAGAATAATGGTGAAACCATTACTTACCAGGATTTTATGGACCGCGCTAAAAAATATCACGTAGAGCCAGAGCGGGATTCAGACTATAGCCAGGAATTGCATTATGAGTATACGGATGAGAAAGGCCAGCATCATAACGCCTGGATGCCGGACTCCCGTTCCTTGGAATTTCAGTGCGATATTGTCAAACGCTATCATCTTTATGGCATCGGCATCTGGCGCTTTGGCTCTGAGGACGAGAGCTTTTGGACCACCATGAAGAAAGTCAACTCGACCCCGAAGGAAACTTCCGGGCTTTTGCCTGTGGAGCCGACACCGGTGACGGGTAAAAAGCAGCTTCCGGTGGAGTTCATTACGGACGGCCAAGGCACCATGTATCAATACGCTTATCCCGCGGAGGGCACGAAAATCGTGGCGATCCTCAAACAAGGCAAGCGCTGGGTCAATATCAAGTTAAAGGGCGACGCTTGGTCGGGAGCTGGTATTGGCGTTGACCGGAAAAATCTTGAGCCTTACTTGAAAAAAGGCGCCTTGCAGTTTTATATCAAGGGAACTAAGGGCGGGGAATCCTTAAGCGGCATCGGGTTCCTGATGGATAAGGGCCTGGGCGACGATGAAAAACACCCTCTTGAAAACACCGTGCCTCTTGGCAATTATTGCACGATTACCACTAAGTGGCAGCTGGTGACTATACCCTTATCGGATTTTCCGGCGAGTGGACACCGCTATGATGACCGCAACGGCCAGCAGGTGACGGGACCCTTTAAGTGGCATCAAGTCATTGAGTTTAATTTTGACCACTCGCCTAGTTCGGATCCGGATTGCGAGTTTCAAATATCCTCGATTCGGGTGGTTCCGCGTTACGACGCCCGAAAAGTTGAGAAGGCGAAAGAAGCCGCTCAACAGTAATATGGAAAACATGACCACCCAAAATCTTCTGCAAATCCAACCCGCGATCCAGCCTCCGCTGGATGCGGTTTTTCGGCCGGCTTATTTGGCCCATAAGGTTTTTCATGAGGCGGTAAAAAAAAGCGGCAAGGGCGTGTCCCTGCGTTTTGCTTTAGAGCGTTCGCCCGGCCATCTGTCGGTTTATTCCACTCAAACTTTCCCGGAAGGCCATGCTGAGTCGGCGGCGGCGCTGCGGCATGCCGAGCGTGTGTTGAAATTTTTGCTTTGGCAGCGCGGCGGGGGCAAGATTCTTGTCGCGGGACCGGATTCCATTGTGAAGCACCTTCAAAAAACCTATTCGGCCGGCCAGGCCAGGGCCTTTGACGCGGATTTTATGGCGGGAGTTTACGAGAAGAAGACTTTTGAGGTGGTCGCGGTCGACGAGAAAGATTTCCCCAAAGCCACCGAGGTTTCCTCGCCCGTAGGCCGTCATTTGGAAGGCTGCCGGATCGGCTTTGACGCCGGAGGGAGCGACCGTAAAGTCGCCGCGGTCATTGACGGGAAGGAAGTTTTTTCCTGTGAGGTGGTTTGGGAGCCTAAACTTCAAAATGATCCCCAATATCACTTTGATGGGGTGGATGATTCCATCCGCCGGGCAGTGGAACATTTGCCCCGGGTGGACGCCATCGGAGTGAGTTCAGCGGGCATCTTTATCGACAACAAAACCCGAGTTGCGTCCCTTTTCCGAAAAGTGCCGGCGGACCTTTTTGAAAAACACATCAAAACCCTTTATCTGGATATCGCCAAAAAATGGGGGAATGTTCCAATTGAAGTCGCCAATGACGGTGACGTCACGGCCTTAGCGGGCGCCATGAGTCTCAATGTGCAGCCGGTTTTGGGAATCGCCATGGGAACCAGCCAAGCGGTCGGGTACGTGGATGAGAAGGGCCACATTACGGGCTGGCTCAATGAGCTGGCTTTCGCGCCGGTGGATTACGCCGACGCCGCGCCGGTGGATGTGGAATGGTCGGGCGACAAGGGAACGGGCGTCCAATATTTCTCCCAGGATGCCGTTATCCGTTTGGCGCCAAAAGCCGGAATCGAATTGGATCCGAAGCTTTCTCCTGGGGATAAACTCAAAATTGTGCAAGAACTTCTCAAGTCGGGGGACAAACGGCCCCTGCCGATTTTCCAAAGTATCGGAATTTATCTGGGATACGCTTTGGCTCAGTACGCTGAGTTTTACAAACTGGAACACGTTTTAATCCTGGGCCGGGTTACCTCAGGCGAGGGCGGAACCATTATTCTGGAAAACGCCCAAAAGGTCTTGAAAGCGGA
The DNA here is from genome assembly GCA_963849245.1 of candidate division FCPU426 bacterium. Taxonomy (GTDB): domain Bacteria; phylum Oederibacteriota; class Muellerivitia; order Muellerivitales; family Muellerivitaceae; genus CAWKIY01. The sequence continues at coordinate 3,806 of CAWKIY010000088.1, read as the reverse complement.
AGCCCCGCACTTGAGCGATAAAATCCATATTCATCTGCCGGATGAGGCCAGCCGCCGGGTAGGACAAGCCATCGCGGCCGCCAGTTTGCCGGCGCTTCCTTAATAAAACCTTTTTCCCAAGGCTTTCATTGATATTGCGGGTTTAAAATCCTCCACTTTTCGCTTTTTAGCAGAATCATTTTGTCTTACCTTATGAACTCCGTGTAATCTATGGTTCGCATTTTTACTTCATAAAGGAACTCTCATGAGCCAAGCCCGCCTTCAACTCAAAGCGCCGGGAGCGGAAATTTTTATCCCGAACGGCAAAACCATCGAGGAATCCCTCAAACGCACGACCCATTTGGGCATCTGCGCCCATCAGGACGATTTGGAATTCATGGCCTTTCATGGCATCTTGGAATGTTTTGGAAGTAAAGACCGGGGTTTCACTGGTGTGACGGTAACAAACGGCAGCGGCAGCGCCCGGGATTCCCATTACAAAGATTACACTGACGAGCAAATGATGGAAGTGCGCAAGCTGGAGCAGAAAAAAGCGGCTTATGTGGGTGAATATGCCGCCCATTTTTTGTTGAACCACCCCAGCAAATCGGTGAAGGACCCCAAGGATCCCAATGTGGCGGCGGATCTGGATTTGATCCTGGCCCATTGTAAACCTCAGGTTGTTTATACCCATAACTTCGCTGATAAGCATGACACTCATGTGGCGGTGACGTTGAGAACCCTGGCGGCCCTGCGTCGGCTGCCCAAAAACGAGCGCCCCAAAAAAGTCATCGGCTGCGAGGTGTGGCGCAGTTTGGATTGGCTATGCGACACGGATAAAGTGGTGATGCCGGTGGATGACCACGAGAACCTGGGAGACGCCCTCATGGGGGTATTTGATTCCCAGATTTGCGGAGGGAAGCGCTACGATTTGGCCACCCGGGGACGCCGTCTGGCGAACGCCACTTACTTTGAGAGTCACGCGGTGGATAAAAATAAGGCCCTGGCCTGGGGAATGGATTTAACTCCCCTATTGGAAGATGATTCCAAAGACCCGTTTGATTTTACTAAAACCTATATCGACCGTTTTACGAATGAAGTGAAAGAACGGATGAATAAGCTGAACGGCCGGTAAATAATCGGTCGGGGGCGGCTTTTTTGGTTTAAACTGTGGGGGCTGATTCGAACCGCTCACCATGCAAGGGGAGTATTATGAAATGGCTTAAAATCGTTCGCAGTCTCGGGATGGTGCTCTTTCTTTTAGTCCCGGTTTCCCTGGCTTACGCCTTTTCCGCCGAGGATTACTATCACGCCGGGCTCCAGCTTTACAATTCGAAGGATTACAACAAATCGGTTCAATATTTTAACGCCGCCCTCAAGATGGACCCGAATAACGCCGCCGCGCTACAGGGCCGGGGGAATTGTTATTACGCTCTGGGCCAATATTCCAATGCCCTGGCGGATTATCAAAAGGTCCAAACGTTAAAACCCTCCCCCCAGTTGACCCAGTTTATCCAAAAGATTCAGGCTAAAATCGGGGCAACGGCCCCGGCCAACGCTCCCGCGGCTTCTCCTTTTGACCAGGGAACCGCGTTTTTTCAACACAAACAATACGACGCGGCCGCTCCCCTTTTTGAAAAGGCGGTTCAGCAAAATCCGAACGACTTCAAAGCTTATTATTATCTCGGCGTTACCTACAAGATGATCGGGGACAACCGCAACGCCGCAGTGGCGCTGGGCATTTCCAATCAAAAGCATCCCGATCCCTCCGTGGCCGCTTATGTAAGCCGGGTTAGAGCCAAGCTTACTCCGCAAGACCAGGACTGGGTGGACGCGCAGTTGGCCTCCTCGGCTCATGGGGCGGTCGTGACCCTCCATACGAAGCCGCCGGATGAGACGGATTTTGGAATCCGCCTGCAAGCCTCCATGGTTTTCCTGAACCTAGCGGATTTTTTAGCCCAAGGAAAAGCGGGTCAAGCCTACGCGATCCAACAACAGGAGACAGATCCGAGCAGCACTTATGACGCGACTTTACCCACGGCTTCGGCCCTTATCGGTTTTGAACCGGTCCTGAAACTGGATACGAACTTTGAGCTGGGGTTCCCTATAGCCACAATTCCGGCGGGTACCTTTAGCGAGAAATTCCAAAACAGCAGCACCAACTTCACCGATTCCTTTGATATCACCGGTTTTTCTTTGGGAATTAATTTACGTTATGTTTTCTCGAAAGGCGCGATCCGGCCCTTTATTTCCGCGGGTCCGGTATTGGTTCCGATCATCATCAATTACAGCAGTACGATGAGCTCGGTTCCGACGACGGGTAGTTTTTCAAGCCTGGGTTTGGGCGGCCAAGCCCAGTTAGGCGTGGACGTACATTTGGGTGAAAATTTCGCTTTCGGACCTTATGTGGGATACCAATTAGCCAGCGCTAATTCCTTCAGCGGAACCGTGACGAATAACGCCAACAGCCTGAATACCACGGGCGAGCTCGAAACAGTCCCCGGCGGTACCTGGTCTCAATTTACCGTGGTGGAAACGGGACAAACCGCTCCCACGGGCGCCAGGCCCGTGCAGGTGGATTTAAGCGGCTTCGTGGCCGGGTTCCAATTCGGGGCGTTTTTCTAAACATTTCCCACAGGCTTCCTCATTTGGGTTGGGGCTTTTTCACGGTTTTCATTTTCTCCCGTAACCATAATTTTAAAGTTTTCGTAATTGTCTGTGCGTATAATTATTAAAACTCAACCCTGCGAACGAGGAAAACCCATGAAACGGCACAGCTTTTCTTTTGCTTGTTTGGCTTTATCCTTCCTGATTATGGCTTTTTTACCCGTTTCAGCCCAGTCTAAATCGAAAGGCGGCTCCTTGACCGGCACCCTTACGGTCACGGCTCCTCCCCGGAATACTTACGCCGCTAAATCCAATCAAAGCACGACCGATGAATATGGGAACCCAACCTATAATTCGAAACCGAACCCGGTAAGTACCAAGGCTTCCCACGTGTTGCCGGAGGAAGTTGTGGTTTATCTTGAAAAGGTTCCGGGGACTTATAAGGCCCCTAAAAAGCATGTGGCCCTTGATCAAAAATATTTAGAGTTTACCCACCGGGTTTTAGCGGTCTTAAAAGGAACTACCGTGGACTTCACCAACAACGACCCGGTTTATCACAATGTGTTCACTAATTCCCAAATCAACAAATTCGACTTGGGCGAAAAGCAAAAGGGGCAAACCGCCTCGGTGAAGATGAAAAAAGTGGAAGTGCCAGTGAAAGTTTATTGCGAGGTTCATTCGGCCATGAAAAGCAATATCCTGGTCCTGCAGAATCCTTTTTTCGCTACTGTCACGCCCGGTGGAGCCTTTAAAATAACCGGAATCCCGCCGGGAACCTACAACCTCATCGCCTGGCATGACTATTGGGAACCGGTGAATCAGTCCGTCACGATCCGCTCCGGTAAGACGACCCAGGCGGATGTCACCTTGGCGTCGACAGCCAGCAAAAACGCCGCGCCTCGTTCGATATCGGCGGCCCGATCTCCTCGAACACGGCGGCACGGGTGAGCTTTGCCTCCGATGACAGCGGCAGCTACTACTACGACATGTATTTCCACCAGCAATCGCTGTATGTGGCGGTGCTCACGAATTTCACGGATAACTACAGCGTATTGTTCACGGGCGAAGCCGTCGACACCGCGCTACGCGAGAACGACGGCGTCAATCGCGTCAATCAAGCCCTCATCGACCATGGCACCTACCTCACCGGAGCGCCGGATTCGGCGTCGATCTCGGGCTTCGGCACGGAAGTGACGCTCGGGCCGCAGACGGTCGCGCTA
>CAWKIY010000087.1:0-8972 GCA_963849245.1 candidate division FCPU426 bacterium | reverse complement strand
CATCGTCCGCGAAGCTTGATCCTGAAGTGGTCGGCACATGGGAGTATCCGATCAACCCTGGCCGGTGGATTTGGGAAATCGCTGCGCGAACGGCACATACGAATTCCACAGCGAAGCTGAGGATGCTACGCCGTCTCATTCAGGAGTGTTTTTGGCCAGTAGTGGCAAATGGTCGCTGAAATCCACGAGCGGTTTTGACGATACCGATGGTGGTAACTACACGCTCCAGTCCTCCAATGTCATGGTCATGACGGGGAAACTCGGAACTGGCACATGGACCCGTGTGAGCAAATAGCATATGCGGGCTACACTGGCGCCCTCCCAGGAACGAGGGCAAAGATGAAATTTGGGAGCGTTGCTGAGGCGATAGAGGTGGGAAAGCTCATATCAAGTTCTGATTAGCGCCGTACACGGAAAAGTGGAGTCGCGATGCTCCACGACAAATCCCGCCTGAAGCATCTATCTAAATATAATTGGCTTGATTGGTGGGCCTGGGTGGACTTGAACCACCGACCTCGCCCTTATCAGGGGCGCGCTCTAGCCACCTGAGCTACAGGCCCAACATATCGAGGGTAATATCAGCGAAATCCAGTCGCTCGACCGCAATTATTTTATCACCAGCCGAGGAATGAGCATAGCGCGACAGCGCTCCTGTGTTGTGGCATCGAAACTATTCGCGCAGAACCAGATTCGATAATAGAATTGGTCCGCCAAAGGCCAGGTCGCGACGGCGAAACAGACGATCCATCGATCGCGCACAAAATACTAACGCAAGGATCCTATCGATGAAGCTGATCAGCTATTTGCACCATGGAAAGCCCGGATTCGGAATTGTTAAGGGGCAAGGAATTGTCGCGCTGGCTCAGCGAACGGGCCAGCCGAGCCTGAAGCACGCGCTGGACCGCATAGGCTTGCTGAGTGCGTACGCCAATGAAGCGCCCGATCTGCGGCTCGACGAAATCACCTATGCCCCGCCAATTCCCAATCCCGACAAAATTCTGTGTGTCGGCCTGAATTATCTAAAACACATGGAGGAAACCGGGCGCGAACGGCCGAAAAGGCCAATGCTATTCACTCGATTTACGAATACGCAGGTCGGGCACGGCCAGCCGATGATACGTCCTCGCGCGTCCGAGCAATTGGACTATGAAGGCGAACTCGCATTCGTCGCCGGAAAGAAAGGCCGGCATATTTCGGAAGCCGATGCTTTATCCCACGTCGCAGGTTACTCGTGTTACAACGACGGCTCCGTGCGCGACTGGCAATTTCACACTCGCGCAGTTCACCCCCGGGAAAAATTTTCCCGGCACCGGCGGATTCGGACCGTGGCTTGTGACGCCGGACGAAGTGCCCGGAATTGCGAGCGCCACTTTGACGACCCGCCTGAACGGCCAGGAAGTGCAGCGCTCCTCCACCGATGATTTGATTTTTGGTATTCCCACGCTGATCGCCTACATCTCCGACTTCACGGAGCTGGTTCCGGGAGACGTCGTAATCACAGGAACGCCCAGCGGCGTGGGAGCATTCCGAAAACCACCGCTATGGATGAAACCGGGCGATGTGGTCGAAGTGGAAATCGAAGGAATTGGTATATTGAAAAATCCGGTCGTCGCGGAATAGCCTCTACGCAAATTTATGCGAGCACGATCAAATCAATCTCGACACGGACATCGCGAGGCAGCCGCGCCGCTTCCACCGTTGAGCGCGCCGGCGGATTCTTCGCGAAATATCGCGCGTACACTTCGTTCATCGCCGAGAAATCGCTCATGTCCTTCAGGTATACCGTCGCTTTTACTGCGTGATCGAGCGACGATCCTGCGGCCGCGACGATCGCCTTCAAATTTTCGAGCACGCGAACGGTTTGCGCTGCGACATCTCCCTCTACAATCTGTCCGGTTGCCGGATCGAACGCCACTTGCCCGGCAGTAAAAATAAATCCATTCGCCCTGATCGCCTGCGAATACGGCCCGATCGCTTTCGGACCTTTATCTGTCGAAATTATTTCCTTCACTTAGCCTCCTGGGAAAAAACCCCACATTTTCCCGCCTTCCCAGTCATCGGATGACCGGGCTCACGCGGACGCCGAAATGGCTTTTGGAGTTTAAAGGACAGTTGGTTAAAAGGCGGTTTCCGAAAGGGAACCGCCTTTTTTGTTTTAACATGCCGTTAAAACAGGGTGAGCTGCCGGTCCGAAAAAAATTCCCGCCACCGATTTTGAAAGCCCCATTTTTCCCGGTAAAATTTGACCTTTTTTGAAAGGGCCTCCACGTAATAGTCTGGGGGATAAGCCCGAGATCCATAAAGCTTCAGCGTTTGTTGAAAAAGAGATGGATTGTAGTTTTTCAGCACGCTCAGGTAATAACCCTTCACGACCTCGCCTCTTAAGCGAAGAACGTTATAAACAAAGTAATCCACCCCGATCTCCGCCGCGGTTTTGACCATTCCCTCAATGGCCTCGTCCGTATCGGTAATAAAAGGAATAATCGGCATCAGGTGAATTCCGCAGGGAATCCCGCGGGCCTTGAGCTGACGGAGGGCCTCTAGGCGGCGCTCAATGGGAACCGCGTGGGGTTCCAGGAACTTTTTGAGCTCGGGGTTCAAAGTGGTGAGGGTCATGGCGACTCCCCCGCTGGATTTGTCCACGACTTCTTTTAAAACATCCAGGTCCCTTAAGACGAGGTCCGATTTGGTGGAGAAGACCGCGGGCCAGGAGTATTTCGCGAAGAGTTTAAAGGCCTGCCGGGCCAGCTGATATTTCTTTTCTGCAGGCTGATAAGGGTCGGTGGCGGCGCCCAGGCTGACCCAGTCCCTTTTTCGTCTCGAATTGGCGAGTTCCTCTTCCAGCACTTCCATGAGGTTAATTTTGACCTGAATCTTCCGTTGGAAATCAAACGAGTTTTGGAATCCTAAAAACCAATGGGTATAGCGGGCGAAACAAAAGGGACAGCCGTGGCGGCAGCCCCGGTAAAGATTCAGTGTGTAATAAAAAGCTTTAGGGCTATAGGGACGGCGCACATGGTGAAGGGCGCTCTTCACCTTGATCTCGATATACTCCACTTGTTTGGGATCGTCATCCACTTCAGTGTAAGTGGGTGAAAAAGAAGTGGAAAGAAAAGGGTCCTGCATCACGGTCTCCCTTCGAATGACGAAGGTGAAAACTTCTCGGCGTGCTTATTCGGGTAATGAGGAATTTCGGTATAAAAAGAGAAGCGAGGAAGGGGGATTCTGCGATAGTTTTAAATCCTGTTGAATCCGGTTCGCGGTTTCCAGAAAGGCCTGGTTCGAGGCCTCCAGGTTTTCCCGTGAAATGAGTTTAATCCATTGAAGTTCGTCGTCCCAATAGGCGGAGGAGGCTTGCTCCACGGGAGAGGATTTTTCTTTTAGAAATCTTAAAAAGTTCGAGAGAGAAGTGGTTTTGCTTAATAAGACCCGGGCGAAAAGGCCCTCCGGCCAAATTAAGAAATCCAGCAGTTCGTATTGCCCCAAAAGCTGGCCTTGCAAGAGAACTTGGACCAACCGATGGGCCGCCTGAAGGTCTTTGAGCCAATCGGTTGAGTTCCTCACTCGAAGAGAGACCTCATAGATGAGTCCGCTGCGGGGAGAGACATTGTATTCAAAAGGATTTTCTTGAAGCGAAAGAAGACTATCCGCTGAAGGTGAAAAGGACATAGATGTCTCCTGATCAAAATGAGATTTTGAAAATAGGGTTAAAAGGGAGCTTTATCGGGGGCTGAAAACGCCGACGACTTTCCCGATGATTCTAAAATCCTGCTCCGCCCCCACCACAATGGGCTGGTACTTGGGGTTGGCCGGTTCCAGAACCACTTTGGAGGTGGTTTTGCGGAAAGTTTTCACCGTGGCTTCGCCTTCAATGAGGGCGACCACAATTTCTCCCGTCGCGGCATGGGTGGTTTGCTGAACGATGACTTTATCCCCAGGCAGAATATGAGCGTTGATCATGGAATCGCCGCGCACCGTCAGGGCGAAAAGATTTCTTCCCCCGCGCGATAAGCTGGGATCCACGACTAACATGCCTTCCCGGTTTTCTTCCGCCAAGAGGGGAAGACCGGCGGCGACTTTCCCCAAAATCGGAATCGAAATACCCACGGGAGAATCTCCCGAGACGCGCAGTCCCCGGGCGGTATGGTTTTCACGCTCCAGGTATCCCTTTTCTTCCAGCGCCAATAAATGTTTGCGGGCGCTTTGGGGCGAGTTCCATTTGAAGTGCCGCATGATCTCGCGCACCGTCGGAGGACGGCGGTACTCCAATAAATGTTTTTGAACGTACTCCAACACCGACCGCTGAGAGTCGGTTAAGTTTTCTTCGGATGACGCCATAAAATTTCTCCTTCACAACAAACTGGTTGAAATGGAATACTCTTGTATACTAGTATACGAGTGTATTCCACGTCAAGCGAAATGAGGGAGGGGTTATGGTAGAAATCGACCTGCAAAAGACCCTAAAAACAGGGATTCGGGAGGGGAAATTACCGGATTATTTGGGCCACCGCAAACGCCTGCGCGAAAAATATGCCGCCGCGGGAGCCGAGGCCCTGAGGGATTACGAGCTTCTGGAACTGCTGCTTTCTTTTTCCATTCCCCAGCGGGACACCAAGCCTTACGCGAAAAAACTTCTTTTGGTTTTTAAAAATGTCCGCCGAATTTTGGAAGCGGATTTAACCAGTCTTCAAAATCTCGGCGACCTGCCGCCCCAAAGCGCGCTTCATTTTAAAGCGATGGGAGATTTGTTCCGGTTGGCCCAGCAGGAAAACTTTAAAAGAGGAAGAGTCGTTTCCAGCCCCGCGGACGTCATCGCTTTTCTTCAAGAACAAATCGGAAGCCGGCCCCGCGAAGTTTTTACCGCGCTTTTTTTGGATCACCGCAACCATCTGCTGGCTTTTGAAAACTTACAGGAAGGAACGGTAGACCACACCGCGGTTTATCCCCGGGAAATTCTCAAGCGGGCGCTGGAGCTTCACGCCACCGGGCTCATTCTTTCCCACAACCATCCGGCTGGAAGCTTAGAGCCTTCCGAGGGAGACAAGCAATTGACCCGGCAAATTGTGACCGCCGCCCGGGCCATGGGTATCACGATTCACGATCATTTGATCGTGACAACCGAAGGACATTTTTCATTTCGACAAGGAGGATTGTTATGAGCACGACGATGACATTCAAGAAGGAGGAAGTCATGTTGGAACCCATGAAGCGTTTATTTTTGATGATCGATTTTTTTGAGAAGCTCCGTAAACGCCTTCCCGCGAACTTAACCGAGGTGAAAGATTTTATCTCGGGCCTGGGATATCCGGTGGAGCTTTCGGAATTTCATGAACTGGCGGTGGAGCCGGTTTCGGAACAAAAAATTCTTATTGAGTATTCCCTTTTCACCGGGGAGAACGAATGGACCTCCGTCCAAAAAGTGGAGGTCGCCTCTTTTTTAAAAAAACGCAAATCCGCGAAGCGTCCGGTTTTGATCAAAGGTTAATTTTTAATGAAGCGGTCAAGAAACTTTGGTTCTTTTTAAAGGGAGGAAGCCATGTTGGAAAAAGACACAAATCTCTCGAGGGTTTTGATGCTGGCGGGTATTTTCCGGTTGGACCACGGCCGCTGGCCGAAAACCGCGGCGGAGCTGGCGGAGTTCGCGGAACAAAAGGGCTGGGGTTTGGATCTTTCCCCCTATTACACGCTGACCTTTGAAACCGACGCCTGGCGCTGCTTAATTGTGGAAGTCGCCCGTCTTACGGAAGGCAATTGGGTCACCCGGGAGAGAATTGATATTGAACCTTACTTTTTCGAGCAGGGGGACCAGCACAGCATCCCCTTAAGAATCCAATCCCAGGTTCTGCCGCCCCAGAAGATCGAGGCGAAGTCTTACTGCTCTCTGGAAGAAGCGGAAGCGTCTAAAAAGATTTCGGCTTGAGGGGAAAATAAAAAGCCCGCCGAAGAGAGTCTTCGGCGGGCTTGAGTTTACGGATAAAGCTATTTAGCGGCGGGAGCCGGCGTGCCTTCGTCTTTTTTATCGTCCAGGTTCATTCCCACGATATTGGCGCCCGCGTCCACGTAGATCACCTCGCCCGTCACCCCGGAAGCCCAGGAACTGGCCAGGTAAGTGGCGGTCGCGCCGACTTCTTCTTGAGACACGTTGCGGCGCAGGGGGGTCATTTCTCCCGCCGCTTTCAACATGGATTTAAAGCCGCCGACGCCGCTGGCGGCCAGGGTCTTAATGGGTCCCGCCGAGATGGCGTTGACCCGGATGCCCTTGGCGCCCAGGTCATAGGCTAAATAGCGGACGGAGCATTCCAAAGCCGCCTTGGCCACGCCCATCACGTTATAGTTGGGAATGACCTTTTCGGAGCCGTAGTAAGTGAGGGCGATAATGCTGCCGCCTTCATTTAAGAGGGGCGCCGCGGGCCCGGCGATCGCGATCAAGCTATAGGCCGAAACGTCCATGGCCAGGTGAAAACCCGCCCGGCTGGTGTTATGAAAGGCGAAAGTGGGGGCCATTTCCTCTTTATTCGCGAAAGCCACGCAATGCACTAAAATGTCAAACTTTCCCCAGGCCTTTTCCACTTCTTTATAGAGGGCTTTGATTTGATCGTCATTGGAGACGTCGCAGGGGAGGATCAATTTAGCCCCGACGGATTCGGCCAGGGGGCGGACCCTTTTTTCCAGGGCTTCTCCCAGGAAGTTAAAGCCCAGCTCCGCGCCCTCGGCGTGAAGGGCCCGGGCGATACCCCAGGCGATTGAGCGGTCGTTGGCGACTCCAAAGATAAAAGCTTTCTTTCCGGTCAGTAATCCCATTGCGTTTCCTCCATAAATTCTGGTTCAGGCCATTCAACTTAACGTTTTTTGACGGGACTTTAAAGCACAAAAAGAACGCCCGGGAGGGACTTTTTGTGGGAAAATCCGTCTCGGTTTTAAAAATCCGGGATACTCCCCGAGGCCGGGCCTTTTCCGGCGGTGAAGGACTTCAATGCTCAAACATATCGTCATGTGGAAATTGAAAGAAGAGGCGCAGGGCCGTCCGGGAAAAGAAAACGCGCTGGAAATGAAAAAGCTTCTGGAAGATCTCAAGGCGAAAATCCCGGAGATCATCGAATTGGAAGTCGGCTTGCAGTTTAAGTCCGTGGAAGGCGCCTCGGATGTGGTGCTCGTTTCCTTGTTTAAGAACGAGGAGGATTTGGGGAAGTACCAGAAGCATCCGGACCATCAAAAGATCGTCGCTTTTATCCAAAGCGTGGTCGCGGAACGCCGGGTTGTGGATTACGAAGGTTAAAAAATAAAGGTTTACCAGAAACGATTTCGAGGAGAGAACCATGCCGCCTAAAAAAACCGTGAAAACCGCCGCTGTCAAAACGAAGGCCGCCGCTCAAAAAACCCCGGCCAAAGCCTCTTCCAAAAGCTCAGGATCGGCCCCCTTAAAAATCGCAACCTTCAACGCGAATTCCATCCGCGCCCGCCTCGCGATTGTTTTGGACTGGCTGAAAAAAGAAAATCCGGATGTCTTGGCCGTGCAAGAAACCAAAGTGCAGGACCACGAGTTTCCCCGGGAGGCCATCGAGGCCGCCGGATGGCAGGTAGTTTTCCACGGGCAGAAAAGCTACAACGGCGTGGCGTTTATTTCCAAAAAACCCGTTGAGAATATCGTGAAGCGGCTTTATCCCAAGGACAACGAGGAGCAGGCGCGTTTTTTAATCGCGGACTATGAGGGCGTCAAACTCATTAATACTTATATTCCCCAGGGGTTTGACATTGAGTCCGAGAAATACAAGTACAAGCTGAAATTTTTTGCGGACCTGAAAAAATATTTCGAGAAAAACGTCTCTGAAAAAACACCCGCCCTTTGGATGGGCGACCTCAATGTGGCCCCGACGGAGATCGACTTAAACAACCCGAAGGGAAACAAGAACCATCCCTGCTTTCACATCGACGCCCGCGAGGCTTTGCAAACCGTGATGAAAGACCGTTGGACGGACCTCTTCCGCGAAAAAGAAAAAGGCCCGGGCCACTATACCTTTTGGGATTTCCGCCAGCCCGGAACCTTTGAGAAGAATCTGGGCTGGAGAATCGACCATATCCTGGGAACCCCACCCATGGTGCCCCGGCTTCAAAAAATTTGGATCGACACCAAGCCCCGGGGTCTGGAAAAACCTTCCGACCATACTTTTTTGGTCGCCGAGTTCACTCGATAGACAATCTTTAGGGGCATTGTGGTTCCTGACGCCCAGGGAGGGTGGTCGGAGTAACGCTCGTTTTACCAAAATTACTGGGCCTTGAATTGACTAATAAAACCTTTAGCGGGATAATAAAAACAGGTTTTAAGAAGCTTTAAAAGCGTTTTATGGGAGTTGCCGCTCCTGCGTTTTCAAAGGTTTTCTTAAGTTTTTAGGCGGTTTAGAGCGGTCTTACTTGAGGGAGCGGCGGATCATGGATCAACACCTGCAACACAACAAATTTTCCAGCCTTCGCAAACGGGTGTCCACCTGGGTTAGCGAGCGTTTTTCCCAAAAATCCTATTTTTATATTCCGAATGTTCGAAACGAAAAAGGCAACGCTATTATCATCGCGGCGATGTTTATGTTGATCGCCGGATTTCTGATCACCATTGGTACAAAACTTGTCTCCAACGCCCATAATCAAGCGAAGGAAGCCCAACTCTATGTGGGCGGAGCTCAAAACGCGGCCCGAGGTGGAATTGAAGACGCGCTGGGCTGGTTCATCCGTCAAAATAAACTTCTTTCCGCTTATTCCTATACAGTCAATCCCCAAGGAACTCCGACTCCCACAGTTTGGGCTCCTCAAATGACCTATGTCGACCAACCTTTTAATCCGCAATACAACACGTCTGATGCCCAGTTTTCGGATACGAATCAGCCTTTAACTCCTATCTCCAACTACCCCAGCGGGTCGGTTACCAATGTTTTTTACGGGTTATGCAATGAATTTACCGTGGACGCTAACTCTAACTCGAT
>CAWKIY010000086.1:0-4261 GCA_963849245.1 candidate division FCPU426 bacterium | reverse complement strand
AGGAAATTTGGGTTAAAAGGCTAAACTGTGCGAGATTTTTTTGAAATTAATTTATTTTGGGGAGAGTTTTTATGACGTCACGGTTCCAAATTCCAGCGGCTTCTATTTTCCTTTTTATTTTAACCACTGCCGCGGTGGGCCTTCATGCCTGCGGCTCCTCTTCTCCGACTAATCCCAAATCGTCTTCCTCGAATCCATCAGCTCCGACCAATACCCCGACGGTGACGTTTACGGTCGGATCCCCCACGGCGACCCACACTCCGACGGTTACCCCGACGGTCACCTTTACCCGGACCTCGACCTTCACGGCCACAATTACCTCGACCATTTCCGCGACAGTGACCCCGACAATGACGCCGACCCTAACATCGACTTTGACTGGAACATCTACGGCGACTTCGACTCAGACGCTGACGTTCACGGCCACCAGCACCCCGAGCTCGACCAACACCCCCACGGTGACCAATAGCTTCACACCCACTAATACAAGCGCCGCGACCAATACCTATACACCTACCATTACCCCGACGAATACGGCAACGAAAACATCCACGCCGACTATTACCAGTACTCCCACGCCCTGCACGACGAAGAGCTTTTTCGGCGATCAGACTACAGCTACGACCACGAATGCCGTATTGGAGGCTGGAACGGCTTATTTCACGGATTTCAACGCGACGGGTTCGGGTCGTTTGCAGGATATTCAGGTCTATCTAAAGGCGAGTTCGGCGGTTTCGATGCAAGTAGCTCTTTATACTACTTCGGCTGAAAACCCCAACAATTTGGTGGCGGTTTCAGCTTTTCAAACAGTCAATACCAGCGGTACTTGGGAATGGGTAACTTTTAGTTTGCCCGGGAATGTTTCAGTGACCAACGGTGTCAATTATTCCATCTGCATGGCTGCCAGTAATGGAACCGCTTCAAATCCTGACATCGGGAATCCGTCAGCAGGGACGAATTTCGGGATTGGTTCCACCGTGGCGTCCGATGGTGGTGTATCTGTAGCCCCGTCGACTTCGAGTGGTGATGATCTCTATGCGAACAGTATCAGCGCCTTCGCGGAATATTGTCCTTAAGGCCCAGAAGCCGCTTTCTCTTTGACCCAGTCTTCCGGTCGGCGTCTGTTTCTCGAACTGGTGATATAATCCATATCATCTTTATATCGGGAGGCTTTATGCGGGATTTCCACTTTCGGTTCGGCGGATGGTTTTTGGGGCTTTGTCTATTGATCCCGGCTAATCTTCACGCGCAGACGCCGGTCCCGGCGGCTAAAACTGATACACGAACCTATCTTCATATCCAAACACCCACGGGCAAGCAACTCACCGCGCCTATCCAGCATTTTAAAGGCCTCAGTTTCGGGGTCATTGCGACGCTGGTCAAAGAGGGGAAGATGAAGTCTTGGCCGGGAAATAACCCTGATCAATCGGGCAACATGACTTTTTATCTCGATAAGGACGTCTCGGTGGATTTCACGAATTGGGCCCAAACGGCTTCGGGACAGGACGGGAATACATCCGGCGACTTTGAGTGGAAAGATCCCCATGGAAAAGCCACGGAAACTTTCAATATGAGTGGTTTGAAGGTAGTCAGTTATACCCCGGCCGGGAGGATGCTGATTTTGGCGGCGGATAAGACTATTGCCACCCCGCCGATTAACTTCAATCCGCCTAAAAAATAAATGAGTTAAAGGCTAGTTAACTTCCTGTTTCTGTCGATGAGTTTCCTAAACCTTTCGACAAACAATCTGTTCTAACTTTCTCCAGGCTCACCACTCACTTACCCCTTATAATTAATTGTCCCTCGGAAGCGGTAACCTTTTGATGTTTAACTTGTCTTGACGGGTTCTTATGGCTGAAATCCCATCTCCAATTTCTGTCCCACCTTCCAAGGAATCCTTTGGGATTCAATACCTCCGGCAATGGGCCTGGGCCCGCCGGTTTCGGCTGGGCAGTGCTGTTTTTTTCCTTGTTCTCGTCGCCAATACCTGGATTTCCATTACGGACGTGATCGAGGTCATTCACGCCGAAGAAAAAATCGGACATACCGGTCAATGCCTGGACCAACTCCACCGTGTTTCGCTGATGGGAATGACCGCGGTAGCCTCCGCGCGTCTTTTTACCATTACGGGCCGGGCGGAAGATTTGGGCCCCTATAATGAAGTTTCGAAAAACTTCGAGGGCCAACTGCTTCAATTAAAAGATCTGCTGTCGGATGATCCCTTACAGCAAGAACAACTCCAGCAAGTGGATGATTCGTTCAAAAAAGTTTTGGGATTTGCCCAGACCCTCCTCCAACTCCGGCTGAAAAAAGGATTCGCTCCGACCGCTAAAATAATCGCGGGGGGCAACGGGATCAAGCTGGTCAATCAAATCGTCGCTTTGCTCAATCAGATTGAGGTTGAAGAAACCGATAAATTAAAACCCCAAATCGCTGAATCGACCCAAAAAATTCATGAGGCTTTGGAGAAACTGATCATCACTGGGCTGGTTATGCTGGCTTTGTTCCTGTTCGTGGTGTACTTGGCCCGCCGGGACTATCGGCGGCAGGAAGAAGCCCGAAACGTAGTCCAGGAAAGCCAGGACCGGTTTCAACGCCTGTCGGATGTCACTCGGGAAGGCATCATGATCCATGTTCAGGGGGAAATTTTAGACGTCAATCAGTCCCTGGCTTCCATGCTGGGTTATGAAATGCAGGAGATGCTGGGGAGGCCCAAGTTCAGCTTTTTGGCCCCGGAATCGGTGGAGGTTGTCCGTAAAAATGTGGAAGCGGATTATTCCCAGCCTTACGAAATCCGGGCGCTGCGAAAGGATGGAAACACCTTCCCCGCGGAGCTGATCGGGCGTAATTACACCTACAAAGGTAAAACGTTCCGTGTCGCCAGCATTTGGGATATCACGGAACGTAAAAAAGCTGAGGAGGCTCTGAAGCATTCAGAAGATAATTTTCGCAACCTCATTGAATCGGCTCCGGACGCGGTTGTTGTCCAACAGGATGGCACCATCCGTTACATCAACCAAAATTGCTTAGCGCTGCTGGGGTACGAAGAGAAGAGTGAACTGCTTCAAAAGCCGACTTTAGAGATCGTTCATCCAGATTTTCGGGATATAGTTCTGCAACGAGTAAAAGCAAATCTGGCGGGAGAGCAGCTGCGCGGAGGGGAAATACGGTTTTTGAAAAAAGATGGCTCTACCGTGGAAGTTGAAACTTCCTCGGTTGGGATCAAGTTTGAGGGACGCCAAGCTTCTATGGTCATTCTCAGGGATATCACGGATCGAAAAAAGGCCGAAGAGGCCCTGCGGCGATCGGAAGCCAGATTCCGGGGTATGATCGAAAATTCCTACGACACGATCACAGTGGTAGGAGCCAAAGGCAATATTCTTTATGAAAGTCCCGCGCTGGAGAGGGTGATGGGGTACAAACCAGGCGAAAGAAAAGGGACCGCTTTTGAGTCCCAACCGCCCGAAGACCGGGAAAAAAACCGGCAGTTATTCGCGGAGGTTTTGGCCCATCCCGGAGTCCCGTATAAAACGGACGCGCGGTTTCAGCATAAGGACGGGCATTTCATCCAGGCGGAAGTGGTTCTCACCAATCTTTTGAACGACCCGGCGGTGGGGGGGATTGTGGTAAACAGCCGGGATGTGACTGAGACGAAAAAAGCCCAGGAAGCGCTTCAACAAAAAGAACGTTATTTCAGAGCGTTAATTGAGAAATCCTACGACGCGGTGGTACTTATTGGGGAAGACAATACCATCCGTTATGTCAGCCCGGGAATGAAGAGCATCTATGGATACGAACCGGAGGAGAGACTGGGTCGCGGAGCCCTCGATTTGATCCATCCGGAAGATCTGCCGTCGGTTCGCGGAGCATACCAGTGGCTTGTCCAAAATCCCGGCTCCTCGGACGTTATACGGGTCCGTTTTTTCCACAAGAAGGGCCATTTGGTGACAGTCGATGTGCGGGCGACCAACCTTTTAGAGGACCCGGATGTGAAGGGGGTTGTAATCAATTACCGGGATGTGACGGATAAAAAACAAGCCGAGGATGCCCTGCGGGAGTCCGAGGAAACCTTCCGTAATCTTATCGAGAACTCCAACGACGTGATTTCTCTGGTGGGGGCCGACGGGGTGACCCGCTATGTCAGCCCTTCTCTCAAAAAGGTCATGGGCTATGACGTGGAAGAAAGAACGGGCCGCAGTTTTATGGAACTGGTACACCCGGACGACCAGAATGAGGCCACGGAACTCTTCAAGCACTTTGT
>CAWKIY010000085.1:0-10651 GCA_963849245.1 candidate division FCPU426 bacterium | reverse complement strand
AACGGAAAAAACGTTGAAGATTAAAACCATTATCACCGGCGGCGGGCTCGCGGGGCTTTCCTGCGCCCGTACTCTGGCGGAAAATGAAAGTTCTTACCTGCTGGTCGAAAAGGAAAAAGAAATCGGCGGCCTTTGCCGTACGGTTTTCGCCCGGGGCTTTGAGTTTGATTACACCGGACATTTTTTGCATTTTCAGAAAAATGAAATTAAACAATGGGCTCTCCGGCTCGCTCCCGGACAGTTTAAAGAGCGCCGCCGCCACGCGGTCATCCACAGTCAGGGAGCCTATAGCGAATACCCCTACCAGGAAAACAACGCGGGGCTTTCTTCCGCGACGATCAGAGAAAATGTTCTGGGTTATTTAGAAGCGGCGCTGACAAGGCGTTTCGGAGGAGTTAATCCGGCCCAGACCAAGCATTTTAAAGACTGGTGCCTGCAAGCTTTCGGCCCCGGCATCTCCAAACATTTCATGTTTCCGTATAATCAGAAGCTGTGGAAAGTACCTTTGGATAAACTGACCACCCATTGGATGGGTCGCTTTGTACCTTCGCCCAAGGTTGTGGAAGTGGTGGAAGGAGCCTTCGCTAAAAAACCATCCCAGGCCGGTTATAACGCGACTTTTCTTTATCCCGATCACGGTGGTATTTCCATTTTGCCTCAGTCAATCGCCCGGGGCCTGCCCAATCTTTGGAACGGGGTTGGCCTGGCTCTGTTGGATTTAAACCGTCGAAAAGCGCGGCTCACTTCCGGGTTGGAAGTGGACTTCCAATCCTTGGTTTCCAGCCTGCCCCTGCCCCGGTTGGTTTCGCTGACGCGGGGAATGCCGGCCGCCCTGAAAAATGCCGCCTCGCGGCTTCAATCGACCTCAATTTATAACATCAATTTCGGGCTCAAAGGGACCCAGCCTATTCCTTACAGCTGGGTGTATTTCCCGGAAAAGGAATTCTTGTTTCACCGGGCGGGGTCGGCCAGCGCTTGTGTCCCCACGGTGGCTCCGAAAGGTCACTTCTCTCTCTATGTTGAATTTTCCTACCGGGGTCAGACTCCCAATCCTGAGGCGTTGGGAAAGCACGCTTTGGAAAAATTAAAAAAACTGGGCTGGATTAAGTCGGAAAAGCAGGTCGTCGTGCGCCGGGATCTAAATCTTCCGGGGGCTTATGTGGTCTATGACGAGAATCGGGATGAGACAGTTCAACGGCTTTTGGCTTTTTACGAAAAAAGAAGGGTTTATTCAGTAGGCCGCTACGGTCGGTGGGAATATGGAAGCATGGAATCCGCGCTGGAACAGGGCATTCACGCGGCCCGGACTATTTTGAGCAAAAAGCCCTAGCGTGACAAACCCGGGCCTTTTCGGTGATATAATGCCCGGCAAATCTTGATCGAGGTCTTATGGCATCTCCCTTGGATGTTGAAGCTTTAAAATCCCTGCCTCTTTTCAAAGACCTGACGCCCGCCGAATTGGCAAACGTGGTCTCGTTGTTTTTTGAAAAAAATTACTCGAAAAATTCCACTTTGTTTGTGGAAGGTATGACCGGCGAGATTCTTTATGTCATTAAAAAAGGATCGGTCAACATCATCAAGAAGCTTCCTAACAACCAGGAAGCGGTTTTGGCGACCCTAAACGAAGGGGAATTCCTGGGTGAAATGTCACTGATTGATAACCGGCCCCGAACCGCCACCGCCAAAGTGGCTGAGGAGTCTATCCTGCTGGTGATGACCAAAAAAGCCTTCAATACTATGATCGAAAAATATCCGGCGGTCGCCTTGAAAGTTTTACTGGTCTTCTTGAGAATAGCCAATGACCGTTTGCGCAAAGCCAACGAGTCGATCAAACAAGTTTAGGTCCGGAACAACCATCCATGAAAAAACCTATTTTTTCCTTTTTACTGCCGGTCAGCTCTCTGTTTTTGTTTTTCCTCAGCGTGGGATTTCTGCGCGCGCAGACGGAGGAAAAATTCTCCACCGATCCACGGGCTTTTTGGCATTACGCCTGCGCTCTTTACGCGCAGCAG
Source organism: candidate division FCPU426 bacterium (assembly GCA_963849245.1). Lineage (GTDB taxonomy): Bacteria > Oederibacteriota > Muellerivitia > Muellerivitales > Muellerivitaceae > CAWKIY01. Next base: position 8,639 of record CAWKIY010000085.1, on the reverse strand, counting down.
ATGGAAGATACAAGCCGTTCCCTGGTGGAGTTCCAACAGGCCGCCCGTTATGATCCCACATCCTCCTCCATCCATGACCGTTTGGCTTATCACTATTACGTTGAGGGGTTGGAATATAAAACGGTGGAAGAACTCCAAAAATCCATTCAATTGGAACCCAACAACATTCAAACCCGGCTTCTGCTGGCGAATCTTTTCGCCACTCAAGGCGAGTATGGAAAAGCGCAAAAGGAATACACCAAAGTCATTCAAATTGATCCTAAAAACATTGACGCCCGGTATTACTTAGCGGGCGTGCTGGCCAATCAAAATCATTTGGACGACGCTTTGCAGACCTATCAGGATATTTTGAATGAAAATCCCAAGTCCGCCGGCGTGTATTACAACATGGGGCTTATTTATACCCGCGGCAACCAGGCCACTAAGGCTGAAGAAGCCTTCAAAAAAGCCATCGAGATTGATCCCAGTCTGGAATCGGCTTATACCTCCTTAGGGTTAGTTTATGAACTGGACCAAAAACCCGAATCCGCGATTGAGACTTACCAGGAATTGGTAAAGTTAAATCCCGATAACGCCCAAGCCTATTTGGCTTTGGGCGAGCTTTATTACAACCAAAAAAACGATACGAAGGCTTTGGAAGCCTTTCAAAATTACAGCCAAAAGAACCCCAAAGATCTGTCGGTCTATGATTATGTGGGACTTTGTTACTTGCGGTCGAATCAGTACAAAAAATCCATTGAGGCTTTTGAAAAACTTTTGGAAAACCAGCCCGCGAATGCCCTGATCCGTCTTCGCCTGGCGGCGGTCTATGAGGAAATGAAAGAGTACGAGCATGCCGAAGAACAATTAAAAGCCATTTTGGCGAACGATGATAAATCCGTGGACGCCTGGGTGAGGCTGGTGGTGCTTTATGACAAGGAAAAGAAAGACGATCTCACCGCCAAAACGCTTGCGGCGGGTTTAAAGTCCAATCCGAACCATCCGGAGCTTATTTTAATGCAAGCCATGCTGGAGCAGGAAAAAGACAAACTCAGCGAGGCGGAGACACATTACCGCCAGGTCATTGAGTTGGAATTAAACTTTAAGAGCAAGCAGCAGGCGGATTATAACGTCGGGTCCTTAGGTCAGTCCTATTTCAACTTAGGTGTCCTCTTGGATAAGGCCGGTAAATTTAGCGACGCCATGGATCAAATGAAAAAGGTCATCCAGCTCCAGCCGGATAACGCGGACGCCTATAACTATATTGGTTATTCCTACGCGGATAAGGGCGAAAGGCTGGACGAAGCCCAAAAGTATGTCGAGACGGCGATCAAACTGGATCCTGAGAATTCCTATTATTTGGATAGCTTGGGATGGGTTTTTTACCAGCAAAAGAAGTATGACGACGCGAAAGCCCAGTTTGAGAAATCGTTAAAGTTTTTAAAAACGGAAATCAAGGATGACGCGGTGATCTATGATCACCTGGGTGAGGTCTACTTGAAAATGGGTAAAAAACCTGAGGCGGTCGACCAGTGGGAAAAAGCCTCCAAACTGGATCCGGACAATAAAGACTATCCCGCGAAAATCAAAAAGAACCAATCCTCCGATTCTTTGTGAGCCAAGCTATTCTGACAGTTCAAACTCCCGCGAAAATCAATCCGGTGCTGGAAGTGCTGGGCCCCCGGCCCGACGGCTATCATGAACTCGCTTTAGTTTTTCAGGCCATCGGCCTCACCGATGAGCTTTCCTTTTCGCGTGAAAGGGAAGGGGTTCAACTCTCCATTTTGGAATCCCCCGAAGCCCTCGCGGTGGATGACTCCAACTTAATTGTGAAGGCGGCCCGGCTTTTTTTCAAAGAGGTTTTAAGAGATCAGGGCGGGGTTCATATCCAGCTTAAAAAACGAATTCCCCTGGCGGCGGGTTTGGGCGGCGGCTCCAGCGACGCGGCGGCGACGCTTCAAGGCCTCGATTGGCTTTTTGAGACGCGGGCCGATGCGGAGAAACTTCAGGCCATGGCCGCTCAATTGGGGTCGGACGTTCCCTTTTTTTTGTCAGGAGGAACGGCGCTGGGCACCGGGCGCGGTGAAAAAATAAACCCCTGGCCCGTTTCCCTGGGAATGTCTTTGGTTTTAGTGAAGCCCGCCCTAGGACTCCCCACTCCCGCGGTTTATCGGTCCGGGAAGGCCCAAATCACTTCAGGTCAAAAGGCGGAAGGTTTTCAGTATCTTTTGAGGGAAAAAAACTTGCCCCGGATCGCGCAGAACCTGTTTAATGGTTTGGAGTCGGCGGCTTTTTATCTCATGCCGGAAGTCGAGGAAATTAAAAAGCGCCTGCTGGGAGCGGGAGCTTTGGGCGCCCTCGTTTCGGGAAGCGGCCCGACCGTTTTCGCCGTGGCGGAAAGCCGTGAAAAAGCGGAGGCTTTAGGCCGGTTGTTTCAAGGGGAAGGCAGGCGAGTCTTTGTGACCGAAACCCTTTCGTCAGGCGTACAAAGAATCTAAAAAAAGGAAAAACCTTTTCACCACAAGCCTCCTGCGGGGGCCACTAAGGGCACAAAGTAAATCGAAAACTGTTCTGATTTTAAAACAGGCTAGGTTTTCTTTGTGTCCTTGGTGGTCCCCGTAAGGGGACTAGTGGTGAAGAGGAGCCGTTGATTCGATTTTGAATTTACTAGTTTCATAAGGGATTTCACATGAAACAAACTCATTCCATAAAGTCCCTGGCGCTTAAAATCTTTTTAAGTCTCATGGCAGTTGTTTTCGCTGGGGCGATTTACTTTATTTATTTTTTCCTTCCAGCCAAGGTAGTTCAGTCCATTGTTCTTAAATCTAAAACGCATCAACCTCTCACCACGAATCCCCGGGCGGATGGATTCGCCTATCAGGATGTCTCGTTTACGACAAAAGACGGCATTTCGATTTCCGGCTGGTGGATGGAACCAGCTTCTAAAAAGAAACCCTTGGGAACTCTGCTTTTGACCCACGGTATTTTTAAGAACCGGGAGCAAGTTTTAACCCGGGCGGAATTTTTAGTTAAAGCGGGCTATCAAGTTTTGCTCTTTGACCAGCGGGGAAGCGGACTTAGCGGGGAAAGCCCGGTTTCGGGCGGCGTTTTGGAGGCGGGGGATTATCTGGCGGCCGAGGATTTTCTAAAGTCCAAGAAGCTTTTGCGCAGGCCCCTGGTCTATTTTGGGTTTTCCCTGGGAGCCATCAGCGCTTTGAGGGCGGCGGCGCAGGCCCCCGACATTGACGCGGTAATCGCGGACAGCCCTTTACCCAATGTGAGGGCTTATGTTTCCCGGCGGACGATGGGGGGGTCTTTCTCCGTTTTGCCCGGGTTTTTAAGCCGGTGCGTTCAGGATTATGACCGAGCCACGGGACTCGCCTTAACGACCCGGGATTTGGATTTGACGCCGATTGTTCAACAGTTTCACGAAATACCGGTTCTTTACATCACGGGGGAAAAAGACGATCTGGCCCGATCGGAAGAAGTCCGCAAGTTATTCGATCAAACCAATTCCCATCACCGCCGGTTGGTTTACATCCCCGACGCCGGGCATGTGGAGACCTACAGCCAGTATCCGTTGATTTATGAAAAGGCCGTGATTAGTTTTTTATCGGATCTTCGAGACGGATTTCCCCAGCCGGATGAATCGGAGTTTCTGAAAAAAGCCGCGGTTAGCGCTACTCCACACAACCAATAAAGTAGTGGCAGGTGTAGCAGACGATTTTGCATTTCTTCGTCACCATGGGATGGCCGCACTGGGGGCAGGTGTAAAAAAGCTCTTCGCTTTCGTTGGAATAAGGAGACTGCTTCATTTGACGGCCGAATTCCAAAAGGGACGGCAATGTTTTCACAATGGGTTGCTCGGATTGTTCCTCACTCATAAGCCCAGATTAACACGGCTTTTTGGGAGCCTCAACGCGCTTTTGAGCCTTATTTGGCGCTTGATTAAGGGCTTCAACCGAATTAAATTAGCAGGCCTTGGAAAGACGTTTTGTTTATTAGATTTTAATTCAAAATTTAAAACTCAAAATTCATAATTCGCGATTTTCGCGATCATTGGGGCGTCGACAAGCGGTAAGTCACCAGATTTTGGATCTGGCATTCGTAGGTTCGAATCCTACCGCCCCAGCCATTCATAAGCCCAGTCCTGAAAGGATTGGGCTTTTTTATTTATGATTAAGAGTCTTATGTGTTTCTCCGCTTTATACGCTGATTCTGTTTAATCTTACAGAAGCTCAATTTCCATCTCGCCCAAATCCTCCGGGTCCATGACCACGTTGATTTCCTGAATCTTACCCTTTTCAATCAAGAACAAGAAAGCCACCCGGGGTTTTCCCCCGCCAATCCAGGTGGTTCCCACCGAGCCGTTGATGAGGGCCAGTTGGGCGGCCACAGCCCGGCCTTTAAAGGCCTCCGCGATCGTTTGAGCGCCCCGCATCTGGCTTTGGAAAGGCGGCGCGCCTTTGTCTTTGTTGGCCGCGGTAATTTTGACAGTGGCATCATCCGCATCCAGCAGGACTTCGGGATCAAGTAATTGAAGCAGGGCGTCGAAATGGCCTTCGCGGGAGGCGGCTAGGAAGGCCGCGACGATCTCCCGTTTTTTTCCACGGTCCTCCCGGTTTTCCTCGCCTCCCCGGACTCTGCGGCGGGCGCGGCTGGCGAGCTGCCTCACCGCCGGTTCGGACCGGCCCACGATAGGGGCGATCTCCTCGAAAGGCAGGTCGAACAGGTCGTGAAGCACAAAGGCGACCCGTTCGGCGGGCGTCAGAGTACGAAGGACAATCAAAAGGGCCGAACCCACCGAATCAGCCAGCAGGGCTTCCTCGGCCGGGTTGGAAGAATGGGGGTTTTGGGGCATTTCAAAAGTGTTTTCTTGGATGGATACTTCTTTGCGGGTTTTACGCGACCGAAGCATGTCCAGGCATATGCGAGCCACCACAGTCGTAAGCCACCCGCCCAGGTTTTCGATGGATGGGGCGTCCGAGCGAGTCAGGCGCAGCCAGGCTTCCTGAACCGCGTCCTCGGCTTCCCCGTTGGAACCCAGAATCCGGTAAGCCAGACCCCTCAAATGGGAGCGGTTCTCCTGAAATTGGTTCGCCAGCCAATCATTTTCAGCCATTGGGTTCCTCTTTGTCGAACTCACTAAGATGAGACAAATGCTTTGGGTATGTCCGATTGATAAAAAGATCGGGCGTCCCTTCTTCTGTCACATTTTCCTATTCTCATCCGTCATCTTAATGACGAACCAGAGGGCTAGGATGTGACAAGGCTTCAACGCATCCTTTTCCTTATTTTACGAGAGGGGTAGAAAAGGGGCTAGGTCGCTCTATTACAATTGTAGGCAGGGATCAAATAGAAGGTGTTCTCTAAATTAGGGTGTTGAAAAAGTCCGTTGCCGGACTTTTTCCATAAAACATTCAGGGTTATCCCCAAATTCTTGCGGAATTTTAGGGATAGGCAAGCTGCTTTGTAGCTATGATTTTTTTGGAGCTCGCTAGACGGGGACAATCGTTTAAATTAAGCTGGCCACGCGCTGGCGAATTCTTTCGGAGGTGCACGATGAACATTCTGCTATGGGTGCTTCAAATCTTGCTGGGCTTGTACTATTTGATGGGCGGCAGTTGGATGGCAACGAAGGTTCCGCCGGCTTGTTTGAAAATTATGCCAAAACCCGGCTGGGTGATTCTCGGAGTGATCCAGGCCCTTTTCGCGTTGGCTTTAGTCCTGCCAGGAGTCACAGGGATAATGCCCATCCTCACTCCCATCGCGGCAGTGGGCGTGGCCGTGGAAACGGTATTCGTCGCGGTGTTGCTCAAGACCAAGCCGCAGGGCTTGGTTTGGGTCGTTGTTCCCGCGCTTTTGGTCCTGTTCGTGGCCTATGGACGGTTTGTGCTGGTGCCTTTTTAATCCAATCCTACGGAGGTCATGAGCATGTCAAAGGTCAATAAAGGAAAGGTCATCGGTTTCTGGATCGCCACCGCGCTTTTCTGCCTGCAGATCGGCTTCACGGCCTACGCGCAGTTACAACTGCCGCAGGTGGCCGCGGCGTTTGTCCACCTCGGCTTCCCCCCTTACTTCCGGGTGGAACTCTCCTGGGCTAAATTCTTCGGCATTGTATTGCTGCTAACGCCAGTGCCAGCGAGGCTCAAGGAGTGGGCTTACGCCGGTTTCGCTATCACCCTCGGTTCGGCGCTCATCGCCCACCTGTCGGTCGGCGACGGTCCGCAGGCTTGGGGCTGGGCCGCGGGCACCTTTGTGCTCTGGGGCTTCTCGTATTTCTTCTGGCGCCGCATCACGAGCGAAAGGGAATGACATGAAAAATAAACCCAAGGCCGCGGGCAAGACGGTCTCCCGGCCTATCCGTCAAAAAATCGCCGGGTCGGGTGACTGGAGGGATAAAACCCTCGCAAGGATACGCGCCCTCATTAAGGAAGCCGATCCGGAGGTTGTGGAAGAACAAAAGTGGGCGAAAGTCACGAATCCGGGGGGTGTCCCGGTTTGGTATCGGGAGGGAATCCTCTGTACCGGCGAGACCTACAAGAGTGTCGTGAAGATTACTTTCGCGAAGGGCGCGGCCTTGAAAGATCCCGCGAAACTCTTCAACGCGGGACTGGATGGGAACGTCAGGCGCGCCATCGACCTGCATGAGGGCGACAAGATTAACGAGATGGCCTTTAAGTCCCTCGTCCGCGCGGCGGCGGCGCTGAATCTGTCCAAGACCCAAGGCTGACCGGTTGGGCCGACAGGTTGCTGGCTTTGTTCGCGGCCGTTCCGGCCTGGGCTGCCACCAACGATAGCATTTTCTTCGGCTCGCTTTTTAATATGACTCAAACCATCATCGTCCCCTCTTGGGACAAGACGCGGGGGTTTTAGGCGCCGGGCCCAGCGCCCAGTTCAAGAAGGGCCAGAATGTTTTGAGTGGGGTGAATATCGGATTCTAATTTCGACAATAATTGCTAGCTATTTAAAAGCCCAGTCTTCCGAAAGAGGACTGGGCTTTTTTGTTGATGAAGGTTTTTACTCAAGACGTTAGATATAAAGTTTCGAATGGCCTGTCTGCCCCAGGAAACATTGCGTAGCGGGGCCTCCGACCTATCTGTCGTAGTCTTTTCGTAGATAGAAACTTCAGTGAAGTAAATAACCGGCTCTCTTTTTTCAGTCAAAAAAAGGTCAAAATTCCCGAAAAATAGTTCATTATTTTTGGAATAAATGACTCGCTCCCAGGCTCTATTATTCATGGCGCTTTAAATCTAAAAGTTGAGTGGAAAATTACAGGAGTAATTAACGCAAAACGATATTACTCGATCGAAAGGGATAGTCCTTTAACGCTAATTTGCATTAATTTAATTTGACGAAAGAAAAACAGTTTATATAGTTAGGCCATTGAATTGAGTCTGTTTGAAGATTTTAGCATCGGTAAAAAATTATTGGAGGGGTTTATGATCATCGCTAATCCATCTTGCGGCCAGGTTTTGGAAAAACTCCCCGCCAATCCTCTTATCCGTTGGGCCGCTCTGGTGCTGGTGATCCTGGCGCTAACTCCCGGCCTCTCTCTCGCCCAGACCACGGGGCGGCAAAAACTTCACGGTCATGTTCCTGCCGCGGTTTCGACCGCGCCCAAACTTGAAAGCGTTTCCACTGACCAAATCATGGACTTGGCCATCGGGCTTCCGCTGCGCAATCAGTCTGAACTCCAAGCCCTGCTTAAACAGCTTTACGATCCTCACAATGCCCAATACCGCCATTTCCTCAAGCCGGATCAGTTCACGGCCCGCTACGGACCTACCGAGGCTGATTACCAGGCCGTCCTGGATTTCGCCAAAGCCAACCATCTGCAAGTAACCCGCACCCATTCCAACCGCGTGCTGGTAGACGTTCGAGGCGCGGCGGGGGATATCCAAAAGGCTTTCCATGTGAACCTGAACTACTATAAGAGGGCGGACGGGACCAAGTTCCACGCGCCGGACCAAGAACCTTCCCTGGACCTGGATACGCCGGTCTTGCACATCAGCGGACTCGACGACTTCAATGTGGCCCATTCCAACGTGGTCAAAAAATCGGGTCACGGCCATCGGCCCGCAAGGAAACAGGCCAAAGGAACCAAAAATAATCCCTCCCCCAATGTCGGAACAGCCGACCAGGGTCTTTACCAAGGGTTGGATTTACGGGACGCCTACTGTAACGGAATCCCGTCTTCCTTGAATGGGTCCGGACAGTCGGTGGGCCTCGTCGAGTTCGACGGGTTCTACCAATCGGACCTCGATTTTTACGCCAGCAGCTCCAACCCGCCCCTGGCTCAGATCACCCCCACGACCGTGCTGTTGGACGGTTTCAACGGTGTTCCCGCCACGAGCGGCCAATTGGAAGTGTCCCTGGACATCGAGATGATTATGGGTTTGACGCCTGGCGCGCAGATCGTGGTTTACGAAGGGAATCCCGCGAACAATTATCAAGTGGAGGCGGACAACATACTTGCGTCCATGGCGGAACCGCCCCTTTGCAATCAATTAAGCTGTTCCTGGTACTCGTTTGGGGACGAGACCGACGCGAACCTATTCGCCCAATTCGCCGCGCAGGGTCAGTCCTTTTTCCTGGCCGCGGGCGATTTTGGGGCCTTTGGGCCGGGCGACTTTTTTTCCGAAATGCCCGGTCCCGGA
>CAWKIY010000084.1:0-3064 GCA_963849245.1 candidate division FCPU426 bacterium | reverse complement strand
GGCCGCGCCGAAGGGTTCGGCCGTTGAAGAACTGTTTATTTATTTAACCACCAAAGGAAAAAACGTGCCGAATACCCAAACTCTCATGGAAAAAGAAATCATGGAAAGCCCGCTGGTTCTACGCAAGTTTGTCTCGCGCCAGTGGAACAATCTGGTCAAAACCTGCGAGGCTGTCCAAAAATTTAAACCCCGCTTTGTGGTTATTGTGGCCCGCGGAACCTCGGATAACGCCGGTACCTACGCCCGCTACCTGATTGAAAAAGACTGGAAAATTCCGGTTTCCCTCGCGGCACCCGGGGTGACGACTCTTTATGGGTCGAAGATCGACTATCGCGGCGGACTCGTCATCGGTATTTCCCAATCAGGCCAGGGGCCGGATGTTTGCGGCATTGTGGAATCCGCCCGCAGTCAAGGCGCTTTGACCATCGGCTTTACCAATAATTCCAAATCCCGTTTAGCCAAAGCCGCCCAGTACACGATTGATCTCACGTGCGGTCCGGAAAAGAGCGTCGCCGCGACCAAAACCTATACGTCGGAATTGCTGGCCTTGTACGGCTTAGTGGAGGGTGTGGCCCGAGGCCGCAAGATTCGCGCGGAATTGACCGCTTTGCCCCGGTTGGTGGAGCAAGGCTGTAAGTTGTCGCGAGCGGTGTGGGAATCTTCTTATCGATTTTTGCACCTTTCCACCTGTGTGGTGATCGGGCGTGGTTTTCATTACGGTGTCGCCCAAGAATCGGCTTTGAAACTTAAGGAATGCGCCCAGGTGACAGCCCATGCCTATTCGACTGCTGATTTTCATCATGGCCCCAAGACGCTGGCAGGAAAAGACTTTCCCGTGATTTTGCTCGCCCCTCCAGGCCCGACTTTGAAGGGTACCCTGGAATTGCTCGCCGAATTAAATGAGCGCCAAGCCTTCGTATTGGCTTTCAGTTCCGTGCCGCAGGTTTTGAAGAAAGCGACCGTGCCGATTCTCACGCCCGTGGGAACCGAGGTGACGAATCCGCTTGGAGTCGCCCCTATGATTCAAATGTTGGCCTTGGCCGTCGCCACCGCCAAGGGATTGAATCCGGATCAGCCGCCCTATCTCAAAAAAGTCACTCAAACCAAGTAACCTTCGCGGCTGAGAGGCCGTATTTTTTTAGGGAGACTCCATGAAATTTGGCACGTCTTATTTTGACAATATCATTTTCAAACATTTTAAAACTGACATGGCGGAAGTTCGGCGCCAGGGTTGTTCTTTTATCGTTATAACCTTTTCTGAGAACGATGTGATGTTTCATGAGGACACTTTCCATCAGATGGTGAAGGAAGCCAAACGCCAGGGATTGATCACTCTGGTAGATCCATGGGCCATCGCCGGAATTTTTGGCGGAGAGAGCGCGACTCAACTTCCCATTTGGCACGATGACGAACGGCAAGTACGCAGCGATGGTAAAAAAGCCCCGGCGCTTTGTTTGAATAGTCCGGCCCTGACGGCGTATCTTAAAAAATGGGTCGATGTGGTGGTAACGTTTAAAGCGGACTACATCCTTTGGGATGAACCTCATTTTTATTTGAATTGGCTGGATAAATACGGCGGCTGGGAACCCAATCCAAAAGCCTGGTCCTGCTGCTGTGGTTTTTGCCAAAAGAAATTCAAAAAAGAGACGGGAAAAGCCCTTCCAAAAGAGCAAACGGAAGAAGTTAAAGAATTTAAACGCCGCTCAACCCGGGATTTTCTTTTAACGCTGACCCGATATGCCCAATCGAAAAAACAAAAAAACGCGATGACTTTTTTACCGGGTGAAAAAGAGTGGTTTTTAAAGGCCATGGCCCAAGAAAAAAGTATTCAAGTGATGGGCGGGGAAACCTATTTCGAGTATGATACTACCAGACCGAAAGACATTTACCGCCACGCGGTTGAGCACACGCAGGAACTCAAAGTTTGGTCGAAAAAGTATCGAAAGCCTCTTTTAATGTGGGTGAAGGGTTTCCGCGTGCCGTTGGGTTTGGAACGGGATGTGGTGGAAGCCACCCGGGGCGCGGTTGATGGTGGCGCGGACTGGATTGGGATGTGGGGATTCCAAGGATGCAAGCATGTCTCGGAAATCGCCTGTAAGAATCCCGATAAAGTATGGAAATTGATGGGCAGTACTTTTCGTTCTTATTTGAAGCCGGGACGGAAGGCGAGTTTGTCTATGCCGAAACTCAGAAAAGGGGTGGCCGTATGAAACTTCTTAAACAGGTCGGACTATGGAAACTCGGTGGGATGCTTCTCGTTATGGTCCTATTCAGTTGGGGATGCTCCCAAATGGGTTCCACGACCATTAAAATTTCTTCGTGGGGTGACCCTAAAGAGAACGCTATCCTGACGGATTTGGTCGATAACTTCAACAAGACCCATCCTAAAGTGAAAGTTGAACTTCAGCGGGTTCCATGGGGTGAATATAACACCAAACTTTTGACCCAGATCGCGGGCGGTATCGCGCCCGATGTTATCTTTGTCTCTACCGACAACATCGCCGATCTTTATCCCCGCGATGTTTTGGAACCTTTGGATGATTATGTGAAGAGTGACAGTTTTTCCTTGTCGGATTTTTATCCTTCTGTTTTAGATCGGTTCACGATCAACGGACATCTTTATGTTCTTCCCCGCGATATTTCACCGATCGGCGTTCTTTATTACAATAAAAAAGCTTTTGATGAGGCTAAGATTCCCTATCCGACGGACGATTGGACCTGGGCTGATCTTTTGGCCGATGCCAAGGCTTTGACTAAAACCGACGCGACGGGAAAAACCAGCCGCTGGGGTTACACCGAAGACTGGCCGATGACGGAGCCTTGGGTTTATTCTTCCGGCGCTCGTTGGGTCGATAATCCGCAGAAACCCAATCAATATGCCTTTAACACGCCGGCTTTTGTTGATGCCATCCAATACCGGGTGGATTTAATTCTCAAACATAAAGTGATGCCGGGTCCCTCCAACATGACCTCCATGGGCGGAATGGGAACGTCGGACTTATTTATGAACGGCACGGCCGCCATGTTCTTGTCGGGTATCTGGAAGACGCCCCAATTCAGGGAT
>CAWKIY010000083.1:0-10527 GCA_963849245.1 candidate division FCPU426 bacterium | reverse complement strand
CTCTTTTCGTTTGTTTGGCTCCCACAACGATCGGCGGGCTCTTGTCGGCCATTGGTATAGCGGGGATGGATCGCATGATTCAAGCCAATGTCATTGCGATGTCGGGCCGCGCGGTAGAGGCGGCGGGTGATGTGGATGTACTTCTTTTAGATAAGACGGGGACCATTACTCTGGGTAACCGGCAAGCGACGGAATTTATTCCCGCGTCTGGAATCGATATTGTGGATTTGGCTGAGGCGGCCCAATTATCCTCATTGGCCGATGAGACGCCGGAAGGACGCAGTATCGTGGTTCTGGCCAAAGAAAAATACAAGTTAAGAGGCCGGGAAATTCACGATCTCAAGGCCATCTTTATTCCCTTTACCGCTCAAACTCGAATGAGCGGCGTGGATATTGGCAAACGCGCCATCCGGAAGGGTTCGGCAGAGGCCATTGAGAAATATATAAAAGAAGAAGGCGGTAAGTACCCGGAAGATGTCCGCACAGGCGTAGAATCCATTTCCCGCCGAGGCGGCACACCGCTGGTCGTCGCCGAGGGTAAAGATGTGCTGGGCGTGATCCATCTCAAGGACATCGTGAAAGGCGGCATTCAGGAACGATTTGCCGAATTACGACGAATGGGGATAAAAACCATCATGATCACGGGAGACAATCCCCTCACCGCCGCAGCTATTGCCGCAGAAGCGGGCGTAGATGATTTTCTCGCTCAAGCGACTCCAGAGGCCAAGTTGAAACTGATACGGGAATCTCAATCCGGTGGACGATTGGTGGCGATGGCAGGGGACGGAACTAATGACGCCCCGGCTTTAGCCCAAGCCGATGTGGCGGTAGCCATGAATACGGGTACCCAGGCCGCCAAGGAGGCGGGCAATATGGTGGATTTGGATTCTAACCCCACCAAGCTTATTGAGATTGTGAAGATTGGGAAACAACTTTTGATGACTCGTGGTTCTTTAACAACCTTTTCCATCGCGAATGATGTGGCCAAGTATTTCGCGATCATTCCAGCGGCTTTCGCCCTGACTTATCCGGAATTGAACGCTTTAAACATTATGAGGCTGGCTACGCCCCAGTCGGCGATCCTATCCGCGGTTATTTTCAACGCGGTCATTATCGTGTTTCTGGTGCCGCTGGCCCTCAAAGGGGTTCAATACAGGCCCGGTTCCGCTTCCAAACTCTTGAGGGACAATTTTTTGATTTATGGTTTGGGAGGAATTTTGGTGCCTTTTATCGGGATCAAGTTGATCGACTTGATTCTCGTCACCCTACACTTAGTTTAAGGAGACAAACAATGCTTAAAGAAATAGGGACTCAATTAAGACTTTCACTAGTCTTTGTGGTTATCTTTACGGTTTTAACGGGGTTGATTTACCCGGGAGTGATGACCCTGCTGGGGCAGGTTCTGTTTCCCAAACAGTCACAGGGAAGCATGATTGAAGTGAACGGGAAGATGATTGGATCGGAGTTAATTGGTCAGCCTTTTGATGATCCCAAATATTTCTGGAGCAGGCCTTCGGCCACTTCGCCTTACGCCTATAACGCGGCTAATTCAGGCGGTTCCAATTCGGGTCCGACCAATCCAGATTTTATCAAGATGGTTCAGGGAAGGGTTGAGGCCCTGCGAAAAGCTGATCCGGCGAATACTGCTCCAGTTCCCATGGATTTGGTGACGGCTTCGGGCTCAGGGCTGGATCCGCACATTAGTCCTGCGGCGGCATATTACCAGGCCGTTCGGGTGGCAAAAGCGCGTGGAGTGGAAATAAAAACTGTACAGGATTTGATTGATAAATATATCGAAGGTCGTTGGTTGGGTTTTATTGGTGATCCGAGAGTGAATGTGTTGAAACTCAATTTGGCTTTGGATGAAATTTCGCCAAGAAACAATTCCGGTCAACTCGGGACAGAAGGAGGAAAGTAATGAATCGGAAGAATTTCAATGGGATAAAAGCCGTTTTGGTTTTATTACTGATGGGAGTGATGGGTTGGGTTACGGGTCCGGCGTCTGCGGAGGAATCCACTTCCGAGGCGGTCACGGCTACGGCGACAGCAACTCCGTTGCCTGCTCCGTTCAGTTTCGCCGATTTCACCTGGATGAATGGCAATGGTCGGGTGAAGGACAATCCTTTGGACAATAAGTACTTCACTCCTGAAATCACGGTGGATGTTCATTACATTTATGATTTCGCGCATCCTGTTGACCATGTTTTGGTGGGCACCACTGAGGGTAGTTTAGCCAACGAGTTCGAGGTGCAGGATGTGGGTGTGGGAGGGGATCTGCATATTGATAACGTGATTGGACGATTCCTTACTCAGTTTGGAACGGATGCCACCCAAACCGTACGCAATGACGCCAGTCCAGGGGTAGGAACCACCGACTTGGCCGATGCCTACCGTTATGTCTCCGAAGCCTGGGGTGGATATCATTTTGATGTAGACTACGGTTTGAATGTAGAAGCGGGTATTTTTATGTCCTACATAGGCCTTTTTAGTTATTACAGTCCTGAGAACTGGACCTATCAACCCTCCTATGTTTCCTCAAATACACCCTGGTTCTTTAATGGCATGCGAGTCCAGTGGTTTCCGGAGCAAAACCTGAAGATTGAGCCCTGGCTTATTAACGGCTGGCAGTCCTACGGTACCTTTAACAGTCAGCCCGGCCTGGGATACCAAATCAAATGGGCGCCGACGGGGAATGTTTCCACAGTTTTCAACGGTTATTACGGTACGGACAACCTAGGTTCGCCAGACCTTTACCGGATTCATACCGATAACAGCCTATTAGTAAAATATATTGATAATCCTAAGGCCCCGATAGATAAAGTGGCCTTTTCCTTGACCGTCGACTATGGACAGGAATGGGGAAATGTTCCAGCTTCTTTAGGCTTGATTGATAATTATGGAAGTCCTGTCACTCATATTTCGCCATCCCAAGAAAACTTTTTTGGGTGGATGCTCTATAACCGGTTTTGGTTCGACAACGATCACCAAGCCCTAACCCTCGGAGGCGGATGGATGACTAATACCGGGCGTTACTTGGTGCTTTTACCCGATTTGCCTAATGGACAAACAGGTGGGATGAACGCGATCAATTATTCCACCCCGTATTTTACCGAGAATCCGGGTGACCCCTTTACTGGATGGGATTGGACAGTAACTTGGAGCATCATGCCTAGCCAGTATTTAATGTGGCAAGTCGAGTTCAACCACAGGGGCTCATCGGTTCCGTATTTTTCAGGGCCGGGTGGCGTAACCTCTCCGAATGGGGTGAATTTAGGGGCCACAGGAAATTATGTGCCGAACTTAGTGACGTCCGAAGATCGAATTAACTTGGCCATGGAGCTTGAAATTTAATCGTTTGTGAAAGTGTTTTACTGTTTTAGGGGGGCCTTGGCCGGATTTTAGACATCCGGCCAAGGCCTTTTTTTTTAGTCAGGTTTTCTATAATCTATGCCAAGATTCGACGATTTGCGGTTATCTTTCAAATGCGATAAAAGATAACGAGCGATTCTAGCGTAAAACAAAGAACCTAGAAGGATTCCATGTTTATCATGACCCCGGGCGAAAGCCTGGTGATGGCCAAAAAACTGATTCAAAAGACCGGTTTAGAAGAAAGTTTGGTCATTCTCAATCAACAAACTCCAAAAAATATCCTGCCGGATGAGTTATTGAAATGGACCCTTGCTATGAGCGCTTGCAACCTGACGCAAACCATGTTGGAAGATTTTGTCGCCCAGGAAATTGTGGAGGAGGACCGGCAGGATATTATCGATGATTATGTGGTGGAATCACTTCGTCATCAAACGATCGTTCCGATTCTGGATGGCGCGGATAGGATGGAGAAGTGTCAGGAAATATTAGCCCGAGCGGCTGGCCTGCAGGTTTTTTGGGAAAATAACGGCGAAAATCCCAGCCCGAGGCCGCGATATTTTTGCGCGAAAGAAGTTTTGATACAGTTGGGAAATCCTTTAAGCGACAGTCTTCATGACTCTCTTTATGAGTTTATGTATCTACAGCATAAATATTTCATCGATTTCTTTAGAGATATTCTTAAACCACCGCTTCAACCGGGGGGAGAAGTTCCTTTTCGGTAGAATTTCACCTTTTGCTCTGTAAAAGCAAACAAACCTTCTAAAGCTTTACTAATAAAATCCTAATAGGCTCACCTTGTATGTTCGGATAGGCTATCGACACATTGGGCTGGTCCTTATAATGCACCAATGATCCATCCACCGCAGGTGATATTTCATGAATGATAAACGGCCTAATCCGGATGTCCTTTTAAGCCGCGTCCAAGCGGAGGAAAAGAAACAAAGCCGGGGTAAGCTCAAGATTTTCTTTGGCTTTTCGCCAGGCGTTGGAAAAACTTACGCCATGTTGGAAGCGGCCCGCGCGAAAAAGAATGAAGGTTTGGATGTGGTCGTTGGACTTCTGGAAACTCATGGACGCAAAGAAACGGCTGCCCTGATGGGGGGGCTGGAAATCCTGCCCCGTCTTGAACTGGAGTACCGGGGAACCCGGTTGAGTGAGTTTGATCTGGATGGCGCATTGAAACGCCGTCCGGGTCTTCTCATTGTCGACGAATTAGCTCATACCAACGCCGAAGGAGCCCGGCACCTCAAACGCTGGCAGGACGTGCAGGAACTTCTGGATAGCGGCATTGACGTTTACAGCACGCTGAATGTTCAGCATTTGGAAAGCATTAATGATGTAGTCGCTCAAATCACGGGTGTTATCGTTCGTGAAAGGCTTCCAGACAAAGTATTGGAGGAAGCGGACGAAGTCGAACTGGTGGATATCCCTCCCGATGATCTGCTGAAAAGGCTGGAAGACGGCAAAGTTTATATGCCGGAGGCGGCGCAGCGAGCTATCCAATCTTTTTTCAAGAAAGGCAACCTGATCGCTTTGCGGGAAATCGCCCTACGCATGACGGCCGACCGCGTTAACGAACAGGTACAGGATTACCGCAGGGATCAATCCATTACTCAAACCTGGCCAACGAGTGATCGTATCTTGGTTTGCGTCAGTCCGAGCCCTTCCTCGGCTAATTTAGTCAGGTCCGCTCATCGTATGGCGAAGGCCTTGCGCGCTGACTGGATCGCGGTCTATGTAGAGCCTATGGATCGAACCAGCGTTCCCCGGGAGGTAAGGGAGCGGGTTTTAAGGCATTTGCGTTTGGCTGAACAATTGGGAGCGGAGACCGCTACTTTAAGCGGACAGAACTTCGCGGAGGAAGTGATTACTTACGCCCGCGAAAGAAATATCACCAAGCTTTTTGTCGGGAAACCTCAGGGCACTTCTCTCAAAGACCTTTTTCGGCGTTCGCCAGTGGATCAACTTCTACACCAAAGTGGCGAAATCGATGTTTATGCCACAAAAGGCGAAGCCCAGGAAGAGGAGCATCCCAAACATCGGATGAGGATTTCTAATGCCGAATTTGATTTGAAAGATTATGGATACGCATTGGCAACGGTAGCCGCGAGCACTGCTATTTCCTGGATTTTATTCCCCCTGGTGGATTTATCGAACCTCATTATGGTGTATCTCTTTGGAATTCTAGTTATTTCTTCCCGCCAGGGGTTAGGACCTTCTACTTTCGCGTCGTTTTTGAGTGTCGTAGCTTTAGATTTTTTCTTTGTGCCGCCTCGGTTTTCTTTCGCGGTTTCAGATACCCAATATCTTTTTGTTTTTTTCGTTATGCTTCTGGTAGGTCTAGCCATCAGCAATCTGACTGTTCGGGTTAGACAACAGGCTAAAATTTCTCGCTTAAGGGAAAGACGTACGGCCGCTCTTTACGCTCTTTCTCGGGAGTTAGCCAGTACATGGGGAACAGCCGAGCTTTTAAAGATCGCGGTAAAACATATCTCGGAAGTTTTTGAAAGTTCAGTTGTGGCTTTCCTGCCGGACGAGAACGGACGCTTACAGGTCCAATGCGGTAATGCTGAGGATTTTCGCCTGACTTCAAAGGAAATGGGAGTAGCCCACTGGGCTTTCGATTTGGGACAAATGGCTGGAAAGGGGACGGACACTTTGCCGGGAACGGATGCCCTTTACTTGCCGCTCTTGGCTTCAGGAGAACCAGTTGGAACATTGGGGGTGAAGCCCCATTACCCGGAGAGGCTTCTTATTCCAGAACAAATGCATTTATTAGAAGCTTTTGCCCATCAAACGGCTTTAGCGGTTGCAGCGGATAAGCTCTTGCAAAAGCAGCAGCAGACACAAATGCAGATGGAGACTGAACGGCTAAGAAGTTCATTGTTAAGTTCGGTCTCCCATGATTTACGAACTCCCTTGGCCGCTATCACGGGTTCTATCAGTACCTTGCTGAATAACCGGGATAATCTAACGGCTGAAACTCGCAAAGACCTGCTTGAAAATATTCATGACGAAGCGGATCGTTTGGAGCGGTTAGTGACGAATCTTTTGGAAATGACGAAACTGGAATCGGGAGCGGTCCAATTACGCACCGAACCACATCCTCCCGGGGAAGTAATCGGTTCAGCCATTGCTCGAATTGAGAAAAAGCTGAAGGGGCGTTCCTTAAACACTCAGATACCGTCAGATCTGCCATTAGTTCCAATGGACGGACTTTTAATCGAGCAGGTTTTGGTTAACTTATTAGATAACGCCTTGAAATATACACCCAAGGATAGTCCGATTGATGTTTCGGCGAGAATTGAAAATCAAAAATTGGTGGTTCAAGTGGAGGACCGGGGTCCCGGGGTACCGGAGGATGACTTGCCTAAATTATTTGATAAGTTTTATCGGGGGCCACAGCGGGAAAAGAAAAGCGGCGCGGGCTTAGGTCTTTCGATTTGCAAGGGTTTTGTGGAAATACACGGCGGAAACATCCAGGCTGAAAATCGACCTGGAGGTGGTATGAGTTTTCGATTTCTTATTCCTTTGGAATCAGATCAAATACCGAAAGATAAAAAAAATAATGACTAACAAAAATCTTATTTTGATGATTGAGGACGAAATGTCCATACGTCGATTCTTGAAACCTTCATTAGAAAGTAACGACTATAAGGTGTTGGAGGCGGTGCGAGGAGATGAAGGTTTAACCTTGGCGTCATCTCACAAACCGGATCTCATTTTATTGGATTTAGGCCTTCCTGATATGGATGGTCTTGAAGTTATTCGGCGGTTGAGAGAATGGAGCAATGCGCCGATTATTGTTCTAACCGCCCGAGGTAAGGAAAAAGATAAAATTGCGGGACTTGATGCGGGAGCTGACGATTACCTGACTAAGCCTTTTGATGTGGGAGAATTACTGGCCCGGGTAAGGGTTGCTTTACGTCATTTTCAAAGATTGAAGCAAGGAAGAGAAGAGCCGGTTTTTGAGACAACCGGGTTTAAGGTGGATTTGGCCGCTCGGGTAGTGACGGTCGCTGGGAAAGAAGTTCATTTAACTCCGAATGAATATGATTTATTGGCCCTGTTGATTCGATATGCGGGAAAAGTGGTTACTCAAAAACAAATTTTAAAAGAAGTGTGGGGCCCGGCGAGCGACGATCAAACCCAATATCTACGGCTCTATATTCATCAATTGCGTCAAAAAATAGAATCTAATCCAAACCGTCCCCAATACATTGTGACTGAGCAAGGCGTGGGTTATCGGTTGAGGTGCGAATAATTGTCATTTTTGTCGGGTTTAGAAGTTTCTGCCTTCTTTTCCAGTTTCTGCAAACGTAAGTTAATGTTTTTTCGGTGACAACTAAGTATTCACCTAAAAAGCGGATTCAAACACCCAAAAACCCCGATAAATTGGCTCATTTTCTTGCGCTGTGAAAAACGCAATGTTATAGTACAAAGAAGCTTTTCAGTCATTATCCAGAGGTTCTATGAGCGCGGCTCCTGCCGGTGGCGACAAAAAAAATATCGTTAAAATGGCCTATATTTATTTTCAAGAAGGCCGATGGGACAAAGCCATTGAAGAGTACAAAAAACTCTTGGCGTTGGATCCGGAAGATATTAATACACACAATATGTTAGGCGACGTCTTCGTCAAAAAAGGCGCCGTGCGGGAAGCTTTTGAGGAATATATAAAAGTCTCAGCTGATTTTGCCTCCCGAGGCCAGGGTGACAAAGCTGTAGTGGTGAACAAAAAAATCTCGGCGCTTGACACAGCTCTTTTACCCCCCGAATCCCAGAAAAAACAAAATCTTATTAAACAAACTATTAAAGCTGAAACAGCCTTAGAACAAGGCTTGGTGGATGAAGCGATTGAGGCACTGAGCGAAGTTTTGAAACTAGACACCGAAAATCTAGTGGCTTATTCAAAACTAGGAGAACTTTACGAAAAGAAGGGCCGTATTCCCGAAGCGATACAGCAGTATCAAATGCTGGGAGCGGCTTTTATGAAGAATCGGATTTTCAAAAAAGCCCAGGACATGTTCCAAAAAGTAGTCCAGTTGGATCCGGCCAACGTGGAAGCTCGAAATAATCTCGCTCAAATTTATATCAAACAAGGATCCGAAAGCGACGCCAAGAAAGAATTCTTAAACGCCGCCGAAATGGCATTGAATGCGGGCGATCTGGATAATGCCCAAGCTTACGCTTCGAAGGCGGTCGAGCTTAAAAGTATTGAGGCCCACTATGTTTTGGGGATAGTTCTTTACAAAAAGCAAAAATTATCTGAAGCCAAACTCGAATTCGAAAGTCTTCTTCGGTTTAAAGTGAATCATGTGGGCGCCTTGACTCATTTGGGAAAAGTTTTAATGGAAACAGGTCAAGAAGATAAAGCGGCCGAAAATATACAAAAAGCCTTAAAACTTGAAAAAGATAACCTGATTGCTTTGGAAGCTTGGGTAGAGTTGTCGGTTAAAAAAGGTAATAAGAACGAGGCTCTTTCTACCCTCGCCATACTTATTGATAAATATACGGAAAGCGATAATTTAACAAAAGCTTTAGAGTTCGCCAAATACATGGTTTCAATTGATGAAAACGCGATTCCTTCCCAAAATAAACTCGTAGAACTTTTAAAACGAAAAGGTGATAAAACTAGTGCGGCTGACGTTCTCTTTAAAATTGCCCTCATCTATGAAAAACAAAACAAAAAAGATTCTGTGCTGGAGTTTGTTAAAAAAACATTAGAAATGAATCCAAGTCATGGAGACGCACAGAAACGAATGGCGGGAACCGTTCCGGTGGAGAAAGCCCCTGAACCGCAAACAAAGTCTCCTGCTGCGGGAGTGATGGACTTAGAACAGGAGGCCGCTAAACCAATTGTAGAGGTTCCGAGGCCTCCAATGGTTGCGCCTGTTCCTGCGCCGATTTCGCCGCCTGCTGAAAAATCAAAACCGGCCATTGTGGAATTGGATTTGGTTGAAGATTTAAAAGCTCAAGTAGCGATCGCTGATAACTATGTCAAACAAGGCCTGCTGGATGAGGCAATCGAGATTTACCAGCAGTTAATGGAAGCGCATCCCGATCATCCTGAACTCAAGGAAAAGCTGAATCTCGCTTACACCGCTTATGTTAAAACGGGCGAAGATGTTATTGGCGCGCTTGAAGCTGAAAAAACCGCCAAAGAGGAAGAAGAAAAAAGATTACGCCTTGAAATGGAAAAGAAGGCGGAAGAAGAGGCTAAAAAACTCCGGGAAGAACTGGAGAAAAAGGCCCGTGAGGAAGCTGAGAAAAAAGTGCGTGCCGAGTTAGAGAAAAAAGCGCGCGAAGAGGCCGAAACAAAAGCTCGCGAAGAAATTGAGCGTCGCGCAGCGGAAGATGCCGCTAAGAGAGCAAAAGAGGAAGCTGACAAAAAAGCGCTAGAAGATGCTAATAAAATTCACAAGGCGGAACTTGAGCAAAAGGCGAAAGCGGAAGCCGAAAGTAAGATTAAAGAAGAAATGGAAACCCGAATGCGGGAAGAGGCTTTGAAAAAAGTTCGAGCTGAAGTGGAACAAAAGGTTCGAGAGGAAATGGAAGCGAAAGCGCGAGTTGAAGCCGAACATCGGATGCGGCAAGACGCTGAAAAAAAAGCGAGGGAAGAAAAAGACGAAGCCATGAAAAGAATGGCATCCTTAGGTTCTGAATTAACAACTTCGAAAACGCCTCCGCCTTCTAAAGGAGACAGCGTTGTCGAGGAAGGCCGGGATGAGTTTATGTCGATTGCGGTGGCCGATATTTACTTCCGTCAACAATTTTTTGAGGAAGCGGCTAAAATTTATCGGCATATTGTTCAACATGACCCTAACAATTTGGAAGCTCGTAAAAAACTGACGGATGTTGAAAATCTCATGAAGTCTAAGACGGATAAGGTTTCTTCAGTCGAGGCCGCTTCGCCGCAAACTAAAGCTGAAAACATTCCGCCGGACTCATCGGTAGACCCTGAAAAAGATTCGGGTGGCAAAAAGAAGTCAAATAGGGTAGGCTACGTCTGATTTTTACAGGGGCCACCTATCCATGAGTTATGAAAATTTTTACGGTCTAAAAGAACAGGCTTTTTCCAACGCGCCTGATAGTCGTTTTTATTTTGAAAGCAGTCAACACGCTGAAGCAATATGCAACTGAACGTGTCAACAAGCAGGA
>CAWKIY010000082.1:0-3780 GCA_963849245.1 candidate division FCPU426 bacterium | reverse complement strand
ACTCAGCCATTTTTCCATTTGGGGCTCAGTGGTCACTAAATCCGAAAGCTTACAGCGCTTCAAATAGCCCGACATGGCCTGTTCCAACCCCGTCCAAAGGGAGCGGATGGCGCAATCCATGGAATGGATACAAACGTTGTGTTCCATGTTGGAAGTCGCGCAATATTCCTCTTTCGAGAAAAATTTGCCCGCCAGCGACTCTATGACTTCGTTGACGTTAATTTCATTGGCCGGTTTCGCCAGCTGATACCCCCCGCTTTGGCCTCGGATACTCTGCACCATCCCGCCTTTGCGCAAGATGCTCATGATCTTGGCCACATAAGCGGATGTCAGGCCTTCCTTTTGGGCGAGTTCCTGAATCGTCGTGGTTCCTTGCGGACCTTTTTTGGCCATTTGGAGCATGCACCGCAATCCATACTCTTCCGTCGATGAAAATTTCATTCCAGACCCCCTTAAGGGACTATAAACAAACGGTTCTTTGCCTGTTTCTTAACAATGCTCAATGTTGACGAAAAAGTCAAGTATAGGCAGCAAGCTTTTGAAATCAAGCTTTTTAGGGGAGTTTAGGCGAAAGGCCAGTGTTGGGAAAGATAGAGAAAAAGTGACTTTGCGTTCATCGCTATTAATTGGCCAAAAAACGTGAGAATCGTAATGGTTTGGGTCCAGTAAGAAATGACCACGACCGCCACAATGGCGATCATTACGCCGACAAAACCCTTAATAACACCGCTGCCGCCCATATTAAGAACCTTCCCTACTTTGAAGTTTAAGGATCAGAATTTGGATTAGTTTATCCGCTTCTTGGGCAATATCAACTGTGATTGCCTCCCGCGGTTCTTCCAAAGCCTCAAACTGACTGTCAAGAAGCTTGGAGCCCACAAAGTGACCCTGGCGCCCTTCCAGCCTTCGCCGGATCAATTCCCGGTCGCCTTTTAAATAAACCCAGCACAGAGGAACCTCCCGGGATAAAAAGTCCCGGTATTTTTGTTTCAAAGCCGAACAGGCCAAAACGGTGACAGAATTTTCACTGTCCCACTTTTTCATTCCCGCGGAGAGTTGTTCCAACCAGGGAACCCGGTCTTCATCGGTCAAGGGAATACCCCGGCTCATTTTTTCCTTAGCCGCCGAGGAATGGTAATCATCCCCGTCATAAAAAGGAGCCTTCAAAACCTTTGATAATTTTTCGCCCAAAGTGGTTTTTCCAGAACCTGAAACTCCCATCAGAATCACCATCATTTGGCAGACTCTTCCAGAGGCAAGACTTTCAAGTAATACTCAACCGTCTTAAGCCGTTTCTCGATGGTTCTTTCTAAATAGTCCAAAACCGTCAAAAAATTATCACGGACAAGCCGGGGTTTTAGCTTCAAGATATGTATTTTTTCCATCGGCAAGGTTTTAAACTTTTTAAAAATCTCAAGCGTCATGGGTGCCACCTTTAAGCGGGCGGGCCCCGTGGCACAGCAATTCTCGCAAAGCGCCCCTCCCCGGTGGGGGATGAGAAAAGCTTTTTTTCTTTCCAGCAAAATCCCGCATTCAGTGCAGGTTTCCAACTCAAGCGGATATCCCATCAAGTCCAACAGCTTTATCACAAAAGCCGTTAAAAAAAGTTCGCTCATTTCCGGATTCGCTTTTAATGCCGCCAGGACCTCTTTAACTAAAGAATAAATCTCCGGATGCGGTTCCCCTTCCGGTAAAGCCTGGGCTAAAAGATCCGCCAAAACCTGCAGAACCGTAATGACTTGGAAATATTTTTTTAATTCGGCGTAGCCGTTTACAATTTTGGCTTGTCCCAAGACATAAAGCGATCCGCTGGCTTTTTTGTGGAGAGAGAAGGCTGATTCGGTAAAAAGATCAATCGAGGAAGCTAATTTACTTTTGGGTTTGCGGATGCCTTTAACGATGGCTTTCACCCGGCCCAATTGAAGCGTATAAAGCTGGACGATTTTATCCGCTTCGGCGTAAGCGGTGGCGCTTAAAACAAATCCTCGGGCTTGGGTGAGGTTCAACGGTTATGCTTTCTCTTCTAGTTCAAAGGTGACCGCGAGGGCAGGCAAATAAACCCAAAAAATCAGCGACAAGGCCAAACTCACAACCAGTTCCACAATTAAAAAGACGATCCCGAGTAAAGGAATCCTCATGAAAGCGCTCAAAACTTGCTGAAAGGCCATGGAAAAAACAAAGTAAATAATCCAAACCAGTAAAATGCCCCAAAGCGCGCGGCCGCTATTTTCTTTGCATTTCAAAAAGGATTGTTTAACAGAACCCGTAATTCCATGCCCATCCACCAAATAAGCCCCGGCCATAATTGCACAAGCAATTAGCCCTAAAAAAACTAAAATCGCGATGAAGCCGCCCGGAATTAAAAAAAACAGCCCGACCCACCAGGGAATTCCAATCGCTTTCAACACAAGAGCCCCGATCAGGACAGCCATGAACCCTGCTATAGTCAACCCCAGGAAAATAAAAAACCAAAGAATTTCCAGCCCTATCATGGGGAACATGTACTTCAAACCATCTTTGAAAAAATCTTTTAGGGAAAATAGTGTGCCGTTTTTTTGATACTCGGAAATACGGTTATAAAGAGCGCCGTCGAACAGGGCCGACAAAAAAATCCACCAAATAATATAAAGGGCGAACAATCCGAAGGCGACCAAAAGCCAGCTCATATCCGTAAAATACTGGGTGAAGTCCGAACTTTTGATAAAAGACTCAAAACTTTCTACCCCCGAATCCTTAAAACCGTTCCATATTTCCGCCACTATCGGCCAAAAACCCAGGAATAAACAAAAGACAAAAGCTCCAAAATTTAAAATTAAAAAAACAAAACGGATTACAAATAGGGGCCATAAAGCTCTGCAGGATTCCCAGGCATGCCGGTAAGTTTCGGACAACGTGGGATAACTTTTGCGGCCTGCCATAGTCATTCCTTAAATTAGCGGTAGTTATTGAATTGAAGCGCGACTTTGATGTCGGAAGCGGATCGAAGTAACTGCATCGCTTCCTGTAGATCATCTTTGGCTTTTCCAGAGACACGGACTTTTTCATCCACAATGGAAGCCTGCACTTTTAACTTGGAGTCTTTAATCCGCTTGACGATATCTTTGCAGGCTTCCATCGGCATTCCACTGACAATTTTAACCTTTTGGTTTACGGTGCCGCTGAAAGCCGGGTCCACCTTTTGAAAATCCAGGGCCTTAGGAGAAATATTTCGCTTAATGAATTTACCTTTGAGAACGTCCACAACCGCCGCGAGCCGGGATTCGTCATCGGAGACAATTTCCAGCTCCTTCGCGGTCTTATTCAAAGTCACTTTGCTGATGCTGTTTTTAAAATCATACCGCTGGGAAATTTCTTTCATGGCTTGGTTGACTGCGTTATCCACTTCCTGCAAGTCCACTTCCGAAACCACGTCAAAAGAATAGGTATCCGCCATAACCCGTTTCCTCCGAATAAAATTTGAACCACGCTGAAACTAAGTACAAAATAAAACAGTCTAAAGGAGTTTGTGTATCGTGTGACGACTGAATTTAGCTGTTATTGGAATCATCCGAGGCTTCGCCCGCAACGGGAGGCAAAGTGATTTCTACCACTTGACCGGTTGTACCCAAAATACCTATCGATTTGCCGTTATACTGGATATCCACCCCGCCCGCGTTTCCAATTTTGAGTTTAAAATTCGTGACTGCCTGATAGGTTTTAACTTCCCCTTCATCCAAGTCAATTTCGGAAGTCGCTTGGCCGTCATCCATGGTCACTTGAACCCAGGATTTGTCCAAGCCT
>CAWKIY010000081.1:0-18486 GCA_963849245.1 candidate division FCPU426 bacterium | reverse complement strand
TAAATCCACATGACCGCCCGGCAGGCACCACAAACCATTGTCCGTGCGCTTGGCTAAAAGAACTTCTTTACGGTCATTGAAGACCACCGCGTTGACCGCGACTTTGGGAGTGGACTGGGGCTTATGCTCCATAAAATTTCACCTTAAACAAAAAATCCCACGTTCCCGGGGGAACGTGGGATGAAATAAACTTTTTGCGATTAACGCTTCGAGAATTGGAAGCGTCTGCGGGCCTTCTTGCGCCCGTATTTCTTTCTTTCAACCATACGAGGGTCGCGGGTTAAGAAACCGGCCACCTTCAAAGTTTTACGCAATTCGGTATCCACTTTCAACAAGGCGCGGGAAATGCCGTGGCGCAAAGCTTCCGCCTGGCCCGTCACACCGCCGCCCGAAACATTGGCAAGCACATCATATTTACCCAAGGCCGAGACAATCTCCAAGGGGGATCGCACGACGGGTAATTTCATCTCAGGGAAAAACTTTTCAAGCGGCAATCCATTAACCGTGAATTGTCCTTTTCCGGGTCTTAAAATAACCCGGGCCACGGAGGTTTTCCGGCGGCCGGTTGCTGTAAATTGTTCTTTTGGGACCGGCATTATTTATCTCCTCGAGTAGCATTATATTTTAAAGTAAAAGGTTTGGGCTGCTGGGCGGAATGGGGATGGGTCTCACCCTTGTAGATATTGACCCGGCCGAACATCTTGTCGCCTTGGGAAGTCTTGGGAAGCATGCCCTTGATCGCGTATTCCAAAATTCTCTCCGGCTTCGTCGTTCGCAATTGTTTGTAATGCTCTGTCGACAATCCACCCGGGCGGCCTGAGGTGCGGTGATGGGCTTTGGTTTCCCATTTGTTGCCTGTGAGAACAATTTTATCGGCGTTGATAATCACAACATGATCCCCGTCTTCAATGTGGGGCGTGAAAGTGACTTTGTGCTTTCCGCGCAAAATAGAAGCGACTTGGGAAGTCAAACGTCCCAAAACTTGATCCTTCGCGTCCACGATCCACCATTTACGATTAATGTCTTTTAACGTCGGCATATGAGTCTTTTGCATGTTTCTTTTCCCAATCCTATCTTTAACAACTCGCGGCCCCAAAAGGGAGCGGCTTCTTTTACAAGGGGTTGAATTATAAGGGTTTTGAATACCGTGTCAAGAACTGAAAATGGCCAAAAATGCCTTTTTCTAAGAGGTTAACCGCAAGCGGGGCTTACCGTGAACCATGGAAAAACAAACCGTTCCCCGGTGTCCCACAACCTGATCCAGTAAGTCTTTTTTAGCCGATTTTCTGTGGATTAAGGAGATCCCAATGATATCGGCCAAATAGCCGGGTCTGATTTGACCCAGTTGATGGCCTAATCCCAGAGCTTGAGCGGGTTTGACCGTAACCATCGAAAGAACTTCAGCCGATGTCGCCTCAGGATAGTTTTTCCGGAACAAACGCATTTCCCGAAAAAGGGAAAGGGATTGATTGCTGGCTAAACTATCCGTTCCCAGGCAAACAGCTATTTTATGCTTCCGCATTTGCCGGTATTTAAACGGTGGATGGCTGAAATAAGCGTGGCTTCCCGGACAATGGACCACCGCCGTACGATTCTTGGCCAGAAGCCTCAAGTCTTTCTCGTTCACTTCATTCAAATGGACTCCTAAGTCCAGTTTTGGCAGCCATCCAGCGTGGTTCAAATACTGCACCGGGGTCGTTCCAGCGGGAATCGTCCAATGTGGATTTAAGACCTTAATCCTTTCCGCCATAGGACCTTTTCCCTTTTTAAAATATTGGGTTTCTTCCCGGCTTTCGGCCACATGAATAGTTGTCAGTAAGTCTTTGTGGTCATGCAAATAACGCCCGGCCGCGTGTAACAGTTCTTTAGAAACAGTGAAAGGCGTGTGAGGGCTCAAACCCCATCGAAAGGTGGGCGTCGCGGGCGAATGGGCGACTAGGTGGCGGAGCTTCTCTTGAAATTGTTTCCAATAATGGGCTGTTGAGGGCTGAGCCATATCGATCATCTCGAGGAAAACAAAGGAACGAAGGGCGGATTCACGCAGCAAAGAATAACTTTCCCAGCTCGTGGCCACGTCACATAAAGTCGTCGTTCCGTAAGAGAGGCTTTCTTTTATGCCTTTTTGAATAGATTTTCGAAATTCAGCGGTGGTCGTCGCCCGGCTCTTCACCGCCATCTGGCGGAGCCATTCCCTAAAACCACCCTGATAACGCACGCGGCCTTTGAAAAGCGTAAAATCCAAGTGGCAATGGGCGTTGATCAAACCCGGCAGTAGAAGAGTGTCCCCTAAATCCAGCATTCCCACCGAAGGCAGGAAATAAAGATCTTTTCGTTTCCCTACCTGCAAAATACGGGAACCTTGAATTAAAACGAACCCATCCTCAATCGGTTGAGGACGGTCCATCGTCACAATATATTTGGCGAAAAGGACTAAGCGTTGGCTCATGGCTTCTAGATTAACATGACTGGAAAAACGCTATAAGGCTAATTTACCGTCTTCCCTAAGATTAAAAAATTAAGAACTGCTCACTCTAAAGTAACTATCGATTAGGGGTATTGACCCCGCTGGAAGGCTTCGCCTAAAGTATCGGTCGGTATGCTCGATAACAAACTTCAAAAAACCTTATTCCATCTCACTAGCGTGTTAACGACTTGGTTTCCCCGCGGAGGCGCGTGGTTTTTCGACCATACGATTCCTCCCATTTTGGGCAATCGAATGCTGGTCCAAAGCACCTTTAATAAAAATCTCAAGGCCCTCAAAAAAGTAAAAAAATTCGACAGGATTTTAGTGATTCCGGACGTTCACATTGGCGACGCGATTATGATGCAGGCCGCCGTGACCGCGTTTCGGGATTTCTTTCCCGAAGCCCGCATTGATTATGTCATCAAGAAAGCGGTGGGTTGCCTGATTGAGGGAAATCCGGATATTTCCAATCTCTATCCGGTTTTTACTGGAGCACCCTATCCTAACGAAAGCGACATTGCGCACGTTCAAAAAATAGTCGCCGAGAACCAGTATGATCTTTGTTTTAACTGCAGTCCTTTTTTCGAGGACAGCCGGCTTTTTCCTGAGGGCCAAAAGATTCTTAACTTTTTGACGGTAGCGCCCCAATTAGCTCGAAACGACATCGACAAATCCGGCACGAATCATTTCCTTTTCCAATCCTATGAATTTCCCTGCCGATTGCTTGAAAAACTTGTCCCGGCTAAACGTCTGGAAAAATTCAAGGGGGTTCCTCTAACACTTACAGACAAAGCCATTGAGGAAGCCAAAAATTTTCTCGAATCTCATAAGATCCCAAAGAACAAACCCATTATTTTTTTTAACCCCGACACGGCTTCTATCTTTACCCGGATTCCCTTTGAACACCAATTAGTCATGTTGAAAGATCTGGCTCAGCTGAATGTTTCTATCCTCCTAGGTTCAGCCTTTACCGCGAAGGGAATTGAAGCTCAACTGTTGGAAAAAATGACCGAGGCGGAAAGGGGTAAAATGACCATTGTCCCTACGTCCCTTTCCTTAGACGGCTATAGCGCTTTGATTGATTTTACGGATGTCTTCATTTCCGGAGATACGGGGCCCTTGCACATGGCCGCCGCAAGGAAAGTATCAAAGTCAGGGAACTTCAAATTTAAGAATAAAACTTTTGTGATTTCCATCTTTGGGGCAACTCCTCCCCGCATGTCGGGCTATGATTCAACCGATCCGCTTTTTCCAGCGGCCAATCAGGATGTCCTATCCAGGACCTATGTATCCGAGAGCCCCTGCCGAAACATCACCTGCGTCAACAAAATGGCGAAGACTTGCAAGGTCGTAAGGTGTTTCGAGGTTTTAGATGTGGCGGCCATCGCCGCGGATATCAAAGGCTATTTAGGCCCGCTTCCTTCAATATCCGCCGCTCGTTAATTCAGAAGAATTATTTCGTAACGTACTTTTCCATCTTCTCAAACTTATCGTAGGGCTTTTTATCCGTCGAAAGTCGGCCCTTGGTTTGGATTACCTTTAATTCCTCGTGGGTCGGCTGGACCAAATAAAGCGATGGAGTGAATTGATCGAATTTCACTCCCTGTTTTTTCAGTTTCTGAATATTGGCTTCAATTAATTTTAACGATATCGGAGCGGCCGAAGCCATCCGGTAGGTCCATCCCATCCCAAAACAAGGCATGTCGACCCGGGCCGTCAGGACATTGGGAAACACCGAGTGAAAAGTCTTATGGATGGTCGCGAAGGACTCCGGAAATAAATAATAGTTATCCGTATGGATCGCGATAATCCCCTTCGGGTTTAAACGCTTTTTGCAAAGACGGTAAAATTCTTGGGTGTAGAGCATCTTCGACGGGCCGTGCGGTTCTGTCAGGTCAATAATCAGCACATCGAATTTTTCAGGGTGATCTTCCAGTCTCTTGCGGGCGTCTTTGTAAATAATTTCAACCCGTTTATCTTTGAGACATTTCTCGATTTCCGGATAGTGCTTACGGCAGAAGTCCACCACACCCTTGTCAATCTCCACCATCAGAATCCGCTTCAAGCTCTTGAACTTAACCGCTTCCTCAATGGCGAAACAATCCCCGCCGCCGATGACGCAGATGCTTTCGGGATTTTTAAGCGCTAAGAGTGGAGCGGAAACCAGATATTGATGGTAACGGTTTTCATCACCGTGGCTGATCTGGATTTTGCCGTCGAGGAAAAGAAGTTTTCCGAAGGTTTCGTTTTGGAAAATTTCCATGGACTGAAACTGGGTTTTCCCTTTGTAAAGCGAACGGCCTTTATAAACATGGCCAAAAGTATTGGTGGTCCACTCAGTTTTAACAGGCATGAAAAGCTCCTTTGATGAAGTAGGCGCCGATTATACACCAGCCCCCAAAGAGCCCAAGAGATTTTACGAAAGGTTTTATTAAAAGGAGAAAGGATTAGATGCCCGAAACCATAACCCAGGTGTCGGCCGCAGGCCTTAAGGGGATATCCAGCGACCCCGCCTTTAAATCATTGTAAATTTTGACAAGCTTGGGATTATTAGGATTAAGCTTTAGGCTTTCTTCGAAAGCTTTCAAAGCCTCTTCTTTTTCCCGCATCTCGAAGTAGCAGTAACCCACCATTTGATAGGACTGCCAAAAATCGAAATTCTCATCCACCGCTTGTAAAAAATGATTCAAAGCAGATTCATAATGTCCACCACTGTAAAGCGAAAGACCTATTTTATAATCCGCGATAGCGGTATCACCCGCGTGGAGAAAAGAAGGAAAGGTCAGGGTCATCAGAAGTAGAAGCGTACGGATTTTTTTCATCAGAGCTTTTAGCCTTAATCATCAAAGGTTTAATCAGCGTCGAAATTGCGAACGTTTTTAGTCGTTCAATACTATACCCCTGGTTTGACGCTTTTAAAACCGGGTGTTTACAAGAAAAACCGGCTTATTTAGGGGCTTTTCCGTATTGAGCGGTAATCGTAGAGTGCATCCCCCCGCGGGTCGCAAACTGACCTGTCACCCGGCACCATTTGGGTTTAGCGGCAGAAACGAAGTCCCTTAACATCCGGTTGACCGAGTTCTCGTAGAAAATACCCACATTGCGGTACGCCAAAATATAGCTCTTCAAGGACTTCAGTTCTAAAACCGACTTCACCGGTTCGTATTCCAAAATAATAGTACCGAAGTCCGGCAGACCGGTTTTGGGACAAACCGCGGTGTATTCTGGAATTTCAATACGGATAGTGTAACCCGGATATTGATTGGGGAAAACCTCGATGGTCGGAAGCTTAATCCTCAAACCAGATTGAGCGTGCGTCTCGTTATAGTCTTTCATAACCATCCCCTAAAATTAGTTCACTAAATTGTAAAAGGTATCCCGTTGATGGGGCTCGTAGCCCATTTCACGGATCAATCGTTGCATTTCTTCCACGCTCATCAAATAACGAACACCGGTGGCAGCCACAACATTTTCTTCCAACATAATGCTGCCTAAATCATTGGCGCCATATTTCAGGCCCAATTGACCAATTTTTTTACCCGGCGTCACCCAGGACGCCTGAAGATTGGGCAGACAATGGTTCAAAATGATGCGGGACAAAGCCAAGGTTTTCAAATAATCCTGCCCGCTGGTGCTCTTTAATCCCAAGCTCTCATTGCCCGGTTGATACAACCAAGGGATAAATCCGAGGAAGCCGCCGGTTTCTTCTTGCACTTCACGAACACGGAAAATGTGCTCTACCCGCTCGGCAATGGTTTCCACGTGGCCGAACATCATGGTCGCCGTGGATTTCATTCCGAGGGAATGCACATCCCGCATCACGTTGAGCCATTCGTCGCTGGAAGCTTTAAGCGGCGCGATCACTTGACGGACCCGGTCTACCAAAATTTCCGCGCCGCCACCCGGCATGGAATCCATCCCCGCTTCTTTGAATTTTTTAAGAATCTCCAGAGGCGTCATTCCGAACACGCTGGAAAAATGAACTAGCTCCGAGGGAGAAAAAGCGTGAAGGGTAATATCCGGATGGGCTTGTTTCACCTTCGAAAGCGTATTGACGTACCAATCCATCGTTAAATCGGGATGATGTCCGCCCTGCAAAAGAATTTGGGTGCAGCCCTTTTGTTTCGCTTCCGTGACCTTATGGATAATCTTTTCCGCTTCGTTCACATAGCTTTCTTTATCACCTTTCTCCCGGTAGAAAGCACAGAATTTGCAGTAAGTCACGCAAACATTGGTGTAATTAATATTACGGTCAATGAGGTAGGTGGCGATTTTATCGCCGTTCGTACGCAACCGAAGCGCGTCGGCGATGGCGCCCATTTCATTTAAACTAGAACCTTCGTAGAGTTCCAGCGCTTCTTGGGCATTCACCACATAACCGTCTAGAACTTTTTCCTGAAGGGTTTCAATCGTCGCGGTCGGCATTAGAGGATCAACCCCTCTTCCTTCAGCAATTTCTGGAATTCCAACTGGCCCTTCACTTCAGCTGGCGTATAGGAATAATCAATGTTCTTTTCCAAATATTGCTTCAATTGTGGCCGTAAGAATGTCCAAATTCCATGGTAGTTATTCACCACGTCATCCAAGTGCTTCAATCCGGCGTTTTTAGAGGCCAAAAGGTCGTTTTCAATTTCACGGGCGATGGGTACGCTGCGGGCCATCCAAACCGCGAAGACAAAAGGCTTTTGGGTTCTAAAGAACCATTCCTCGCCCAAATCAGTCACCACCATACCCGTCGGGGCGGCCAAAAGGGCTGAATCGCCGAATTGAAGAACGGCTTCCCAGGGTTTCGTTTGATTGGGGTGGTAAGTCGCCATATCCACATGTTCCACTTCAAGTTTCTTGACCCCATACCACCTTTTCAAAATCAATTTGGCTAAAAGGACGGAAGTTTGCGACCGAGCATCAACAAAAAGCCTCTCCACGTTCACTAAGGGACCATTCGAAAGAATGCGAACGCTTTTCACCGGACCTTTACAGCCGATCGCCGCGATGGGAACAATCGTCAACCCGGGATTCAAAAGATAAGCGGCAATCGGAGCGATGGCCACATCCAGCTTTCCTTCTTTTAAGAGCTGGCCCATTTGGCTGGGAGGAACAGGAAACAACTTGTGATGATCCTGGAGGCCCCAAACCAGGGGTTGAGCGTTCAAGAAAGGAACCACACCCAAGCGCATGGGCTTAGCCGTCAACTTTAAGGGCGCTTCCGGTTCTGCCGGAGTTGCTGGTACGGCGGCAGGCGCTGGAGTCGCGACAGGCGCCGCAGTAGGTACGGCTTTGGCCGCGGGTGCCGCCGGGATCGGGGCTTCGGGGGTATTGGCTGTCGTTTCGCTCATGAATTTATCCTTTGAAACAGTTTTTAACCGACCGCAACCGGCATTGGCTTCAGCTCTTTATACAACGTGTCGCGTTCCACCGGCACCCGGCCGGCGTCGCGGATTAAAGCCTGCAAATCTTTCACGGTCATCGTTTCGGGGGAATCAGCCCCCGCCATCCGGTAAATCTTCTCGTCGATCACCGTGCCATCAATGTCATCCACTCCGAAAGCCAGGGACATCTGGGTCAAACGGACTCCCATGGAAATCCAATAGGCTTTGATATGAGCGAAATTATCTAAATAAACCCGGCCAATGGCCAAGGTCTTTAAGTCTTCGATTCCAGAAGGTCGGGCAAAATGATCCATTGAGGTATGGTCGGGATGGAACGCCAAAGGAATAAAGGTTTGGAACCCTTGGGTTTCATCCTGCAATTCCCGGAGCCGGCGCATATGATCGACCCGGTGCTCATACTTTTCGATATGGCCATACAGCATGGTCGCGTTCGTTCTCAAACCCAGTTTGTGCGCCGTGCGGTGAACTTGAAGCCAGGTATTGGCATCCGCTTTGCCCGGGCATATTTGTTCCCGTATCTCCGGATCAAAAATTTCCGCTCCCCCGCCCGGCATCGATCCCAGACCCGCCTCTTTAAGGCGGGTCAAGACTTGTTCATGGGTCATGTTGTATTTATCGGCAAAAAAGTTGATCTCAACCCCGGTAAAGCATTTCAAATGTACTCCGGGAATGGTTTGTTTTAGGATGCGGAGCATATCCTCATACCACTCAAAGTCATAAGTGGGATGAAGTCCTCCGACAATGTGTAATTCAGTAATCTTCTCACGCTCGTAGGCCTCACGGGCCTTCGCCGCTAGCTGCTGGTGGGTAAATTCAAAAGCGCCCTCTTCTCCTTCAAACCGTGAAAAAGCGCAAAATTTGCAAGTGGTGGAGCAAACGTTGGTGTAATCGATATGGCGGTTAATATTGTAATAAGTGGAGTCGCCATTTTTCTTTTCCCGGACCAAGTTCGCCATGGCGCCCAAGGTAAAAAGATCGTTGGAGTTATAAAGACGGAGGGCGTCATCTTCCGTAATACGGGTACCCGCTTCAACTTTATCGAAAATATCTTTAATGGGTGATTGCGCTAAAAGACGTTTCAAAGCCAAATGCTTGCTCCTACCACGATAAAATAAAGAACCGCGACCCAGCCGTTTAAAGCCATCATTTGGGGCGAAAGGGTAAAACGAGGTTCGTTGCCGTTGTTTTGGAGGGTATAAGCCCTCAGGTGTTGGTAAATCAAGGCCGCCGCGATAAAGCCGATTCCCCCGTAGTAACCCACTGGAAAACCCGCTTGAAAGCCGAAACCAGCGAGAAATCCTAACATACAGGCATGGAAGAATCGAGAGGCTTTGACGCTGTTGACGATTCCCCAGCGCACGACCCAGGAATGAAGGCCTTCTTTTTTGTCAAAAGCCTCATCTTGCGTAGCGTACAAAATATCGAATCCCGCGAGAAAACAAATGACAGCCCCAGTCAGCCAAAAGGGTTCAAACGCTAACTGTCCCGTAGCCGCAACCCAGGCCCCCACCGGCGCCACCCCCAAAGCCAATCCCAAAAAAAGATGGGAAGCCCATGTAAATCGCTTGGTATGGGAATAAAAGAAAACAATGATGAGCGCCAAAGGCGATAGCAAAAGAGCCAAACGGTTTAACTGCGTGCAGGCCAGCACAAAACCCATCCCACAAACCCAAACTAAAAGCCGAACCTGCCAAGGCTTAATGAGTCCCGCCGGAATCTCCCGTTTGGCGGTTCGGGGATTCTTCGAGTCCACATCTGCGTCCACCAAACGGTTGTAAGCCATCGCGGTTGTTCGGGCTAAAACCATACAAACAATCACCCACAAAAGAAGATGGAGGGAAGGCTTGCCGCCGGTAGCGGTTAAAAGACTCGCCAAAGCAAACGGTAAAGCAAACACCGAATGGGGCAGAACAACAAGATTTGAGATGATTTTTATTTTCGTGAGCATTTTAAGTTTAAAAATTTAGCCTTTAATCATTTTATTGGAAGTAATTGCGGTGACTTAAGATAAAAATAAAGAATTTTCCACCGTCTTCCTCGATTGATCAATTTCAAATTAAGTGTTGCTTTTCCTCGTTCATACTCAATTTCAATTTTATAGTGCGCTGACATTCCATCTTTAAGTCCAATAGTATTCATATCCACCGCTCCCCAACTTCCGTCGTATTTAACGAGCGAACCCAATTCGTCGTTAAATCTTCGAAACGTCGAATCTAATGTTTCGGGATATCTAATGTTACCGCTGGAAAATTCGGAATCCGCCTCCTTCAAAAGTTCGTCTTTTGACCAGTTAGAAAAAATCGGTGGGACAATCCGGTCAACATAGGCCTTGCTTTCCTGATCATAGATCGTAACAGGACCCGAATGAAGTTCTTCCGGCTTCGGTGAATAGGGATGCAGGATAACTTTTTCAGGTTCAAAAAAAAGTCCGTCTATCTTAACCGTGCCGTTACGAGACGTCATTGTGAAAGGACCTTTGCTCGAAAAATGACCTTCCGCAAAAAAAGTGTCAAATTTTTGAGGAACTTCCTGAGTGCAGTTATACCAATGATTAATTTTTATAAAAATGTAGAAGCCGGTTTTTTCGGGATACAGCCCCGCAATAATCCAGGCGGGTCCAGAGTTTTTAGTCGCCTTCAAAATATCAAGCGTATAAAACTGCCAAGTAACTTCTTTATTTAAATCGAGATCCGAATCATTGAATAATTTCAAGTATTCTTTTGCGGCCTCCTTATCCGTCAGGGGGTTCAAAACTTCTTCAGCGAAAACAGGAAGGATAAGAAATAAAAAAGTGATACTAAAAATTATTTTTCGAAACATAAATTTCCTTAAGAATAAAAAGAGTTTATAAACTGGATGGATAATTCGCTTTCGACTCAGACTCTTCGTTTTTCCATCTTTTCGATATCTCCGCCAAAACCCCAGCATGGTCATAAACCCGCGCGACAACCGTATCAACCAAGTCTTCAATGGTTTTCGGGTTTCCATAGAAACTAGGGGTCGCTGGGATCAAATGGGCACCCGCTAAAGTAAGGATTTCCATATTTCGGATTTGAACGAGGGAAAGCGGTGTTTCCCGAGGTACTAGAATCAGTTTGCGGCGTTCCTTTAAAAACACTTCCCCTGAGCGGGTAATCAAGTTATCCGCGATCCCATGGGCCATCTTACCCAGGGTTGTTGTCGAACAAGGAATCACCACCATCGCCTCGAAAATTTGAGAGCCACTGGCGGAGGGTGCGGTTAAGTTATTCTCGTCCCATTCTTTAACATGGGGCGGCAGATTCAATCCCCCTTCATAAGAAGCCACGATCTTGGCGGAGGCGGAAACACAGGCATGAACTTCCCAATCGTCATAGGGGAAATGTTGAAAAAACCGCCGGGCATAAAGAGTCCCCGAAGCACCGGTCACCGCCACAAAAATCTTTTTCATCTGATCCCTCTTATTTACGAATGCCCATCACGCTGAAAGCCACACCCATGGTCCGGCTTTCGTCCGAAATGTCCTTAAAACCCGACTGGCCCATTAATTGTTTAAACTCTTTTAAGGAAGCGAAGTTCTTGGCCGAGTTTTGAAGATAATTATAGGCCTCTTTATCTTTAGAAATCACCCCGCCCCTCATGGGCATCAGGGTGCTGACATAAAACAAATAAGCCAATTTGGAAAAGAGACCCGACGGCTTGAAAAACTCAAGAATAACGGCTTTTCCTTCCGGTTTTAAAACCCGGGCGATTTCTTTGAGGCCGCCTTGAAGCGAATCCAGATTACGGACCCCAAACCCGCAAACCACCGTGTCAAAGGTCATGTCTTGAAAAGGAAGTTTTAAGGCATCCGCTTGAATAATTTCAAAACCCGGCTGAGCTTTCACTTTATCCTTGGCCAAAATCAGCATTGGTTTCGCGAAATCCGCCAGAAACACTTGGGCTTGAGGAACTTTTTCTTTCACCGCCAAAGCAAAATCTCCGGTTCCAGCACAAAGGTCTAGTACCTTCGAGGGTTTAAAACCATCCCTCAATAATTGCTGAACGGAGTCCTTACGCCATTGAATATCCTTATTAAAAGACAAGGCGTGATTGGCCTGATCATAGGTAGGCGCTATTTGACCGAACATCGTTTGAATTTTCTGGCTCATTTAAGACCTTTCGAATTGTGAGTGACGTACCGGCCCATGCCGGTCACGATTTACTTTGCGAACCCGTATTTTTTAAGAATCGGCAGCACTTTTTCTTCCACTTTCGGATCCATCGTCAACTCATCGGGCCATTCCCGATTAAAACCTTCTTCTTTCCATTTCTTGGTCGCGTCAATCCCGATCTTCCCGCCAAAACCCCACATGGGCGAGGTATGGTCCAAAACATCCAAAGGCCCTTCCGTAATCACCACATCCCTTTTGGCGTCCATGCAATTGCCCACCCGCCAGAGAACCTGCCCGTAATCGTGAACGTTGGTGTCTTTATCCACCACGATCAAAATCTTGTTCAACATCATCTGGCCCAATCCCCAAAGGGCGAACATTACCTTGCGTGCGTGCATAGGATATTGTTTATCAATTGAGACGATCGCCAGATTATGAAAAATACCCTCGACTGGCAATTCGATATCGACAATCTCCGGCAACACCTTTTGCATCAGGGGTAGAAAAAGACGCTCGGTAGCTTTACCCAGGTAGCCGTCTTCCATGGGGGGTTTTCCCACAATCGTTGTCATATAAACCGGATTTTTGCGGCGGGTGATGCAAGTAATATGAAAGACCGGATATTGATCCGCCAAACTGTAATAACCCGTGTGGTCCCCGAAAGGTCCCTCAGTACGCCTTTCACCGGGTTCCACATAGCCTTCCAGGACAAAATCCGCGTCAGCGTGGACCATCAAATCCACGGTCTTACATTTCACCAACTCCACCGGCTTCTTTCGTAAAAAACCCGCGAATAACAATTCATCAATTCCCTCAGGCAAAGGTGCCGTCGCCGCGTAGGTCAAAGCCGGATCCCCGCCCAAGGCAACCGCCACTTCCAAACGTTTGCCTGCTTTTTCCGCTTTACGGTAATGGGAAGCTCCTCCATGGTGAACTTGCCAATGCATCCCTGTCGTCTTGCCATCATAAACTTGCATACGGTACATACCGATATTGCGAATCCCGGATTCCGGATCTTGGGTATAAACCAAAGGAAAAGTAATAAACCGACCTCCATCTTGCGGCCAGCACTTCAAAACCGGCAGGGTGGTGAGGTCCGGGTCTTTTTCAATGACTTCCTGGCAGGCGCCCTTGGAAACTTCGGTCGGCGGAAACTTGGCAATGTCCGCTAATTTGGGCAAGAACTTCAGTTTATCCACAAAGCCCTTAGGCGGTTTGAGCTCTAAAAGTTCTTTAATAGCGGCGGCATGTTCCTCAATTTGCTCGACCCCTAAAGCCCAGCTCATGCGCTGGTAAGAACCAAAAGCGTTTATCAGGAGCGGGTAAGAGCTTCCCTTGGGCTTTTCAAATAAAAGTGCCTTGCCGCCTTGAGGAGACTTGGAAACCTTGTCCGCGATAGCGGTGATCTCCAGAAACGGATCGACTTCCTCTGAAATTCGAAGAAGATCGCCTTTTTTTTCGAGAAACTCTACAAAGTCATTTAAAGAGGAAAAAGGCATTCCGGTTCCTTAAGAGGCGATTGAAAGAGCGGGTATTCTACGATAGTTGGGCGGGGGTCTCAACCTTGGGTTTGAGCGAACGGGAAACTAAAAAAGGCTCCCGCCGCCGCTGCAAGACCACCGATGGCGGGAGCCCATAGCCACTGTAAAGAGGGCTGCAGATAAAGATTAAACCAAGCCATATAGCTGACTGACCAACCCAGCGTCATTAAAAACCGCGCGGACCTTTCGCCGATGTGCGTCGTCATCCATCCTGTAGCGTAACCTGCCATGGAAAAGCTCACGCCAAAAAGATGCAAATAAGCCATATGTTTGATAATCATTTCAGCCTGATCGCCTTTGGCGGAAACAATGGCCAGCCAGACAAAACACCAAAGTAAAAGCCAAAAAATACTTAAAAGCGCCGCACCATGGGAAAAATACATGAGGGACTTTTTATTTTGCTCCAGCCCGGAAGCACGCACAAAGACGAGAAAAAAACCAGCCGCGACCGTAAACCCATAGAGGATAAGCACACTCGCCCAGCTTGCCGGGTTTTGAGAGAGAGATCCCGCCAGCGGTTCTTCCCAAAAAACACCCGCCGACAGCAGAATGCCAAGCGCTCCCAGTTGATAGAGCATCATGCCAAATCTCATTCTTCTTCCTTTCGGCCCCATTTTTTAATGGGCGGAAAAACCTTGGGATAAAAAACTTTCACTAGAAAAAGTCCATTAGGCGGCAAGGTAGGCCCCGCTTTTTTGCGGTCTTTTGATTTTAAAATCGTCTTCATCTCTTCCGGCTTAAACTTACCCAAGCCGACGTATAAAAGGGTTCCGGTTAAAATTCGAATCATTTGATGTAAAAAAGAAACGCCGTGATAATCCACGATAATATTGGAACCTTGTTTTCGAATTTGAATCTTGATCAGGGTCCGTTTCGGATTAGCCCTTTTTCCTAAAGCGCCTCGGAAGGCCGTAAAGTCATGTGTTCCGAGTAGAAACGGTACCGCTTTTCTCATCGCCGCTACATTGAGCGCCGGGCGCACGTGATGATAAGTTTGGCGGTCAAAAACCGTATAGTCGTTCGAGTTGCGGATGATATAGCGGTAAAGTTTGGACTTGGCGTGATAGGTCGCGTGAAAATTATCCGGAACGGCATCCGCCTTAACAATACGGATATCGTGGGGCAAAAGCTGGTTTAAAACCGTTTGTATTTTTTCTACCGACAATTGAGAAGAAGTATGAAAATTAGCCGTCTGTCCTAACCCATGGACCCCGGAATCCGTGCGCCCCGCCACCAAAAGGTCCACCGGATGACCACAAATTTTAAGCAGGCGGTCTTCTAAGGTTCCCTGCACAGTTGAAGCTTCCAGTTGCTTTTGCCAGCCCGAGTAGGCCGTGCCGTCATACTCAACGATTAAACAAATGTTGCGGGTTTTCATCGGTTTAAAAAACGGGAATTGAACAAGGAACTATCGCGAGTCATCGATGTCATGACTTTTTTCCCGACGCTCCCTTTTTGGGGTTTTCCAATTGTTGAAGACCATCTAAAGCGTCTTTTTGCTGTGGATAAATGGACAAAGCTGTTCGGTAAGCTGATTGGGCATCGGAGATATCTCCCATTTGATAGAAAGCCACTCCCAAACGGGCATAAGCGTTCGGATCTCCAGGAGTCCGTTGAAGAACATCCTGATAGCAGTTAACCGCCGCTTGGGGGTTGTTCATCTTCATATAGGTTTCACCCAACATGGCGTAAAGCCGTGGAATGGTTTGGGGCTGGCGGTATTTCATGGCGTTGGTAAATCCCCAAAGGGCTAAATCCGGCATATTATTGAGATAGGCGAAAAGTCCCGTAAAGTCATAACCGATACCATAGGAATCCTTCATGACATCCGTGTACTCATCCCAATAACCCCGGTCCGGATCGTCTAAATTTCTTAAGCGGTAGCTGTCCCAAAGCACGTTCAACCTTTGTGAGGTAAAAGCGTAATTCATACCCTTGGTTGCGACAATTCTCCATAGAAAGCCTTCGGGTATGGCCGGGTCTTTGTCTTGCATCCATTTGGCCGTGAAAATATTGGTGAAATAAAAAGGCCGCTCTTTTGCGTGCTGATCGATCATATCTTGAACAACCACTTCCGGCATAATTTGAGGATGACCCATATTATCGGTGCGAATGGGAACAGCTAAAGAAGGATATCGCTTGTAAAGCGGCTCCCTATACCAATCGTAGGGGATAAGCTGCATTGTAAAGCTCGTGACATCCGGGCGCAGGCCCAGAACGTATTGAAAATACCAAAGGGGTAATATATCAATGTCCCCATTGCAAATAATGACCCCGTCACGGCTGACCGTTTTCAACATGTTTAAACCATAATCATAAGAGCTGACATAACGGCTTTGATCGTTTCCTTGATAAATAACCTGGCCGTCAACCGTTTTATCTGTGGCAGTGTAATTGAGGATAAGCGGCATCGTAGCGAAACTTAAGCAAAAAGCCGAGATGAAAAGAGAGATGGATCGGGATGGCCAAGTAGTATAAATCCATTCGCAAACACCCGTCATTCCCGCCGCGGCGAAAACGGCCACCATCAGAAAAACAGGGGTAAAAAAGTTATCGATAGTCCATTGGTAACCTTCTAAAGGATTTGCGTAAAGAATCATCCCGGTAAAAACCCCCACGCCAAAAAAACCCATACCAATTGCGTTTACCTTCTGATTTTTTCTCCAAAGCCAAATAATTCCATAAAGAGCCAAAGCAAAAACAATGTAAGTAAAAACATCCCCAAACTGATGATGGGCATGCAGCCAGAACCTTTTTAAGGTTCGAACCTTAGTGGTCCAGGACCGATCCGCCCCTATATTTTCATAACCTTTACGAACGACTGTTCCCCAAAGAGACGTTAAGGTTTGAGGATCCCACCAGTTGGTTACAGGATTTTGAACAGCTCGAATGGGTAAAAAAAGATAAACCGAAACCGCCAAAACGCTGCAAATAATTGTCCTTACCCAAGCCAGCATTCCAAAAACCTGGGCCAAAACTACCAAAACTACCCCCACAACTCCTACTGTAACAGCCTTAACAAAATCTTGAAAAAGCATGAGCCCAACCAAGAATCCTGCGGCGAATCCTCCCAAAGCGGCCAAGCTAAAAGCTTTTTGAATGATTTGTTCGAACGTGAATTTTCTCTGTCCGTGGAATACAAACCAAAGATAGGAAGGAACTACTACAATTTGGCTTTCCCAATGGTTGCCTAAGCTAAGACCATAAAGAAAACCAATTAAGAGAAGACATTTAGAAAACCAACCACTCTCTTTCATCTTAAGCGCGAGAAAAAGAATGCCGACCGAAAGAGCCGTATTAAGGGTATAAATTCCCCCCTTCGCGCCGCAGGCCTGAAACCACTGTTGATAGGAAAAAGCGAAAATGAGAGCACCGAAGACTGCTGGAACTTCCCACAACCAGGGACCGGGTTTTTGATCCTCGGGAACGGGGTTGGAAGGATCTAGGGGATCGTAAACGCGTTGAATCATCATCTTGAGAATCCAATAGACAAACAACACTGAGAAAGTTGCCGTCAACATGGAAGCGAAAGTAACCCGCAACATCGGCTGACCCAAAGGCAAAAGACAGTTCACTCTGCCCCAGAGAGCATGAAGGGGATACCCAGGGGAATGCTCGACCGTAAGACCGGCGCAAACCATGATGGTCTCGCCGGAATCATTGATATTAAAGCTGGCGCAATGGGTGCGCAGATAGAAGAAAAAGGTGAAAAAGAATAGAAAAGCTGGAATAAGTAGAGGCATAAGTATGATGGGATTCCTATAGATATCCCGGGAGCGTTCTTAAAGCGCCCCCGGGTTCTTTTGACCGACTAAGCGTTAGCCTTAGCTACCTGCAAAGCCTTGTCATAATCAGGATGCTCAGTAACTTCTTTGACATATTCGGCGTGTTTGATTTTACCATCTTTTCCAACAACAAAGACCGAACGGGCTTCCAAACGCAGTTCTTTAATGTGCGTTCCGTAAGCGTCCCCGAACGCCATATCCCGATGGTCCGAGAGGGTCGTAATCTTAATGCCTTCCCCGCCGCAAAAACGGCCTTGGGCAAAAGGCAGGTCCGCCGTAATGGTCAATACTTCCGTACCCGCAGGCAAATTAGCGATTTCCTTGTTAAACCGACGAGTTTGCTCAGCGCAAACCGGCGTATCTAAAGAAGGAGCTACGGAAAGAATAAGGGTCTTTCCTTTAAAACTATCCAGATTCACCTCTTGAAGACCGTTGTTGAGAAGTTTGAAATTGGGAGCATTGTCGCCCACTTTGATTTCCGGACCCACTAAAGTCAACGGACCACCCTTAAAAGTAATAACTCCTGTGCGTTCTACCGCCATGTTGCGCCTCCTTGAGATTTAGATATGACCTTGATGAACCAAATATTCCGCTACCAACATCCCGCCTTTGGCGGCACCCATCTTCGTGTTATGCGAAACCAGCATGTACTTAATCCCATTAGGCAATGCGTGATCATCCCGCACACGCCCAACCCAAGTCACCATACCGCCTTCCCGGTCGCGGTCTAACCGCGGCTGGGGACGGAAAGGATCATCCGTAACGTCGATTAAATGCTCCGGGCAGGATGGAAGCTTCAGCGCGGCGAAATCCTTGCCATACTCACGCATGACTTTCTTCACATCCTCGACTGTAGCGTGTTTCGCCAAGGAGACATAAACCGCTTCCGTGTGGGCTTCCAGCACCGGAACCCGGGTACAGGTAGCTGAAACCGGGAAAGGCGCTGGGGCAATTTCCCCATTCACGATGGTTCCCAGAATTTTCTGGGTTTCCTTTTCAACTTTTTCCTCTTCTTTAGGAATGTAAGGAACCACATTGTCAACGATATCCAAAGCAATGACTCCCGGAGACCGGCCGGCGCCCGAACAGGCCTGCATGGAGGTCATGAGTACCTGCATCACACCAAAAGCGTCATGCAGAGGTTTTAAGGTCATCGCTAATCCGGTCGTGGTG
>CAWKIY010000080.1:0-5760 GCA_963849245.1 candidate division FCPU426 bacterium | reverse complement strand
CGTCGTCACATGCTCCGCAGCCCCAGCCGAGGACTTGATCACGGTAGCATTGACTTCCGCCGCACGGTTCTTGGGGATTACTACTCCATGAATTCCAGCCGCGTCTGCCGAGCGAAGAATCGCGCCCAGATTATGCGGGTCCTCA
The DNA here is from genome assembly GCA_963849245.1 of candidate division FCPU426 bacterium. Taxonomy (GTDB): domain Bacteria; phylum Oederibacteriota; class Muellerivitia; order Muellerivitales; family Muellerivitaceae; genus CAWKIY01. The sequence continues at coordinate 5,615 of CAWKIY010000080.1, read as the reverse complement.
ATTTCATCCAATAGAAGAACAAAGGCTGGTTCATTTTTTTACGAGCCGCGTCCAAAATATCCTGCAGGTCGGCGTACTTGTAATCTTCGGCGACCGCGATCACGCCTTGATGGTGTTCTGTCCCAGCCATAGTGTCCATGCGGTGGCGGGTCTCAAGGCCAATGGGGATTCCTCGGGCCTTCGCGTGCGACTCAATTTGATTAAGCACTCCGTCCCGAGAACCCTGCAAGAGGTAGATATGAGTAATAGTTCGGTTACCCGAACGAATGGATTCCAATACGGGTTTACGGCCGTAAATTTTCTCGCTCATGAATTCCTCGTTTTAAAACGTCACCCTGAAAAAACATTGTACAACGTTAAGGGGCCGCGGCGCCCGGTTGTTTTTTCGAAATTGCCTTTACTTCTGGAATTTTGGAAAAGTCCTTGAAAAACTGATCCGCGAATTTTTTCGCGCTCTCTTCCGTTAAATGACTCCCATCAATGGTTTGTAAACCGTTTAAAAGCGGAGCCACCAGCGGCACCTTCAATTCTTTCGCCAGCTGAACCGCCCGATAAAAAGGTTTCCTGTTTTCCGACCTCAACTCCAGCGCACCCAAACTAGTTCCCGCTTCCCTCTTCTGGATATAAGCCTCAGCGTCATAAGGAATATTGGTCAAAACCAATTGAACGCCCCATTGATCCATCTGTTCTTTGAACCATTTCGCTGTTTGAAGTTCTTCCGAAGAAGGCGCGCCTTCTTCGGAACTCTCTTTTAACCCCACCGGTTCCCGTCCCACAGAAAAACTCTCCGCCGTCAAACAACCATTTTCAGAAGATTGATAAGCCGCATGAGGAACCGCGCCATAAATCCTTGAAAAATCAAAACGAGGAAGCCATTCATGCAATAAAAGCCGGACTTTCCAGGAAGCCTCATGCTCCCACAAAGTCATTTCCGCGCGCCACTTCCCCTCTTTCAGTGTCTCCAGTCCATAAGGGCTGCATTCATGGTTAAAAAAATCGTTTTCATTGATGACAACGATCCGGGGCTTCAGCCGCTGACGGCGCAGGGTTTCATAAGCCATCACCATCCCGTCATTGGCCGGAAAGCAAAGATTAAAAATCCGAATTCCCGTGGCATGGGTAAAGGATTGGACCAAGCCGTCTCGAAACGCGAACAAGACCCTCGAGTTCCCCAACAAGAGCACATCCGCCTTATGGGCGTTTTGAATAGCGTCCCCCAGACCGTAATAGAGAACGTCATAAATATCAAAGTGATCGGTGTCCACTTCACTGACAACGTAGTTCGCGGTTGAAGGCGGCGTTAATAATTTCCCCTTCCAGGCTTCTTGAACCGGCAACAACTGAAGAAGCTCATTCCCCAAGAAAGCGGTCAGAGCGAAAAGAAGGATGAACCAAAACAGAATTATCCAAGGGCGATGATGGGGCCCCTTCTTACGATTAGAATTGGAAATAGATGAAAGCATTATTCTTCCCATATAAGGTTAATACGCAATAAAGCATCAACGCAGCAAGAGCGGCTTTTTCCCTGAACCCAGGAGAACTTATCCATTGGCGTTCCACCAGAAATGTCCGAAGATGAATAAGCCCAATGGGAATAACAAATAAAAAAGCCGGGGCTATTTGAAAAAGCAGAGAAAAACCCCAATTCCCTCCCGTGATATTCTTCAAGAACTCAAAAGCCTGTCCGCAGTTTTCCGCGCGGAAAAAAATCCACGCCAACAATACGGTGGCCTGCACCACCAGAAACCAAATCATCCTTACAACCCAAGGTTGTTTGAAGTTCTGAAACCCCAGAATTCTTTCAACCGCCAGCGCAAAACCATGAATGCCGCCCCAAATCAAAAAGGTAAAGGCGGCCCCATGCCAAAAACCCGCCAGCAGAAAAGTGACCATCAAAGTTCGAAAAACCCGAAACCCCGAACCCTGGTTTCCCCCTAAGGGGATATAAAGATAATCCCGAATCCATCGGGAAAGAGTGATGTGCCAACGGGTCCAAAATTCCCGAAAGGAGCCGGCGATATATGGACTGTTAAAATTGACCGGCAATTTAAAGCCTAGTAAATAAGCCGCACCCATAGCGATAGTGGAATAGCCGAAAAAATCCGCAAAGATTTGGCACGAAAACAAAAAAACCAGCGCTAAAGGGACCGCCGCTGGCATTTGAACCGCCGCTCCCCTTTCCCAGTACTTATTCACGTAAACTGCCAGGTTATCCGCCACTACCATCTTCAGAAAAAAGCCAAAAATCATTAAATATAACCCTTGGAAACAAGAACCCCATCGGATTTTTCGTTTCCGGTCAAACTGATAGAGCAGTTCCTTCGCCCGGACAATGGGCCCGGAAATCAAATGGGTAAAGAAACTAACGAAAAGCAAAAACCGCCAATAACTTTTTTCCGGCTTAATCTGCCCACGATATAAATCAATGGTGTAACTCATGCTCTGGAAAGTAAAAAAGGAGATACCAATGGGAAGCGCTAACTCCAAATGGGGAATCCCGCTCCCATTCATTCCCAGGAGTTGAAATAAATCTTGAAGGTTCTCTAGGGTGAAATTGGAATACTTAAAAAAGCCTAACAATCCCAAATTGGCCGCCAGGGACAGGGCCAAATAGGTTTTTTTAAGGGAAGGTCGGGTGCTTTCGAAAATTTTCTGGCCTGCGTAGAAATCCACCAAAGTGGTGAATAAAAGCAGAAGGAGATAAGCCGGAATGAAAGAGGCGTAAAAAACAAGACTGGCAACGAGGAGCAAAATCAAATAAGGTTTTTCTTTTTTAGTTCGGCCGATCAGAAAACGTCCGGCCAGCGTTAGCGCGAACAAAAGGAGGAAGGAGAAAGAGATAAAACTCATTTACGGCCTTGCGCGGCTCAATTTGGTTTTCTGCAAAAGCCACCTATATCATATCTTAGGCAGTATACGAAAAAGGCCGCCTTTAACGTCCTCAATAATGAACCCCAGGGCCAAAACCTTATCGCGGACCTCATCCGCTTCTTTATATTTTTTCTCCGCCTTCAATTGAGCCCGCAGACGAGCCAAGTCTTCCGCTTCCGAAGGAACCGCGACCCTTTCGGAAGTGACAATCCCCAACACGCCGCCTAAAAGGTTCAGTTTATCCAAAACTTCCGCGAGCATACTTTTGGCGCCCGGAGTCACCCGGGAGGTTTCACTTAAGACCCGGCGGGATTCCCGGGCTAAGTCAAATAGAGCCGCCATCGCCTTCGGGGTATTAAAGTCATCGTCCATCGCTTCTTTGAATTGGGACTCCACCTCATCAATCGCCAGACGCAGTTCCAATAGATTCATCTGCCCCACGCCATCGGGGCTATTAAGCGATTCCTCAATCCGCTGAAAGGTCAGATTGAACTCATCCCAACCGCGGCGGTTCGCGTCCAGTATCTCCCGGTCATAATTCAACCCGCTTCGATAATGGGCGCTGAGGAAGAAGTAACGCAGAATCTCCGGGCGGAAATCCTTTAAGGCATCTTTAGCTTTCCAGATGTTTCCCAGAGACTTACTCATTTTTTGGCCGGCAATCTCGATAAAGCCGTTATGGAGCCAGTATTTGACATAGGGCTTCTCAGTAAAAGCCTCACACTGGGCAATCTCATTTTCGTGATGGGGAAATATTAAATCCACGCCGCCGCCATGAATATCAATCGAGTCGCCTAAGTGTTTGCGCACCATAGCGGAGCATTCAATGTGCCATCCCGGCCTTCCCTTGCCCCATGGGGAATCCCATTCGGGTTCACCCGGCTTGGCCGCTTTCCAAAGTACAAAATCGGTCGGATTTTTCTTGGTCTCGTTTTTCTCAACCCGGGCGCCTTCCATCAATTCTTCTAAATTCTTACCTGAAAGTTTTCCATAAGTTTTGAAGCTGGTAGAGTCGAAGAGAACATCCCCTCCGGCAATATAAGCGTGGTCCTTCTCGACCAACCCAGTAATCAGCTCAATCATTTCTTTAATGTTGTCAGTAGCCTTGGGATAAAGGTCCGCTTTTTGGACCCCCAGCTTTTCCAGTACTTCGAAATAGGCCTTGGTATAGGTTTCAGCTATCTCCTTAGCATCCCGCTTTTCCTCAAGAGCCAGCTTGATGATCTTGTCGTCGATATCCGTAATGTTCATCACATATTTCACTGAATAACCAGCATAAATCAAATATTTCCGGATGGTGTCAAAGTTCACCGCCGAGCGGGCGTTGCCGATGTGAATGTCACCATAAACGGTAGGCCCGCAGACGTACATTTTAATTTGGTTGTCTTGAATCGGCTTAAACTCTTCTTTTTCACCGCTTAAGGTATTAGTAACTCTGAGCATTTAAAACCTCAAAAGAAATTTGAACCACAAAGGACACCAAGTTCCACAAAGTAACCCAAGCACTAAGTTTTAGCAAAGATATCACTTTGTGCTCTTGGTGTACTTAGTGGTTCAGGATTTTTTTTTCTTTGGCCGAGGCGCGTATGAACCAGCGTGACGAGCCAAATCTCTTTCTAAATGTTCTAAACGCCTCAGCAAGGGATCAGGCAAGTTTGTGTGATCCAATTCGTGACCTTCCAGCCTTTTCCCCCGGAGAGTCACCACCCGGCCCGGCACACCGACCACTGTGGAATGGGGCGGGACATTGATCACCACCACCGCGTTCGCGCCCACTTTAGCGTATTCGCCCAACTCAATATTGCCCAGCACTTTAGCCCCTGCCGCGACCACCACATGGTTGCGTAAAGTGGGATGACGCTTGCCTTTGTCTTTACCCGTTCCGCCCAAAGTCACTTGTTGAAACAAGGTGACATAATCGCCAATTTCGCAGGTTTCCCCAATGACCGTTCCATCGCCATGGTCGATGAAAAAGCATTTGCCGATACGGGCACCAGGATGAATTTCAATGCCCGTCAGGAATCTTGAAATTTGAGAGATCAGCCGAGGAAAAAAAGGAAGCTTTATCAACCATAAGAAGTGGGCTAAACGGTGCAGAAGCAAGGCATAGACGCTGGGATACAACGGAAGCTCCCAAACCCGTGACGCCGGATCCCGATCGAGAATGGATTTAATATATTCAAACATTCGAACTCTTTAAGAAACTTAAATTTTACCCGACGTCCAAATTCCTAACCGTTCAATCACTTTATCTTTTCCCAAAAGCGGGGTGATCTTCACCAACTCCGGCCCGTCTTCCCGGCCCGTCAAAGCCAGGCGCAAGGGATGATACAAAGCTTTCCCTTTTGTTCCAGACTGCTTGCCGACTTCTTTTACCGCAGCCAAGAAATTCTCGCCATTAAACACCTCAATCGCGGCGAAGGCTTTTTGGAAGGTTTCAAGTAAGGCCTTTTGGCCTTTCATCTCATCCGTCTGAGACGGTTCAAAATGCAACTCGTCCGAGAAGAAATAAAACGTTTCCTTCACCACATCGGTGAAGCAGCCCATGCTGGTGCGCACCACATCGACGACTTGTTTAAGCCAATCAAACTTACTGCGGGCCTGTTCCCGGGTTAAATATTGGGCGTCCGCCAAGAAGGGCAATACCGCCCGGGTCAAATCGTCTAAAGGCATCTTGGCGATGTATTGCGCTCCCATCCAATGCAGCTTCACCGGATCAAAGATGGCTCCGCTTTTACCCACGT
>CAWKIY010000079.1:0-24492 GCA_963849245.1 candidate division FCPU426 bacterium | reverse complement strand
AAAAAAAAAAAAAAAAAAAAAAAAAAAAAAAAAAAAAAAAAAAAAAAAAAAAAAAAAAAAAAAAAAAAAAAAAAAAAAAAAAAAAAAAAAAAAAAAAAAAAAAAAAAAAAAAAAAAAAAAAAAAAAAAAAAAAAAAAAAAAAAAAAAAAAAAAAAAAAAAAAAAAGACGTATTGCTAATTGGCTGAAAGGATCAAGCGTATTCACCATTCCCTGAAGAGCCCCATAAATCAGGGTCTTGGGATCGGTCTTATCCACATCCACATACTTTTCCCGGATAATGGCCAAGGCATCCACAAAAGGATTCAAATATTTGTAAACATCCTCGCTGGTGGCTTGCGGATGAGTGGCCGATTGGGTGGCCGCTCCCGCGGTGAAACTGATGGCGCACAAGGCAAGCAATAAAAAAGCGGTCGTAAGCAATGAGGGGCGGCGGTCCATAACTTCCTCCAAACAAAATTTAATACTTCAAAACCAGGGGAACTTTCAGGGAAAGGTTACATCCGGTATTTCAGCCAACGAAGGGGGTCTTGAGGAACCCCATTTTTGCGGATTTCAAAATACAAACTGCTTCCCACCAGCGATCCCGTATCACCCACGGTCCCTAGAATTTGTCCTGAGGCCACCTCTTGGCCTTCCGAAACGTTCAATTCTGAGGCTTGGGCATAGAGAGAATAATACCCCTCCCCATGGTCTAAAATCACTAACTTTCCATAACCTTTAAACCAATCAGCGAAACGCACTCGGCCTCCATCGACGGCCCTAAAGGGAGTTCCCGCCGGGGCCTGAATCTGGATACCGGTGTTATCCACAATAGCGTTAAATTCCAGATTCTTGTGCCGTCCAAAGAAAGAAATGATATGTCCCGTGACAGGCCAGGAATATTTACCACGTTTGACCATCAATCCCGTCCCGACAGGAACATAAGCGGCCTTTTTCTTGGCTTCCACCGCTTGTTGGAGAAAAAAAGCGACCTTCGTTTGAAGTTCCTGCGCCGCGTCGCTTAAATCCTCGATCGTTTGCTCCCGTACATCCTGTTCATGACGGATAGAGGTTAAAAGAGAGGTGCGGTTTTTTTGCTCTCGGGAAAAGCTTTTTTCTTGCCGGCCCAAAGCGGTTACAATCCGCTGACGTCTTTTTTCTTCCGATTCCCACTGTTTCGAGTCTTGCTCCAGTTGCTGCTCATGATCCAGGGTTTGAGAAAGAATTTTTTCATTGCTCTTGGCCAGCATCAGTTCAAATTTCAGTTTACGGGCTAGGTCGGTAAAGCTTTCCGAATCCAACAGGCCGCCCAAAAAAGGCCGCCGGAACGAAACCCGGTAAAGAGCCTTTAAACGCTGCTTTAAAAGCAGCCGGCTTTGGGTTAATTGGCTCTTATTCGCGGTAATTTCATCCTGAAGCTCATTGATCCGGGATCGGGTTTCTTGAAGGTCTTGATCATTAACATCCTTTTCCCGTCCCAATTGATTTAATTTTTGATCGACTTTTTGAAGCCGGCTAAGAATATTCTTTTCCTTGGCCATATCCCGGCGCTGTTGTTTTTTTTCCTCGCTTAATTTTTTCTGAATGTCCGCCAAACCTTTTTTATTTTGAAGGAGATCTTGTTTAATTTGATTGGGATCCGGACTGGGACTGGGAATCGCGTCTTGAGCCGGGGCGGCGGCGGCCATTAAAAAATATGAGACCATCCCCCCCAAAAACCACAATCGAGGGCGAAAGATCACAGCAGTTCCTTCACCCATTTTTTTTGGAGGGCCCAAAATGCGCCTGAAGCGCCCAAGATCGTTCCTAAAAGGATAAGTGTGCTATAGAGACTCCACCATTCTTCCGAAGGCAGATTCAGGAGTACGTCAAAACCACCATATTTTTCCAAAGCCAACCCGGCCCCATGCCGAATGGTCTCCAGAAAGATGACCACGAGCGAAGCGCCAATAAGCCCCTGCAGCACCCCTTCCCAAAGGTAGGGACCCCACCGCATCCAGGCCGGAGCTCCCATACGCGATAAAAGAATAAAATCCTCTCGGCGCGCCCAAAGGGCCAGGGTCAGCGTGTTGGAAACAATAAAAAGCGCCGTTAAAAAAACAAAACCGCCTAATAAAAGCCCGACCCATCGCACGACATGGCTTAAATTTGAGACTGTTTCCCATTCATTCTTACCGTAATTCACTTCCTCAACACGGGGATCTTTACGCAATTTATCCACTAAATCGTCGATTTTTTCAGCGGCGTCATTTTTCAATATCACGCTGAAAGAATCGGTTAGGGGATTCTCGCCCAGCGCCTGGACCATCTGGTCGATTTCGGGATCTTTCCGAAATTCCTGAAGCGCCTCTTCTTTCGTCACCACTTTCGCGGAAAAAACCCGGGGATCGGCGGTCAGCCAGTCCTGAATGCGTTTACGGTCGGAAGCATCCGCGGAAGTAGATAAAAAAACCGCCATCTCAAATTTTTCGCTGGCAGAAGCCAAAGCGCGGTCCAGCACCCGGGAAATCCCCAGGAAAAGGGAAAGTTGAATCAAAGTCGCCGCCACGATTACGATCACCGCGGTCGTCAATCCCCGGGAACGAAAAAGTTGGAGAAACCCTTCTTTTAAAACAAACATCAAACGGGAAATAAAATTCACTGGACTTTTTCCTCCAACGGATAAAGTTTTCCATTTTCCAGTTTCACCCACTGAATCGGAGTCTCACCGGGAGTTTTCTTCGCGGCCTCCAGAAAAGACATTTGTTGGGTGGAAAGAACAATTGTGCTGCCGGTTTTGTTGAGTTCCAAAAAGAAGTGGAGCAAGATACTGACCGCTTTATCATCCAAACCATGGAAAGGATCGTCTGCTAAAAGAAGGCGGGGCCACGAGATGATGGCCCTCAAGGCCTGGACCATCTGTTGTTCGCCCGAGGATAAGTCCGCGGGTTTCGCTTTGACTTTATCGCCCAAGCCGGCTTTGACGAGCAGTTTGCCGATGGCTTCTTTTTGCCCGTCGCCGGAGACGCCTTTGACATGAAGAATGAAGAGAATATTTTCCTCAACGGTTTTATGGGGAAAAAGTTTTAGATCCGGAAAAATCATGCCAACTTCTGAAAGCCATTCGCGTTTTTCCTTGGAGGAGAATCCATAAATGTCTTTGTGGTTTACCCGAAGAGTGCCGAAGCTGGGCTTGTCTTCCCCTCCCAGCATTTTGAGCAGGGTACTTTTACCGGTACGGCTCTCTCCGATAATAGCGACAAAAGCGCCATCGGCTATAGAGAGGGTGGCATTGTCAAGAACCTTCACGCCCGAGGAATGGACTTTGCTGAGGTGAAAAGCCTGAATCATCATGAGAGGTAAATTAAAGCAGGAAGCCTTCAACCGCAAGGAAAATGAGGTCCTTCAAGGGTGAAGTTACTCGCTCTTGGAGCTTCGAGTCCGCTTCGCCCGCAATATTTTTTTGGCCAGGCGGATATTCTTTTCGTGTTCGGCAAAGGTCGTGGCAAAAAGACTGGAGCCATCGCCCTGCGCCACATAGTAAAGATAAGGAACCTCCGCGGGAGAAAGCACCGCTTGAATCGAGGCTAAGCCTGGATTGCAAATCGGAGTGGGCGGAAGGCCCCGGTGCAGATAGGTATTATAGGGCGTATGCGTATTGTTGATTTCATCATTGGTCATCCAGGCGTGTTTGGTGTTCATGATGTAGTTCAAAGTCGCGTTCACCTGCAGGCGCATCTTTTGATGCAGGCGGTTATAGAGGATGCCCGCGATAATGGGGCGTTCATCCGGGTTATGAGCCTCTTTTTCAACGATCGAAGCCAAAATGACCGCTTGGTAAGGACTTAACCCCTTTTGAAGGCAGCGGCTTTCAAAATCGCTTCCCATCACATCGAAAAATTGCCGCACCATTAATTCAAGCAATTCATCGCAGGTAGCGCCCAAGGGAATGCGATAGGTTTCGGGAAATAAGAATCCCTCCGCCGTGGGACCTTGGATACCCAATGTTTTTAAAAGAGTCGAAGTTTGAGCGGTTTTTAAAAACTGAGATTCGGTTGTGACTTTCATTTTTTCTAATTCTTGCGCGACTTGATCAGCCGTATAGCCTTCGGGCACTTTCAGAGCGAGAAGCTCGCTCTTCCCTTCGCTCAAAGTCGTTAACACTTCCCACAAACTCATCCGTGGATTCAATTGATAGAGACCCGCTTTCAACCGGCGGTCGGCGTGTGTCAACTTCGTTAAGAGGCGGAAAGGAAAAGCAAAATGCAGAACACCTTTTTCTTTCAACTTACGGGCGATTTCCCGCGCGCTGCTTTTGGAATAGACGGGTATATCGACGCTTGAACCCGGAAAGAAAAAAGTCGGCGTAAAAACATAAACAAAGAAAAATAAAAAAAAGGAAAAGAAGAAGCCGTACCATTTAAGGATTTTCATGGTTTCTCCACCGCGATCAAAGGAGCCCCTTCCAACGCGGACTGGAGCAATAGCGCCGCCGCGATTTTATCGACTTTTCCTCTGCGGTTTTCCCGCCGTACATTGCCCTCAATCATCGTTCGTTCCGCCTGGCGGCTCGTCAGCCTCTCATCCACAAAAAAAACTGGGGAATTCAATTTTTCCGAAAGTTTAAAGGTGAACTCTCGAACCTTCCGAGTTTGACTACTGTCTGTGCCGTCCATATTAAAAGGTAGCCCGACGATCACCTGAGCCACTTCATGTTGATTCACGAGCTCACCAATCGAGATGATGTCTTGTTGAGTGCCTGCCGATGCCAAAACCGTTAAGGGCTGGGCGGTAATTCCCAAAGGATCCGATAAGGCCACACCAATCCGAACATGACCCAAATCAAGGCCCAGCCATCGTTTCATTTAAGATAAGATTTTGTTTAAGAAGTTAAAAACTTGGCCTAAAGCCTCGTCGACTTTGGAAACGTCTTTGCCGCCCGCTTGGGCCAAGTCCGGCCTTCCGCCGCCGCCGCCGCCGGTGATTTTGGCGACTTCTTTTACCAGATCGCCCGCTTTAATTTTGCCAATCAAATCTTTGGTAACCCCAGCGATAAAGGCGATTTGATTGGGCTTGCCGTTACCCAACACAATGACACCGCTTCCCATCTTCGATTTCAGGGTATCAATCAATTGGCGCATGCCTTCCGGGTCCAATTCGTCCGTGCGGGCCACCACCAGTGAAACACCCCTCACGTCTTTCTTCTTGGCCAAAACCTCATCCACCAAACTACCCGCCAGTTTGGATTTCAAGGAAGACAATTCTTTTTCTTTACCTTTTAACTCATCCAGCAAAGCCTGAACTTTGTTTTTCAACTCCCCGTCGGAGCTCTTTAAAAGCTGAGCCACTTCTTTGAGAGTCTCTTCTTCTTGGTTTACTTTGGCTAAGGAGCCTTCACCCGTGATTCCCTCAATCCGGCGCACGCCCGAAGCCACTGAGGTTTCACTCAAGATTTTAAACAGACCGATATCCCCTGTACGGTTGACATGGGTCCCGCCGCAAAATTCCATGGAAAATCCGGGAATATCTACAATGCGCACTCGGTCTCCATACTTATCGCTAAAGAAGGCTAAAGCGCCCTTTTTCTTCGCTTCGTCCAAAGACATCTCTTCTTTGCTGACTGGAATGTTTTCCAAGATTTGATGGTTCACCATGTTCTCAATCCGGCGAAGTTGTTCGGGCTTCAATCCCTCAAAATGGGTAAAGTCGAAACGCAAACGGTCCGGTCCCACATAACTGCCCGCTTGACCCACATGGGTGCCCAGTACTTTTCGTAAAGCCGCGTGTAAAAGATGAGTACCCGTATGATTGCGCATGGTAGCCCGCCGGTCGCTTTCTTCTACCGCCGCCTCCACCTTCTGCCCGGCGGATAACTTGCCGCGTTTCATGAAAGCCCAATGGCCGACGAGGGTGTCAGACACCATTTGGGTGTCCAACACATCCACCCAGGAAACTTCAGCGGAATTGAAACCTTGAATGACGCCCTTATCGCCCACCTGTCCACCCTTTTCGGCGTAAAAGGGAGTCTGATTTAAAAGAACGAAACCATATTCACCCTCATTGAGGCGGTCAACCATTTCGTGTTTCTTGTCTTTTACCCGAAGGATTTGGACTACTTGACCTAAGTCCTTGGTCTTTTCATAGCCTTTAAAAATCGTCGCGGGAATTTTGGCCGATAGTTCTTTATAAAGCGGGGGCAGCGCCGCGTCGCCGCTTCCCTTCCAGGCCGAACGGGCTTTCTCTCTTTGACCTTCCATCTCCGTCTTGAAGGCCGCTTCATCCACCGACAAACCCTGTTCTTTAAGAATTTCTTTGGTTAAGTCCAAGGGAAATCCATAAGTGTCATAAAGCGTAAAAGCTTCCTCACCTGAAAGAACTTGGCTTTTTGCTTTTTTGAGGGCTTCCACTTTTTCCATTAACCGTTCGGTGCCAATCGCGATGGTTTCATAAAACCGCTCTTCCTCAGCCCTGACCACGTTCACAATATGTTCCTTGCGGTTAACCACTTCGGGATAAACCGAGCCCATGATCTTTCCGACTTCAGGAATGAGCTGATTGAGAAAAGGCTGATCAAAACCCAGAAGTTTGCCATGGCGGATTGCCCGGCGCAAAATGCGACGCAAGACATAACCCCGGCCCTCATTTGAGGGCAAAACACCGTCCGCGATTAGAAAGGTTGTCGCCCTCAAGTGATCGCTAATCACTTTAAGAGAAGTATAGGACTGAGAGGAATCGGCTTTATAAGAAAGGTTCTTCACTTTCGCGATCGCGGCTACCAAGGGGGCCATGAGATCGGTTTCGTAGTTCGAGGGAACTTTTTGAAGGACGCTGGCGACCCGCTCTAATCCCATGCCCGTATCGATATTGGGTTTCGGAAGAGGTTTTAACGTTCCATCCTCTTGACGGTCAAACTGGGTAAATACCAAGTTCCAAATTTCAAGATAACGTCCCGTTTCCGCGTCTTCATCGAAATTTTGAGTGGGACCTTTTTCCGGAGTTAAATCCACATAGATTTCCGAACAGGGTCCGCAAGGGCCGGTGGGGCCCATCGTCCAAAAGTTGGATTCCTCCCCCATGCGCACAATGCGTTCCACCGGAAGGTTCGCGGTCTTCTTCCACAACTCGATGGCTTCATCGTCTTTTTCGAAAACAGAGACCCAAAGGCGGTCTTTTTCGATTTTCAGCACTTCCGTCACGAATTCCCAGGCCCACTCAATGGCTTCCTTCTTGAAGTAGCCGCCAAAGGAAAAGTTTCCGAGCATTTCAAAAAAAGTATGATGTCGGGCCGTATAACCGACCCGTTCCAAATCGCCCGTGCGGAAGCACTTCTGGCAAGACGCAGCGTAAGGTACCGCATTGGGAAAAGGAATCGTTCCCAAAAAGTAAGGTTTGAACTGGTTCATCCCAGCGTTAGATAAAAGAAGGGTCGGATCATTTTCAGGAACTAAAGAAGACGAGGGCACGATTTTATGGTTTTTGGATTTGAAGAAATCCAAATAAGCCTGCCTGATTTCACTGCCAGTCGTGGGAACTCCCATAAAAAACCTCGTTCAATTTTGGTCTTCAAGAAGGTCGGGATTATAGCCGAAAACCGCTTGAACGGCGAGACGCGCGGCGCTAAAAGAATAGCCCTTTCGAATTAAAAACTCGCTGGCTTGGCGCAACCGCTGGCCCTTTTTCTTCTCTTTTTTCCTCAAAAATCTTTGTTTTTGCCGTTCCAGCAATTCCCGCGCGATTTCAGCTTCCTTCTGGGAAGAGTAAGATTCCGCGACGGATTTTTCCATCAGTTCCCGGGGAATCTTCTTCTTCAGCAGCCCCATGCGGATCTTAGAGGGTCCCCAATTTTGACCCATCTTTGAGTGGATAAAGGCCTCCGTGAAAGACGCGTCATTCACGAATTTCTTATCCAAAAGACGGTTTAGGACTTTTTGTTGAAGGTCCGAAGGCAGGGTGCGAAGACGGAACTTTTCTAAAAGCTCACCGGTGCTGTAAGGGCGCCGGCTTAAAAGCCAGATCGCGTAACGAAAGGCTTGAGCCTCATCGATGAGGGGTTTGGGCTTTTTCAAGAAAAAAAGCTACTGGGCGGCGGAGACGGTTCCCGTGGAAGCGTCATACTGAAGACCGCCGGGAATGTGGTCGATATAATTCGGAACCAATTCCTGTAAATCGGCTGGCAGTGAGCCCTTGTCGGCTCTGAATTTATGAACCGCGCCCTGAACGTTTTCCAAATTCGCGGCTCCCACGACCGCCTTGGCCTTGGCTTCGTCGTTTTGCAAGGCATGGGTGTAACCGCCTAAGGTTTGTTCTTTGGGGGTATCAGGGACTTGATTCCAAAGGTAATAGCCAATTCCACCCGCTATTAGTATCACCGCGAAGAAAATAAGCTTACCCATGGAATCCCCCTTTGATTTTTTTAGCTTTTCGAAGCAAAGCGAGCATTTCGCCAACCGCTCTTTCTAATCCTACCATAGAAGCGCGGGCGATGAGGTTATGGCCGATATTCAGATCTTCTATTTCCGGCAAGGCGGCAATGGGCAGGACATTATCATAAGTAAGACCATGGCCCGCGTGGACTTTTAGCCCGAGAAACCGGGCCAATAAAGCCCCCTGCGCGATGGCCGCTAGCTCCTTTTGAACCGGACCCTTTTTGCGAAAAGCTTGGCTGTATTCCCCTGTGTGAATCTCAATGGAAGTCGCTCCTAGACGCGATGAAAGATCTATGGTTTTAGGATCAGGATTAATGAAAAGCGAAACCGGGATACCCCGCGCTTGTAAGCGGTCAATCGCCTTTTCAAACCGGTGCGGAGAAGACTTAAGTGCCAAACCTCCCTCGGTGGTCAACTCCCGCCTCTTCTCGGGAACCAATGTCACCTGATCAGGTTTGAACCGAAGAGCGAATTGGACCATCGCTTCAGTAGCGGCCATTTCTAAATTGAGGCGGGTTCGAACTGTTTTTCGAAGTTGAATGACATCCCTGTCTTGGATATGGCGCCGGTCTTCCCGAAGATGAACCGTGATGCCATGAGCCCCCGCCTTTTCAACTAGACGGGCGGCTGCAATCGGATCTGGGTCTTCTTCCCGCCGGGCCTGTCTTAAAGTGGCGATGTGATCGATATTCACGCCAAGAGTTGCCATTATTCTCCGCCTTTTTATTTAATGGAAGAATCGGTCCCCGTAAGGGGTACCAAGTGAACCGGAATATCCGATGAACTGACAGTGACGCCCGGAGGCAGAGGCTGCACCCGGGGATGAACCACCATTTCTTTTTGACCCGGCAGATATCCTTTCAGGCTGACGACCGCTTTTAAGTCCTCCGGATCTAAATCTAAAACACTTTCCTTACGCCCGATCAAATTGATTGGGATCGACGTACGAACGTTGGAGTCGACGGTCATTCCCGCGGGAATATCCGTCAATTCCAGGTGAAGCGTGAGACGCCGTTCTAAAATTTGACGGGAACCCACATAGGCCCAAAGAGCGATGGCGATGACAAAGGCCATGACTTTCAAACCTAAATTTTGAAATATCCAGCGTTTCATAAAGTTCCCTTACTCGACTTTAGTGCCGTAAAGCGTGAGCATCTCTTCGAGTGTATCCGCGTCGATTTCAGGCGTGATTTTTCCCGCCATGGCGAAAGCGATGGTGTGGCTTTCTTCCGAAACCACAATCGCCAGCGCGTCCGTTTCTTCAGTAATACCGACCGCCGCCCGATGGCGGGTACCATAAGATTTACTTAAATTGGGGTTCTGGCTAAGGGGAAGAATACAGCCCGCCGCAGCAATCTTGCCGCCTTGAATAATAACCGCTCCGTCATGGAGGGGAGAATGGGCGACAAAAAGGGTCACTAATAATTCTTCTGTTACATTGGCGTCAATGAGAGTGCCCGAATCAAAAATACTCAGAAGACTATCGTCTCGTTCAATAACAATAATGGCCCCCCGCCGGCTTTTAAGCAGGTCCCGAACTGCGGCGGTCACATTTTTAAAAAGAAGGGCGTCGCCTTGAAAAACTCCGCCCCAAAATCCACTCCGGCCGATTTGAGTGATGATCCGGCGTAAGTCCGGTTGAAAAACCACCACGAAAGCGATCAGCAAAAATGGCCCCAGGTTGCTTAAAAGCCAATCTAAAGTTAAAAGATGAAATTGACTGGCGATAATGGTCGCTAAAAAAAGAATGGCGAATCCCAGAACAATACGCCCAGCGCGAACTTCCCGGATTAAAAGCAAGAGTTGGTAGGTGACATAGGACACAACCAGAATATCGAAGAGGTCGGAGAGCCTGAAATTATGAAAAAGCGTGACGAGATTGTTCATGGCGCGGTCAGTCCCCGGTCATAACGGATGGCATCAGCTATTTTTACCACACGGGCCATGCTTTTGACATCATGAACTCGAATCATGTCCGCGCCTTTAAGAATTGAAGCGGTCACTGCCGCCGCGGTAGCCTCAATTCTTTCTTCCGGCGGCGCGCCCCCCAGTAAAAAACCCAGCGTGGACTTGCGGGAAGGACCGTTCACAATGGGATGCCCCAGGATTTTAAATTCCCAAAGCCGGCGGGTAATTTCAACGTTGTGCGCCGGAGTTTTTCCAAATCCGAAACCCGGATCAATGAGAATTCGTTCTTCCGAAATACCGCAGTTCCGGGCAAATTCGAGGCGTTCCCGGAAAAAAGCGATGAGGTCTCCGATCAAATCCTGATAAACCGGTTTTTTTTGCATCGTCCGGGGTTTTCCCTGCATATGCATTAAAACCACAGGTACTTTAAGACGGGCCACCGTTTTTCCCATACGCGGGTCTAATCGCAAGGCCCCAATATCATTCACCATTTGGGCGCCCTCACCGACGGCGGCTAAAGCGACCTCTGATTTATAGGTATCCACTGAGAGGGGAACTCCAAGGGCCTTAGCGCAGGCCTTAATGACGGGGAGAATTCGTTTTTTTTCTTCTTTGATCGAAACCAATTTGGCGCCGGGACGGCTAGACTCCCCCCCACATCAATCCAATCCGCACCTTCTTCCTGCATCCTCAGAGCCTGTTCCACCGCGGCTTGCGGGTCCAGATAACGTCCGCCGTCAAAAAAAGAGTCCGGCGTGATATTGAGCACACCCATTAACTGTGTTTGGCGGGCCCATCGGTAAGATTTGGAACTCCTTCCTTTGAGTTCCCAAAATCCGTTACTCGAATATCCTTTTAAGCCTTTTTGCATTTGTGAGGAAAGCTCGGGAAAGAACTTTAATTTTTCCGGTAGTAAGAGGACTTGAGTCCAAGGCATGGACCAAAGCACCTTAAGCGAAGGTAAACCTTCTAAATGGGGATAACGGGCGCGGGAAAACTCTAAGAGAAATTTTTCAAATTTTAACGCCTGGGATTTGGAGGGGAACTCGGCGGAACAATGAACTTCGGGAGCGAAACTGGAAAACCTAAAAAACTCGAAAGGATCGGGGTGAAGCACACGGAAAGAAATACTTTTTCTTCCCGCCATAAGAAACCTACTTTCCGATTAATTGCAAAGCTTCGTTTCGGGTAGCGACGCTCTTTCGGAAAATACCGCGGACAGCCGAGGTTGTCATGCGGGAACCGGGTTTTTTAACCCCCCGCATGGTCATGCAAAGATGTTCCGCTTCCACAATGACCAGCGTACCGTAGGGCTTCAATACTTTCATGATGGTATCGGCAACCTGGGTGGTGATACGTTCTTGAAGCTGCGGGCGCCGGGAGATAACTTCCACAATTCGAGCCAATTTGGAAAGCCCCGACAGCCGGTCTTTGCGGGGAACGTAAGCCACATGGGCCTTGCCGTAAAAAGGAAGTAAGTGATGCTCGCACATGGAATAGAAAGGAATATCCTTAAGGATCACCATCTCTTCATGGCCTTCCGTCGTGAAAACCGTCATGACATCTTTAGCGTCCACTTCAATACCCGAGAAAACTTCCTCGTACATCTTAGCGACACGTTTGGGAGTTTCTTTTATGCCTTCGCGTTCAGGGTCTTCCCCAATCGCCAAAAGAATCTCACGGACGGCTTTCTCAATACGAGCCTTATCCAATCCGTCCGCCCTTCATCGCTTGAGACGGCGCCACTTGTGGCTTCAGCGTGACATTGGGCGTCACGGGCGTCGGGGTTGGGTTGGAAGGAGTCGAGGAATTGCTCGGCGTTTTAGAAGAAGGCTTGTTAGCCAATTTCTTTCCCGCCAAAATCGTATCCACGTCAGTTGAATCGAGGACTTCGCGCTCGAGAAGAGCTTCGGCCATGGCTTTGAGGAATTTACGGTTCTTTTTGAGAATATCAAGAGCTTTTTTATGACAGCTCTCAACGATACGCTTGACCTCAGCGTCAATCATTTGGGCCGTTTGTTCGGAATAATTTTTTTCTTTCATCAAATCCCGGCCAATGAAAACCATATCGTCTTTTTTGCCCAACGTGATGGAACCCAGCTTCTCACTCATGCCATACTCGCAAATCATAGCCCGGGCGATATCCGTAGCACGGTTTAAATCGTCGCCGGCTCCCGTTGTCACATCCCCGAAGGTCAACTCTTCGGCGGAACGCCCGCCCAAAAGAGCCGTGATGCGGTTTAAAAGCTCTGTCTTCGAAGCGAGGAAGCGTTCTTCATTGGGCAAATACCAAGTCGCTCCCAAAGCCGCGTGGCCCCGAGGAATAATGGAAACTTTATGAACATTGTGGGAGTCATCAATCATCTTGCCCACGATCGTGTGACCCGACTCATGATAAGCCACAATTTTCTTTTCTTCGTCAGAGATGACGCGAGTACGGCGTTCGGGCCCGGCCATAACGCGGTCAATGGATTCTTCCAGTTCTTCCAGTCCAACGGCTTTTTTGCCGCGGCGAGCGGCCAAAAGAGCCGCTTCGTTAATCAGATTTGCCAAATCAGCGCCCGAGAAACCTGGGGTACGGCGGGCGATGACTGAAAGGTCCACGCCATCTGCCAAAGTCACGCTTTTGGAATGAACACGCAAGATGGCTTCACGGCCTCCCAAATCGGGACGGTCCACAACCACTTGACGGTCAAAACGACCCGGACGCAGTAAAGCCGGATCCAATACGTCCATCCGATTGGTCGCCGCGATCAAAATAACTCCGGTATTGGTGTTAAACCCATCCATTTCCACCAGCATAGCGTTCAAAGTTTGTTCTCTTTCATCGTGGCCGCCGCCCAGCCCGGCACCACGCTGACGCCCAACCGCATCAATTTCGTCGATAAAGATAATGCAAGGAGCGTGTTTCTTTCCTTGCTCAAAAAGATCACGGACACGGGCCGCGCCCACACCCACGAACATTTCCACAAAATCCGAGCCCGAAATGGAAAAGAACGGAACCCCCGCTTCGCCTGCGACGGCTTTGGCTAACAAAGTTTTACCTGTCCCAGGAGGGCCCAAAAGAATAACGCCTTTTGGAATTTTGCCACCCAGCAATTGGTACTTTTTGGGATCTTTTAAAAAGTCGACAACTTCCATAAGCTCAGTTTTGGCTTCATCCACGCCTGCCACATCGGCAAAGGTGATTTTTTGCTGACCCGTGGTCATCAAGCGGGCTCGGCTTTTACCAAACGCCATCGCCCCACCGCTACCCGATTGGGCTTGGCGCATCATGAAAAAGAGCCATCCAAAAATTAGAACCATCGGTCCCAACTGCAAAAGCACGGACAACCAAAAGGTGTTCTTGGGTGCTTCAACAGTTAATTTAACGTTCTTGCTCAAAAGCAGGTTCGTCAACACTTGATTAGGATCCTCAGGAATAACCGCCTTGAATTTGGAGTCGTCATTTGCCGTTCCCAAAGCCAAGCGATCTTCGGGGTGAATTTCAACTTCTTTAACATGTCCAGCCTGTACTTCAGAAATGAACTGGGAATATCCCCAGTCATTTTGGGGCTTGGGACTTTGAACCTGGCGGACCAAAAACATGATGATGAGAAAAATGAAAAGCCAAAGGGCTGAAATCCGGAAAAACTGGTTCACAAAAGACTCCTCAATTAAGAAAATAGCGTCAGGACCGATGCTAGAAGCTAGGAACATTTCCTTTAATAAGCAAGGAATCGTATCATATCCGAGCCCTTTTTCCATTTGCAAGCAATGGTAGAAAAAAGGAAAAAGGGGGGCCAAAAAGCCGAAAATGAGGCTTTTGTCTTATGAAATCTTTCGTTTTACTGGTTTCTTCTCGTTCTGATAACGCAAAAACAAATCCTGGCCTTTTTTATCGGCACTAAGACCAAACCCCATATCTCGTGGTCCGGTTTCTTTACCTTCCCATACTCGAATCACTTCCTCAATTCGTTCAAAAGAAAGGCCTCGGGCTTTTTCATTGAGCCTCTCTGTAGCGTATCGAACCCACCTTCTTTTTAAAGCCAAGGGAATCAACTTAAAGTAAACCGCGTCACCCTTAAACTGTTCGGACTTCCAACGGCTCTTCAGTCTTTTTTCAACTGATCGCGTTAGTTCGTCCATAAAACGATCTTCTTCCGATGTTACTTCCCCCATACGGGCCAAAACTTCAGGCAAGCGTGAATTTAGTCGAGAAAGAAAAGGAATGACTTCGTGCCGAAGTCGGTTTCGCCGATAGTCTTGCGATTGATTGGAAGCGTCTTCTCTCCAATTAATTCCACGAGTTTTTAAATAGGATTGGATCTGATTTTTTGAATAATGAAGCAGAGGCCGCCAAATCTTCAGCGCTGGTATTCCGGGAATAAGCGAGAGGGCTTGAACCGGCCTCAAACCCGAGAGACCTCGAGCTCCTGATCCTCGTAAAAAACGGTCCAAAATTGTTTCCGACTGATCTTCCAGGTGATGAGCCACAGCTATTCCCCATGCCTTCTCCTTAAGGGCCAGCTTTTGAAAAAAGACATATCGGATTTCGCGGGCAAGATCTTGTAATGATCGTTTTTGAAGTTTGATTTTATTTTTAAATCTCGAAACCTTTAAAAAGCGGACAGACAGATGACGCTGCCGGCAAAATCCACGCACAAATTCCGCATCGCCATTTGATTCACGACCGCGAAGACCGTAATTGATGTGAACAACAATCAAGCGTTGAGAGGCATTCGGCAATTGCTCAAAAAGAGACAGAAGAAGACCCATGGAATCGGATCCGCCAGACACGCCAACCAGAAGCTTAGCTTTTTCAGAAAAGGGAAACGGGGGAAGGACAAATCGGTTCATCATTAAAATTTCCTCAGGCCTAAAAATGGTAGCGGGGGGCGGATTCGAACCGCCGACACTTCGGGTATGAGCCGAATGCTCTAACCAACTGAGCTACCCCGCCATCCGTTAAGCCTCACAAAAATAAGGAAAATAAACTGTTCAATTAGTTATAAAACCACGGGGGGAGAATTGAACAGGCCAGTGAATATGCCAATCTTCACGATGCTTGTCAATTGTCTTTCAGAGGATTACTTGCTCTTTCGCTCGTTATAAGCTTTTTTGAGTTCCTGAGCAATAGCCGGATTTTTCATTAAAATCTTATCAAAATCATATCGTTGAAGAATAAAAAGCTCGCTGACTTCTTCAGCGACAACTGTAGCATTTCTCGGTTCATTAAAAATAAGCGCCATTTCGCCAAAAAATTCATCAGCTCCCAATTCTGCCACTTTCGATTTTCCCAATGTCTTTTTTTTCCAAACTGAAACCTTACCCGAAGCGATCAAATAAAAAGCATCGCCGGGATCACCCTGTTTGATGATTTCATAGCCCTTTTGAACCCGGATCATTCTCAAATGACCAATCAGTTCATCCAATTCATTTAGTTTCAGCGATTGGAAAAAATATGTGTTTTGAAGCACATTCCGAAGACGGCTAAAAACAGAGGAAGCATCACTCATTCATTTTCTCCCAAACACTAGCGGTTTATATAAGGTTCACAGCAAGTATATAGGTAACCATTAGGTGTTAAAAGAGCTAAACCCTAACAATTAGATTTTTTGGGCAGGATTTAAATTAAAACAGTAAACATGAATCTAAGGGGCATTTTGAGTAAAAACCAAACCCCTAGCCTTCAAGTTTTCAACCACCGCCTGAACCGAGCGACTTTTATTAATAACATAAAAGTGAATTCCCGGAGCCCCGTTTCTAAGGAGTTCTTCGCATTGACGCGTCGCGTAATCAATACCAGCCTGCAAGACTTTTTCTTTATCGGCTTTAATGGGCTCTATTAAAGCATTCAAAGCCTCGGGGTATTTCGCGCCAGAAAGATGGCAAATTTTTTCAATCTGAGTGTAATCAGATAACAACCAAATACCTGGTTGAACTGGTAAAGAAATTTGGTTTCTTCTGACTTCCTCCACAAACTGAAAGTAGTCTTGATTATCAAAAAACAACTGGGTAACGATGAATTGACCACCCGCATCGACTTTTCTTTTTAAATTCTGAATATCAGCCGAACGAGTCGGAGCTTCTAAATGGCCTTCAGGATAGCCGGCCACACCCAAACAAAAGTCATAACCTTCAGAACGTATAAATTGAATTAATTCACTCGCATATCTAAAACCGTCCGGGGCCGGCACAAAAGTAGTCTCACCTTTTGGTGGATCACCCCTTAACGCTAAAAGATTCTCAATTCCAGCCGATTTCAATTTATTTAACAGGTGTTTAATCTCAAAACGGGAATGACCCACGCATGTAAAGTGCATCAGAGGCAAAACGCCTATCTCCTTAAGCTGGATCGCGATGTCATACGTCATGTCCCTGGTTGAGCCGCCGGCACCATAAGTAATGGAAATATAATCAGGATGAAGTTTTTTTAACTCCTCAACTGTTTGAAAAAGACCTTCCAAATTACCATCCCTTTTCGGAGGGAAAAGTTCAAAAGAAAGAACTTTTGATTTTTGTTTAAAAATGTCATTAATCTTCATCATAGCGCCTTAGTTTTTTTAACTACGCGTTTCATCCAAGAAAAAACAGTATATCAACATATCTCGCCTCTTGAAAAAACAAGATTTCAAAATAGATGGTTTTGGAAAGGACTTTTACTTTAGAATCAGGTCTAATTACTTCCAAGGGGAGTTTCAGTTGTCACAGAAAGATTGCATTATTCTGACGGGCCTCAAAGTGTCGTGCATTATCGGCATTTTCGAGTGGGAACGAAAGCAAAAACAAGATGTCGTTATCGACATAAAGTTCACTAGCGACATTATTAAAGCTTCACAACATGACCGCATTAGCGACACCGTCAATTATAAGAAAATCGCTAAAACTACCATTTCCTTTGTGGAAAAAAGCCGTTTCCAACTCATTGAAACTCTCGCCGAAAAGTTAGCACAACTTTTATTATCAAATTTCGAGTTAGAAGAAATTGACTTAAAAGTCTCCAAACCCGGCGCGATACGCGGGTCACAAAATGTTGGAATTCAAATTCATAGAACACGACTGTTTGAAAAAGATTCTAGCTGCGTTTTTTTGAGCCTTGGCTCTAACATTAACCCAAAGAAAAATCTTGAACTCGCTTTAAAAGAAATCGATAAAAAATACGGTATAATCGCATGCTCTCACGTTTATAAAACCTCGCCTGTTGGCAAGATTCAGCAGCCATCTTTTTGGAATATGGTCGCGGCTATTAGAACAAACGCGAACCCCGAACAAATAAGAAAATGGGCACATCTTTTAGAAAAGACGACTGGTCGGGTCAAAAACAAAAAAACGAATGATCCCCGTACATTAGATTTAGATTTAATTATTTGGAAAAATAGCGTTAAAAAGTCAAAAGCCTTTTCGTTACCGCACCCGGATATCGAAAAAAAAGCTTTTGTCCTTTTTCCTTTACTTGAAATTCACACTGGCTGGATTCATCCCATAACCAAAAAATCCCTAATAGAAATTGCGGCAGAGTTTAAAGATCGGCATCAAAAAATCAAGCAATTACCAAGCCACACTTTTCCTGACTTCACACCCAAAACACTCAAAAAATAAAACGTCCTCCATCCACCTTTAAAACCTGGCCTGTCACAAATTGATTCGAAACCAAAAATAAAACCGCGTCGGCAATCTCACGAGGAGTCCCTTGGCGCCGAAGGGTCGATTTTTCGATCAATTCTTTTTTCTTTTTAGCGCTGTAGTTCGGCGGAAACGAAACGACACCCGGCGAGACAGCATTAACCCTAATTTCCGGGCCCATTTCCATGGCTAAATATTTCGTTAAAAAAACAAGCGCCGCTTTCGAAGTTGAATAAATCGAGTGATTTTCCAAAGCGGGAACCTCACCATAAATATCCGTAATATTGATGACACATCCTTTGTTTTTCTTAAGAAGACTTTTTGCCACGGTTGCTAAAAATGCTGGCGAAAAAGTATTTAAAGTGAAAATCTCATTCCAATCCTGCCAAGAAATAATATCCGGTGGCGTCGGCTTAAAAATAGAAGCACTATTAACTAAAACATCCAACCTGCCCCATTTGCGATCAATTTTCTCAATCAGTTTTTTTATTTGAGTTGGCTCTTTAAGATCAGCTTGAGCCAGGAATGTTTCGGCGCCTATATTATTAAGTTCATTTTGAAAGTTAAGCGTTTTTTCAAGTGAGTCCCCATAATGAAGGACGATTCGCATACCTTTTTTTACCAGAGTACGGCTTATTTCGCTCCCTAGTGAGCTTGCCGCCCCTGTAATCAATGCCACAGGTTGGGAGGATTTAACTTTTTTTTTCATTGTCTTCATAGTGCACTAATTCCGTTTATAACTTAGATTTTATGTCGTTTCTTCTTTATGTTGCTCAAAAAAGCGAACTGCATAGGGAATAAATTTCCAATACCAGCTCGTTAAAGAAACAATTTTGGAACCAGGGTATCTTTCCATATAAAGATTTTGGGCTGATTCCCAAAGAACTGATCCAGGACCATTTTGTTTAAGATTATCTAGAAATTCACGAACTAACCCCGGAGGGCGAATTTCCAATAAATCGTTAAGCGCTTCTTCTTGAAGTTCATCGTGAGACACCAACAAATCCAACATAATCATTAAACTACGAGCTGATTCATAAACTCGATCGGGGTTCAATTTTCTTCCCGTGCTCAATTGCCATCCCTTATCTAAAATGAATCTTCCGACCTGTGGAATCCAGACCTCATATGATCGCCCTAGGTAGGTAACATCGACCGCATGAGGATTTTCCAAAAGAAGGGAAATTCTTTTTTCAGGAACAGCTGAAAGACCTTGGGATGCGGGTTTTTGATTGGCCCGAACCAACGGACAAACAAACTGAATCGTTCCCAAATCGCCTCGAGAATAAACAGGACGTCCTGATGAATCAGATACTGTTTTTTGAATCCTTTTTTGGAAGCCCTGCTGAATAAGATGATCGTGCAATTTTTGAAGAGTTTTCCCGGACTTCTCGACCCCCAAAACCACCTCTTGGGAGCGATGTGAAGAAACAGGCTTTTCCAAAAGAGAAAAGTGATAAAGTTCAACCGCTTTTTCCTCCATAACAATTAATGATGGAAGAAAATTTTCAAGAAGCGGAAGCCAAGAACCTATGGAAGCGAAAACGCGCAAGCTTCTCTTCCCTTAAATGAATTTGTCAAACAATCAGGATGAATTATCTTTCAAAAACCTTTGACTTGAAACCCCTGTTTTCTAAGAAATCGAGCGATAGGTTCTCGAAAATCTCCCTGAATTTCAATCGAACCGTTACGAATAGTTCCACCCGTTCCACAAGAGATTTTAATTTGACGTGCCAAATCCTCAAGTTCACTCAGTTGCCGTGTAAATCCTTGTAGTACCGTTACCGTCTTTCCACAACGGCCATTTTTATCAATTCGAAGGTAAATGGTTTCCAAATTAGAACTTCCAGTTAAACTAAAAAAGCCGCCTCATAATCGAGGCGACTTTTACAAGTTGGTTGCGGGGGCTGGATTTGAACCAGCGACCTTTGGGTTATGAGCCCAACGAGCTACCAGGCTGCTCCACCCCGCGTCTGTTTGGCGTTTAAACGCCTCATCTTTGAAAAGAATCTACATAAAATGGTGCCGAGACCCGGAATCGAACCGGGACGGGCTTTAGGCCCGAGGGATTTTAAGTCCCTTGCGTCTGCCAGTTCCGCCATCTCGGCGAAAAACAATCCCCAATTCCATCGCTAAACTAAAAACCTAACCCCATTTGTTTTCTGAGTTAAGAAACAAAAGTTCTCCGCCCTGAACGCAAAATAAGTGCGGTTGTCTTGGATGGTTCAAAAGGAATCGTAGAATAACGACCCAACTGCAGGAAGTCAACAAGGATTGATATTAGGTTTATCAGTTATCAGTTTTTTTAAACTTATAGACAACTTCGCCCGGCTTCACAAGGTTTAATTCTTCTCGCGCTTGCTTCTCCATTGCCAAAGAATTTCTTGAAAAATTCTGATATTCAATTTGATAGTGGCTAATTTCAGCGGTTAATTGATTAATTTGCTCGTTAAGATTTCGTTTTTCTTCATGCAACCGATAAAGATTCCACAGCCCCCTATTTCCACTAACCACTAAATAGACAATAACTAATCCTATAATTAAACCACTCCACTTACGTCGAGGAATCATCGGTTTTCCCAGGGTCGCAAAATATCTCTCCAACCTCTTTGTCGCTCTCGCTCTAAACTCTCCAGAAACGGATCAAGCTCCTTATCACCATAGGTTATTTTATACTTTAAATAGCCCTTTTCAAGCGCTACACATTGAAACGAGAAGAAAAAAACCATTCCAAAAAAAAGCCACAAAAACGGAACCACAATAAAAAAGAGAAAACTCAATACATAAAAAACAAAAATCCCTAATGAAATGGGCCCGTTCGCCATCACTAATAAGAATGAACGGTAGAAAATTTTAAAGAAAGAAGGGTTTTGAAAAAATAGGATTGGCCATTGATAAAACGCTGCGGATAGCCAGGCAATGACTATCCAAAACATAAGACCCATCATAAAATAACCAAAAAATCTGCCGGAATGATTAATATAAAAACAAAGGTTGTAAAAAGCCAACCCGAGAACTGCTCCAGAAACAGCCGAAATGCCTATTGCTTTAAAAATATACAGTTTAAATTCAGACCAAATTTCTGAAATTGAAAAAAAACTTTCATTAAATATTTTAAAAATAATAATTGCCCAACCAACGGAAACAATGTTTTCCAATAAATAAAAAAAACAAACCGCTAAAAAATGGACGCTATGATAATTTCCTATCAAATCAAGGCGCCAAAAAAGCCAACCTATTCCAGCGCAGCTTGAGAACCATCCAAAATTTAATACAAGTAAATGGAAGAGGTGATCATAATAACGCCAAAACCAAGATCTAAAAATATCAGACAAGTTGGAATAATCATGAATATCAAAAAGGGGAGGCTTAGACAGTTCAGTAACTCGTGGATTCAATTATTAAGTTAATTCTTTTTCAAACTTTGGAATGGCTTTCTTCAACTCTAAGCGACCACGTCCCAAATTACCATCAAGATTAATACCAAGCGTAACAAAATAATTTTGACCAACCATCATCATTATCATTGTCGCTTTATCAGTAGTAATTAATATTTCCGCAGTATTGCCAAGACCAAAATTTGCGGAAGCTCGCATAGCATTCTTAACAATACTTGAGTATTCAGCACCAACTGCGTTTATATCAAACGTGGAATTATGGGAAATCTGATCAATGACAATTCCATCCATTCCAACTAAACCAGCACCTATTGCCCCTTCCACATTGGCAATGGTCTCATCGAGTATTTTTTTAAAGTCCATTTCGTTAATTCCCAATCCAGAATTCTTTTTAAAGTTTCAAAATCGAATCAATGATTATCTTATTCTGAAACTATAAAATTTTTTCAACCTTTTTAGTCGCTGAATCTAGTGACAGTCTCAATAAACCTAAGTTAATCTTACTATTCGCTAAAACTATTAAGACAAAATTCGAAAAAGAGACTAATAAAATATGTCCCGTTTCAGCAGTAACTAAAACTTGCTGTACTTTACCCTGATTTAGTTGCTTAACAGATCGATGAGTATTATCAAAAATCGTTAATGCCTGTTTACCAAGTTCAGCATTATTACTGGTTTCGCCCATAGAAACAATCGTTTTTCCATCATTGCCGGTTAAAAAACACCTCATAATGCCTTCGACAGAACTCAACTCGGCTAAAATACCTTTTAGACCGTCAATTTGACCGGATTCTAATTGAAAAGCTGTTTCTTGTTTTTCAATTCTCCCAGGCGTGTCAACCGGAATAGTAGTGTTTGGTGATTTTTTTTCGCTCATTACAGGAATAACAATGGCAGGCTCAGATTTTTTCAAAGGTTGTGAGCTTGCTTTTTCTTCAACAACCGCATCATCCTTACCACCACGTCGCATCACCTGAAGAATGTCTTCGCTTGTAAATTTGGAGTCATCCTCTTTTTTGGACTTATTTTGCTTTTTAGGATCAGTTTTTGCTTCCTCGGTAATAACATCTTCTTTTTGATCGGGAGGTTGAATAAAATCATTTTTTTTCAATTTTGAAACAGTAGTGTCAACAGCAGATTCTTTTTGGCGACGGTCAACAACGTCTGACAACTTTTGTCGCAACATAAGATTTTGAGGATCGTTCGCAAGCAACTCTTGATAAACTTCAACAGCTTTATCAATGTGGCCTTGCTTTAGATACAGTTCTGCAATGGTTAAAGAAGCTGTGCTTTCCTTAACCCCAGCCTTTTTCTCTACTAATATTTCCTTCGGATTCTCTTTTAAGACTTTTTGTTCACCCGATGCCTTCACAATAGCTTGCTTTAATGAAATTTGAGTTTCTTCATCATCGGGATTTAAAGTTAGAATCTTTTGATATTCTTCAATAGCTGTTTGATAATCATTTTTAGCCATGTAGATAGAACCGAGCAGCGAATGTGCCATTAAATTCTCGGGATCTAGTTCTAAAACTTTTTTAAATTCGGCAGCGGCATCTTCCACTTTCGATTGTTCTTGGTAAATTCGACCTAAGACAACATGAGCACTCGTATAGGTTGGATGCTTTTCAAGGCCTTTTTTGCAAACATCAAATGCATCTTCCAAGTTTCCTTGCTTGCGATAAGCATCTGCCAATGGAGCAAAGACTAATGAATCCGGATTTTCTTCTAGTTTTTTTTTAAGCTCAGTGATTTCAGACGTAATGTTATCCTTCGCCCTGGAATTATAAAAGTCCGCTTACTGAATCTTGGAGTTGATTTAGAGTCGAAAAAATAAGGGATTTGCTAATATTTTTTTGAATGGTAACAAGACCTATTTTCCTTGTCAATACAAATTGGATTTGACCATCGCGGGCTTTTTTATCCAGAAGCATCTTCTCATAAATCTTCTGATTATTGAACCGTAGTATCTTTTTTAATAACCCAGCTCTCTTTAACAAATCAATCTGTCGATCCACAACCATTTGAGAACAAAGACCCATTTTCTGAGAGAGCAGCGAAGCAAACCACATTCCATAAGCAATAGCTTCGCCATGAGTTAAAAGTTGATATTGGTAATAAGATTCCAAAGCGTGTCCCAAGGTGTGTCCGTAATTAAGCCAAGCGCGTCTGCCGCTTTCTTTTTCGTCTTCAGAAACAATCTGTGCTTTAATTTGACAAGACCGATAAATAAGATGAAATAACACATTAGTTTCTTTATCAAGAATTGAATCAATTTTTTCTTCTATAATCTCAAACATTTTTTCGTCTTTAATTACGCCATATTTAATAACTTCCGCCAACCCTGTTTTAATTTGTCTTTGATCCAAAGTTTTAAGAACCGTCGGATCAACAATAACCAATTTGGGTTGATAAAATGAGCCGACCAGATTTTTAATTCCATAAAAATCTATTGCTGTTTTTCCGCCTATACTCGCGTCCACTTGTGCCAAAAAAGTAGTCGGAAATTGAATAAAATTAATACCGCGCATGTAAATCGAAGCTGCGAAGCCACATAAATCACCAACAACACCACCGCCTAGGGCAATTAAACAGGAATTTCTTTGAAGGCCAAGTTCAGCCATTTTTTTCAAAATCCGAAATAATGAATTTTCATTCTTTTGGGTTTCGCCGTCGGCAATCAGAAAGACAGCGGTTCTTAAATTTGATTTTTCTAATTGCCTTACGAATGACTTTCCATAGATCTTGAATATTGGCTCTGTCGAGAGCACGAGGATTTTTTCAGATTGCGAAATGGAGGAAATGAGTTCTCCGCATTGGTTAATGATATTATTTTCAACATAAATCTTATAGCTTCTGCTTCCTAATTTAACCTTGATCCGTTTTTTCAATTTAACTTACCTTTTTCTTTTTTGCCATGCTATAGGATCTCATGCAGAACAAAATTAAGATAAGAATACTTGCTCCCAATAACATAAAAATGCCAGCCGCCATAACTGTATCATTTTCTTCTTTAGCGCTCAGCAATAAAACTGTTCTGTAAACCGCTCCCAAAAGGAGCGGAAGACCAATCAAAAGGGGTAAAAAACTTTTTAACAATACATTGCCATCGAAAGCCGCATTAACCGAAGAACCCAGATGGCCTTGATTAAATTTTTCGGTCAATGAGATAACTTTAAGAATATCATCGCATACTTTT
>CAWKIY010000078.1:0-3540 GCA_963849245.1 candidate division FCPU426 bacterium | reverse complement strand
GAATTTGATGGAGCAATTGACGGGTGCCTGAGGGATGGGCCTTGCTGACGATGCCGCCCATATCCGCCGGGGCTTTTTCATAATAGATGTGGGACAGATATCCGTCTTTATCGAACGTCAACTGTAACGGGGTCGTGCTTTTATTCAGGATGATGCGGATACCTTTGAGGGACAAACGGGTCCCGGGAATCTCGCCTTCCTGCGTGAAAAGATGATCGACCATTTCATGGGTCCAACCGCTGACCTGCGCGATCTCGCGAAATTCTTCTTGAATTTCCCGGATGGCCGCCAGGCTTTTGATTTTTCCGAAGTAATGAACCGTTGTCGACATCCATCCCCCTTCTTGGAACCAAATTTTAATGCAAAGACATCTCGAGCTGACCGTTCTTGGCAACCACCGGCGGTTTGTCTTCCGGTAAATCGCGGAACAGCTTTTTGATGTTCTTTCCCGCTTTGAACGAAACCTTCTTGTAGGAGGGGAGGGATATGGAAAGATTTCGAGCCAGGTCCCGGCCTTTTTTGCCGGAAACGATTTTGGTTTGAAAAACCCCAAAATCCCTGATTTCAATTCTTTGACCCGTTAAAAGCCCTTCTTCCAGAGTCGAAATAAGCTTTTTAACTATCACTTGCGCATCAGGCAGAGCAAGTTTAGTGGTCTTTGAAACTTGTCGTACTATATCTTGTAGCACTACCTTCATGTGGCAGATTATAGGGCTTTTTTTAATTGAGTGTCAATCTTCTGGTCTTTTAGAACGAATTTTCTCGAGACCGTTCCCCTTCACTGGAGAACTTTTTCCAATCCTTATTTTGAAAAGTTCGATAGCGGCCCGTTCCATCTTCATTTACTTCCACCTCGATGGCCCCGTCTAAGGCGGTAGATAAAACCACCGATTCTTCCCCGGATTTCTGGTAAATCGCGCGGGCCTCGGGATAATCTTTCCAATCGCTCAAGACGACAAAACGGGGTTGAAATCCCTTGGCGCAAAGGGCGGGCTGTCCGCTGGAACGGCCGTGATGGGGTGCCATAAGCCAGTCCACTGGGGGAAAAGGCTTATTGTTTTTGAGCGTTTCCAGGATGCCCGGTTTCTCTAAATCC
Source organism: candidate division FCPU426 bacterium (assembly GCA_963849245.1). Classification (GTDB taxonomy): domain Bacteria; phylum Oederibacteriota; class Muellerivitia; order Muellerivitales; family Muellerivitaceae; genus CAWKIY01. Next base: position 2,444 of record CAWKIY010000078.1, on the reverse strand, counting down.
CCAGGCAAAACCAAATGAAAACCACCCCAGGAAACCAACGATACCACCGACCGGTTATTATCCGGATGAATCGGAGGATTATAGGAGAACGGCGGATGGACCACCTTGAGATGGACGGGATTTAATTCATTTAACGTTTCACCCTCGCTTAACGCGGTGAGGGGAACGCCTTTCATTTGGAGCTCTTCTTTGAAGTGATGATAGATCTCGCTGGACGATTGGGCTTTAGCTCCCTCATAAGCCTTTAAAACAGGGTAAGCTGAAACCACGTTGACCAATCCCCCTACATGGTCCTCGTCGGGATGGGTATTTAAAATCCCCACCACTTTTCGAATTCCCTGATGGCGCAGATAAGCTACCAGGGGAAGGTAGCGGTCCGGTCCCCTGGTTTCTTTTCCTCCGTCGACGATAAAGACTTTCCCTTCCGGCGATTGAAGCACCACCGCGTTTCCATGCCCCACCGCGAGAAAAGTAACGCGCAAAGGCTGAGGCTTCAGCGAGGATATCAACAGTGTCAGCGACGCTGAAACAGTAAACAAAATCCAAGCCCGCAGAACCCATCGGCGGTAATTTAAAACCCCTTCACGCCGTTTTTTCCAATTCAGGGAAGGATTTTCCGGATGAGGCAAGGGCCAAAAAAATAAAAATGTTAACAGAAGCAAAGCGTGAAATAAAAAAATCCACACCAAAGGCGGCGACGCCACAATCCATTCGGCCAAAGGCCATGTCGCCATCCAGTCCGCCAAATGGATTAAAAGCCGTAACGCGGGTTCGCAGGCCGCCCCAAACAAAGTTCCCAACGCCGGATGAATCAAGGACCCCGCTAAAAGCGTGAGCCCCGCCGCGGCGGAGAAAAGCGCTAAAGGAACAATTACCAGGTTCGCTAAAACCGAATAAACCGAAAGCTGGTTAAAGTCGTAAATAATCAAACACCAAACCGCCAGCTGAGCCGCGGTAGTTGCGGTAACCAGCAAGGCGATCGGCTTGGGCAAAAAAGAAAGTTTTTCCATAAACCAGGGCGCCATCACCATCAGTCCGGCGGTGGCCAAAAAAGAAATTTGAAAGGACAAATCTTCCAGCGCGAAGGGGTTAAAAAAAAGAAGAACAAAAGCCGTGGTCAAAAGCAGGACTCCTCCATGAATCCGCCTCTCAAACAACACCCCTAAAAGCGCCAAAGCGGAAAAAAGTCCCGCCCGGCACACTGGCGGATGGGCGCCCGTCATAAAAATGAAAAAAAGCAGCGCGGCTAAAGTCATTCCCGCCGCCCACTTTCGTTTGAGCTGGAGAGTCCGGAAAACCATAAAGAAAAGCCCCGCGATAAAAGCGGTGATCATGCCGGATACCGCCAGAATATGAATGGTGCCAGTGAGAAAGAAGGACTCCACCATCTCTTCGGGTAAAGGCGACCTTTCGCCTAAGAGAATGCCGTCCAATAGGGCGTTTTCGGGATAAGGTAAAAAGCGGTAAAGACAGTCTTCCGCCCACCGTTTCAACCCATAGGACCAGCGCAGGAAGGCCCAACCCCGAAGCGGAGCCTTTTCCAAGACCCGCCACTTTCCCGGCGTCACATACATGACCCGCGCGACGCCTTTGGTTTCCAAGTACCGGGCATAATCAAATTGTCCGGGATTCTCCGCGGAAGACGGCGGCTGAATTTTCCCCTCAATTTCCACCGTCTGGCCATAGGACAAAAGCGGCTGGGACACCCGGGAAGATAACCGCAAAGCGCACCGGGCTTTCAGAGGCGGAACCGGAGCTCCGTTAAAAGAAAGCACCACGCAAACCATTCGCGTTTCCCGCACGAACGGCTGATAAAAGCCGTTCAACCGCCCGGTATCATGGCTTTGGGGATTATGGTCTAAAAATACTTCCGGCTCTTCCGAAACCCAAACCTGAAAGAGCCCTTTCACGGCGGAAGGAAAAACCGCCTGTTGTTTCTGGAAATCTCTTTGGGCCTGATAGAACCGCAAACCCAAGAGAAACGCGAGAACCCCCAAAAAACAGAGAGCTTTAAGAGACGGTTTCATGGGAGGACCCTAGGGAGTAAAGGGATTTTATTTGGAAAAAACAACCGGCAGATGAATTTCTTTGGCCACCCGGTCCCGGGAGGAATAGGTCGCCATGACCCGGAGTTTTAAATCATAAGTTCCCGCGTGGTCTGTTTCCTCCGGGGTCCAATCGAATTCCTGCGGACCCTGTTCTAGATCCTGATTTTGAGCCAGACTCTTCACCGCCTTGCCGTTTTTATCCTGAATCTCCGCGTCAAGGAAAGCGCGCTCCGTCAGGAAAAAGGGAATCCTGATTTTCTTATCTTCCTGCTTCACTTGAATCGTGACAGCGTCCGCTCCGTTCCAGAAATATTGAACACTGTCCTTTTCCGAGACCAGAACCTGGCCGAATTGGTGGTTAATGGCGATGCCGCGGGGCTCATTAAACTGAAAATC
>CAWKIY010000077.1:0-10887 GCA_963849245.1 candidate division FCPU426 bacterium | reverse complement strand
GCCACCAAAACGTCGACTAACACGGCAACTTTGACGGCGACTCATACGCCCACAAAGACGGAAACTCCGACAAGGACACCAATACCGACACGGACTCCGAAGCCTACAAAGACGCCGACGCCTACACGGACTCCTAAACCGACAAGGACGCCGACGAATACTCGGACACCTACGCTGACCAAGACGCCAACGAATACCAAAACGGTGACGCCGACTAGGACGCCGACAGACACGAAAACGGTTACACCTACCCGGACACCCACTCATACGCGAACCGCTACGAGTACACGAACACCTACGGAGACCAATACTCCAACTTTGACGCCAACGCCAATACCGCTGGTTCGAAAGGGGGCGACTCAGTTAGCGGGGGTAGGACCGGAGAATAGTCCGACTCTGACGCCGATGGTTACCGCTACGGAGACCTCTTCGGGGCTGTTGAAATCGGTGGTAGCAGGTCCCAATGTCTCGAAAAATGGAAAGCCGATCAAGTTTATGATCGATTTGGGCGGCAGCGCGGCGGTCCAATTGAGCTTATTCAGCATAACGGGTGAGGAAGTTTTCACGGATACGATCTGGGGATACGCTGGTATAAACAAGATCACCTGGTTTTTGAAAAACAAAAATCAAACGCCGGTAGCCACCGGATTTTATTTGTATACCCTTCGAGTGAATAACGGCAGTGAAGTCGAGGTGAAGTCCGGTAAGGTGGTTGTGTTCCATTGAAATTCATTAACGGTTTAAACAAAAAACGAGAGGTGAAGTGATGAAGCGAATATTGCTAATGGCGTTTCTAGTGATTTCTGGGGCTCTGGCTTCCTTTGTCCAGGCCCAAACAAAAGCGGCAACGCCGCGTCCGCCCGCGGTGATTCATTCGGAAAAAGGCATCGCTCATTCGCCGACCCATTCCTTCAATGTGCAATTACGGGAAAAAATGGTGGAAATTGGAAAAGACGTAAAGTCCAAGAAGTTCACCCAAAGCCAGGCTCAAGCGCTGATGGAAAAAATTAAAGCGATTCGGGTTCAAGAACTGCAATGGATGAAAGGTAACCCAAACAAGGATTTAACTTCGAGTCAGATCAGTCAATTAACAGAACAATTAAACGCACTTGGATCAAATCTATAGATGAGACGCTCGGTGTTGGACGGAATCTAGTGAATTGACCTGATTCCGTCCTTTTCTGAAGAAAAGTTAGTTAACCGTTTTAGAAAAATGTTTTATGTCCCGAGTGAACCGGATAAGTCCATGAGTGACTTTACCGTTTCTTTACCGCTTTTGTTTTTCTTTCCGCTGATTCCAAGACCTATAATTTAAACAGCGATTTTTGAATCTTTCCGACTCTGCCGAGCCGGAAATCATTTTTATTTTCGCCGCAGGAAAATGAAAGCGATTTCAAGCGGCGGGCGTATTTTGTGAATTTTTTTTAAAATTTTTATAAGCCCTTGGTATGAATGGCAAGCGGGGATTGAAAGCCCCGAAGGAGGCTGTTAATGAAGGAGAAGTTGTGTCTTGGCTTAAAAACGATTTCAGGCAGACTTTGGGGAGCTTGGTTTGGTTTGGGAATTTTGTTTTTACTTTCACTTTCCCCGGCTTCGGCAAAACCGCCCTACCTAGTCATGGGTTATCTTCCGGATTACGACACGGGTGTCAACGCGAGTTCATTATCCTGGGGCGACATGACCCACGTGATGGAAGCTTTCGCCGAACCTAATTCCGACGGCAGCATTTATTTCCAATCCCCGGGTCAAAGGACGGGTTTAGTGAGCACGGCCCACAGTAATGGGACCCGGGTTATGCTGACCTTCGGGGGCGAGGCGGGTGCCTCCTCCGCCACCTGGGAAAGCGCGATCGGGCCTAATTTGAATAACTTTGTCAGCAACATCATGAGTCAGGTCAACAGCAGCGGTTATGACGGCGTGGATATCGACTGGGAATTCCCGGCGTCTAATGACAAGAGCGCTTTTACTAATTTCATGTCGGTCTTAGCGGCGCAGCTCCATTCCACCAATGGATACGATGGCAGGCCCCGGCAGCTGACTTTTTTTATCAGCCCGGGCTATTACATTTGCGGGGTGGATTGGGCCAATATCGGGAGATACGCTGATTACGGCGTTCTTTCGGGTTACGCCTATGGCTGTGACAGCTTCAACGGACCCTTGAACGATACCTGCGCTTACACTGATTGTTTAGGGGCTGGTCGGCAGGCTTCGGTCGTGGATTCGGTGAACCGGCTGGCGGGATTAGGTTTCTCCCGCGGGCAGTTGGTCTTGGGGATTCCGATGTACTCGACCCAAGGAAACACCATCATCAATATCTTGGGAGGAATCCTGACCCAGTATTTTTCCACGCAGGCGGAGGCTACCTATGGGAGCAATACGGGTGTGGACAATGCCCAATCCTATTGTGACAAGATCAACTGGATGGCGGCCCAATCGCCGAAACTTCCGGGAATTTCTATGTGGGAGATCAGCCAGGCCTATCCACCGACTAACTCGGCGGTGGCGCCCGTTTGGGCGGCGATTGGGGCGCGCAACGGCTGCGTGAATTATGGAAGCGGTAATCCGCCTACGAATACCCCGACTCCCGCCAAGCCGACTTCAACAAATACACCGTCTCCGGGGAAACCTACGGTGACGAATACGCCTATTGCCGCTAAACCGACCCCTACCTTTACGCCTGTGACGAGCTCGGGTTGTTCGGGCGTGCCAGCCTGGAATGGCAATTTTGTGGCTTATACCCTGGGGACTGAAGTTTCATATAATGGCGAATTTTACAAGTGTATCCAGGCCCATACTTCGGAACCGGGCTGGACGCCCGCCGCTGTGCCGGCCCTTTGGCAGGCTTTGGGTCCTTGCTCAAATGCTTCGGTGAATGCCGAGGTTGTGGAGGCCCCCACGCCGGTGTCCATGAAGCCCGCTTCCGTTCCCATGCCTAATGGAGGCAAGAAAAAATAAGTAGCCATAAAGCGTAAAATAAATGGTTGTCGTTTTGATAGGCCCGGAAAAATTCCGGGCCTATTTTATTTAAGCGGGGTAAAACCTGTTTTTCTTCACCTGTCAATTGATCGTATGTTACCTTTGTCTCTCAGGAAATAGTTTTGGGTATCCGGAAGGGCGCCAATGCGTTTTGGAAACCGGCGGTTAAAACTGAAAACCCTTGGGCCGGCCCTATGGTTGGGCTTAATGCCCTTGACGGTTTTCGCTCAATGTTCCAATGCCGTCACCTTTGGACTAACGGCTGCCTCAGGAGTTGTTTCAGGAATCAACGGACGGATTGACGGGACCCAATATACGCTTTCCCAATCCACGACGGTCACGACTGAGTTCCTTTACATGTCGACCGCGGCAGGAAGCGGCGTTGCTGGAATTTATTCCAATAACGGCGGGGTTCCTCAGAATCTTCTCGTTCAGGGTTCGGCGAAGGTTCTGGCTGTTGGTTGGAACCAGTTTAATCTTCCGGTAACTGTCCTTCCGGCCGGCACTTATTGGCTGATGTTTGAAATAACTTCATCGACGGATCAGGCGGGTGAGAACGACGGCACGGTTGGGGACGAACACTATTCTGGTTATGCTTATACGGGTGTTCTCCCGGCGGCCTTTCCTGGCGGCGGCTCCAGCGGTTATTTTAATTATGAGATTTATGTCATGGGCTGTCCCGGTCCTTTACCGTTAGCGTTAACTCCCACGCCTTCGGCAGTACTCAAAGTGACACCGAATCCTTTTACACCCGGGATTTCGCCGAATGACACGGCGCATTTTAATCTGCCCTTGGGACACGGTGCCGGCCAGCTTCAGATCGCGGACTTGAAACGCAAACGGATCCGGTCTTTAAATTTTAATCCGGGAGCGGACGTCCAATGGGACGGCAAGGATGACAGTGGACAGGTGGTTTCCTCCGGGGTTTATATTTATTTCCTGCAATCGGATGCGGTGGTGCACCGGGGCACTGTGACCGTGATGCGATGAATTTCAACTTTTTTTTTACCATCAAGACACAAAGACACCAAGAAAATCGAAAAGAACCTTATTGTTTTACAGTTGTGAGGTTTTCTTGGTGTCTTTGTGTCTTGGTGGGGATTTCGACTTTTGATTGTGCTGAAGCGGCTTTTCTGGATTTTAGTGTTCCGGCCCGTGAAGCCGCCTTGGGGGGGAATGGAGTGGCCGTTCCTGAGGGCACTTCCAGTCTCGCTTTTAACCCGGCGGGTTTGGGGAGCCTCTCTCTCTTCGAGGTTTCGGCCCGGTATGAAAATCTTTTTCCGGGAATTGAGGGGGATAGCCTTTCCACGGGTAATCTTTCCGCGGTATTCCCTTTATCAACCGGAGACGCCTTGGGTTTTTCGATTGATCATTTTGGGGCTAATAATCTGGAACAGGACCGTCTTTTGGCGGCTTTTGGCAAAAGTTTCGGTGTGGAGTCCTTTCTCAACCACCTGCGTCTGGGTATGAGCCTCTCCTATCTAAATCAGCAATTCACCCTCCAGGCTCCCTTGTCCGGGGTGAATCCTGCCAACGTCTCGGCGGGGGCTTTTTCCGTAGGTGTGGGAATGCTTTACGATCCAGTAGAGTGGGCTTCTCTCGGTTTTTCCATCGAAGACCTTAATCAACCGAATTTGGGAGTGGTTGGAGCTGACACGGTGCCGATTCTCTACCGTTATGGAGTGGCAATCCGGCCTTCCGTAGGGCGGGACCGTTTGGTCCTTACGCTGGATCAAACCCTCAGCGGCGATTCCTGGGAGACGCAGGGTGGAACCGAGTGGAATTTTTCCCAATTGGGTGTGGCGCTTCGGGCGGGAGGAGACGCCAATATGGGGGTTGTGGGTTTCGGTTGGCGGACTCAGGGACTGACGATCGATTACGCCTACCAATTTTCCTGGAATCAAGCGCCCTCGATTAACGGGGTGGGTCTGCCGGGAAGCCACCTCTTGGAAGTGGGATTTTTCTGGGAAAATACGCCAAAGGAAGAAATGGTTTTCAACGAATTGGCGGCGAAAGGCGAGCGGGCTTTAAAAGCCAAACAATGGAAGGACGCTTTCTGGGATTTCCAGCAGGCGAATTTGCTGAAACCTTCGGAGCCTTTGGTTCTCCAGGGCCGCTCGGAAGCGTTGAAACAATATAATCTTCAAAGGGCGCTGGATTATTACCAGGCGGGCATTAAAGCTGAGAGCCAGGGTTATTTTCCAGAGGCACAAAGAAATTACGAGTGGGCCGCTTATTTGGCCCCGAACGAAAAAAGTTATTCCGACTCGAGGGACAGGATGAAAAAATCGCTGACCCAAGGAGCGTTGGAAGACCCGAGGGTAAGGGAATTGCTGGAAAAAGCCATGGCGCTCCTGAAACGGGGAGAAAATGGAGCGGCTGTAAGGAAGATCCAGGCGGGCCTGGTGCTTTATCCTAATGACGCCTTTCTCCAGTTTGTCGCCAAAGCCTTCGCGCGTAAAACAGTTTCACGGGGTATGCCGGAGGATAAAAAAATGGAGCGCTGGGCGGCGGAAGCCGAAATTTTCCGGAGCAAAGGGCGCTTGGACCTGGCCCGGAAGACCTGGCGGGAGATGCTGAAGAAAGACCCGGATAACGCTATGGCTCAGGAAAATCTGGCGGAAAACAACGCCGGTCAGCCGGCGCGAGTCTTGAGTGAAACCCAGCTTCAGCAAGTTCAGGCGCTTTTACAGGAAGGACTTAAAGCCTACGCGAATGGGGATACCGAAGGGGCTGTGAAAAAATGGGAATCGGTTTTGCGGATTGATTCGCGTAATGTAAACGCTTTAAACAACTTGACCCGGGTTAAAATAGAAGAAGGGGAGAATAAAAAGTGAAGCTGACGACCAAATTCTCCCTCAGTCACAGCGGGGTTGTGGTGGTTTCCCTTCTGGTTGGTTTCTTCCTGGTTTATGAGGGGTCGAGCCTTCTTTATCAGAGGCAGGCCAAACTGAGTCAGGCGCAAAAAATTTCTGATTTCGCTTTGGCCGCCAAGGAGTCCTTGGTTCAGCATGAGGATGTGGCGGTTTTGACTTTCATGAAGTCTGTGGTGAAAAATCCAACGGTCGCTTACGCGGTTTATTCCAATCCCGCGGTGGGGGGGGCGGTTGTGTTACCGGCCGAATATCAAAAAGAAACCTTTATTTCAGAGAATAAAAAGCCGGACTCATCCGGGGTTCCTTTTCGGCGCACGCTCTTCAATGGAATGAAAGTCTTGGAATGGACCGCCTCAGTAAAAATGGGAAATGGGGAAGGCGCCCGGGTATGGCTGGGTTATTCCCAAGCCGCTTTGGAAAAGGATTTGAAAGAACAGACGGCGGGATGGCTGCGTCTGGAGTTGGAAGCGGCGGTGGGCGCGGTTCTCTTTGGACTTTTGGTGTCCGTGGGGCTCGGCCGGCAAATGGCAGCGCCTTTGAGAAAAATCCGAGATGGAATGGCTTTGGTGCGTTCAGGGAAATTGGATTCTTTGGTCGAGGTGCGCCGAGAGGACGAGATCGGGGACCTGGCCCGGGATTTTAATTCCATGGTCGTGCAGTTAAAGGAATTAGACGAGATGAAGCGGGATTTCACCGCGGGGGTGACACACGATCTTGGTACACCCCTTCTCGCGATCCGCAGTGCTATCAATTATCTCCAAGCCGGGGACGCGGGGCCTCTGACCGAGAAACAATCCGAATACCTGCTGATGGTATCCAACAGCACGGCTAACCTGACCGCGTTTATTAACAATCTTTTGACGACCGCGAAGATTGAGGCCGCCAAGGTGGACCCTTATCCCGAGCCGGTGGATGTTTTTACCCACGTGAAGGAATTGGTGGATCTCTATCAACTCCCGGCCAGGGAAAAAGGGATCAAGTTGACTTTGGTCAAAAAAGCCCAATACATTTCCCTGGTGGCGGATGTCACGATGTTCCGGCAAATCGTCTTGAATCTGCTTTCCAACGCCTTGAAATTCACGCCGGGCGGAGAAGTCGATGTTATTTTATCCGAAGAAGACGGGGACTTTATTCTGGAGGTCCGGGATACAGGTTTGGGTATCGATCCGTCACACCAGGAACTTATTTTTGATAAGTTTTACCGGGTTCATCAGCCGGAGGGTACTCCCGCGCGGCAGGGAAGCGGGTTGGGATTAACAATCGTCAAGGGATTAGCGGAAGCCCATGGAGGCCGCGTCATGGTGGAGAGCGTTTTGGGCCGTGGAAGCGTTTTTAAAGTTATCCTGCCCAAACAATCCAGACGATTTTGAGAAAGGGTAATAAATTAATGAAAGAACCCTCGATTCTCGTGATTGAAGATGACTCCGCGGTGCTGACCATCATTCGTGATCTTTTTTTAAAAGAAGGTTACGCTGTGAAGGCTGTTTCAAAAGCTCAGGAAGGTCTGAAAGCGCTCCAAGGCGAAGAGTTTGATCTTTTGGTGCTGGACCTGGGTCTGCCGGATATGGATGGGTTGGAACTTTGCGGTCGAATCAAGAAAGATCCGATTCGAGGAAAGATACCCGTATTCATTTTAACCGCCCGCAGCTCTTCCGATGATGTGGTGAAGGGTTTGGAAGCGGGCGCGGAGGATTACCTGCCAAAGCCCTTTAACGAGAGGGAATTTTTGGCCCGCTCGAGGGCTATTTTGCGCCGTCAGACGCCCACGGCGGATAAAGCTGATCACATTTTGTCAGGCAAAATCAAATTGTCACCGGTCTTTCATGAGGTTTGGTGTTCGGATAAACCCGTTTTACTGACCTTGCGGGAGTTCGATATTCTGCGGGTTTTTTTGTCCCATATCGGTAAAGCGATGACCCGGGAAGAAATCGTGAAACTGGCCTGGGGCCCGTCCACTTCTATTGTCCCGAAGGTCGTCGATGTCCATATCGGCCATTTAAGGGTCAAATTAAACGGTGAAGGTAAACGAATCGAAACAGTTCCTCAGGTCGGCTACAAGCTGGTTCCACCTAAAAAGTAAAACGTTTCTGCGGATTTACTTTTCCGTTCGGTTTCTTTACTGATTCTTTACCACTTCCTTCCGAAAATCTTTCTAAAATTTCAAAACCATCTGGAAAAAAATAATGACTCACTCGGCCCAGCTTGGAAGAAAGCCCGGCTGCCAACCGTTGAATTTTTTGGGAGGATTTTATGCAAGTGAAGACGATCTTTAGGACTATCTTGCGATTTTTTGTGGTAACGCTTTCAGTTCTCGTTTTAGCGTCGCAAGTTAAGGCGGCTGGACTGCAACAATTGAAAGGCCATGTTCCGTCAGCCGTCAAGGCCGGTGCCCGGGATATGGGACGGATGGACCGTACCCAGCATTTATGGCTTGCTATCGCCCTGCCGTGGCGCAACCAGAACAACCTGAATAACCTCCTCCAAAATCTTTATGATCCCTCCAGCCCCCAATTCCGCCACTACCTTTCGAGTGGACAGTTTACGGATCAGTTTGGCCCAACCGAACAGGATTACCAAGATGTTCAGAATTTTCTTAAGTCCAAGGGACTGACGTTAAAGGGAACTCACCGTAATCGATTGATTGTGGACGCGGATGGAGCGGTCGCGGATATCGAGAAGGCTTTTAATGTGGAATTGCATCAGTACACCCGAGGGGACGGAAGTACCTTCTACGCGCCGTCTACTGAACCTTCCTTGGATTTAGCTACCCCGATTTCGTATATCCACGGTTTGGATAATGCCAACCCGCCTCATCCGGTCTATAAGGTTCGGCCGGCGGGTGGGATGGTTCCGCAAGCGAGATCGACAAGGGTTGTTGGATCGACGGCCGGTTTGACCGTAACGCCGGAACTGACGGGATCGGGAACGGGTAATTGCCAGGGCTGTTACGTCGGAAGTGACTTCCGTCATGCCTATGCCCCCGGTGTCACCTTGGACGGCACAGGGGTAGTTTCGGCGGTTCTGTGCGTTGATGGAATTCTACAAAGCGATATCACGACCTATGAGCAGAGGTTCTCGCTGCCCAACGTTCCGATTCAAACGGTACTCATTGATGGTTTTGATGGAACCGTCCACAACGCGCCCAACGGCGAAAACTCGTTGGACATTGAACAGCAGATTTCCATGGCTCCGGGTCTCAAGACTTTGATGTTGTACATGGGATCGGCGAACATTGATGACGACCTAAACCAATACGCCACGGATAATATCGCCAAAACTATCAGCATTTCTTACGGCTGGGGACCTGATACGACCATCAACTCCATCGCCCAGCAATGCGCGGCTCAAGGCCAGTCCGTATTTATCGCTTCCGGCGACGGCGGCGCCTTCGCTGGAGGTATCGGCGGGGACTCTGCCGAAGAGACTCCCTATTGCACGATTGTCGGCGGTACCAGTCTGCTGACCAATGGAGCAGGAGGAACTTGGGCGTCGGAATCGGCTTGGTCCGGTTCGGGCGGAGGTATCGCCAATGATGTGTCGATCCCTTCTTATCAGCAAGGCATCAATATGAGCACCAACTTTGGTTCCACGACCCAGCGCAATCTTCCGGACGTGGCGATGTTCGCGGACTTCGGATTTCTCATTATTGCCAGCGGCCAGGAGATCGACAATATCGGCGGCACTAGCGGAGCCACGCCTCTTTTTGCAGCTTTTACGGCTTTGGCCAACCAGCAGGCCGCGAACTTGGGCAAACCCACCGTGGGTTTTCTGAATCCGACCGCTTACGCTCTCGGTAAAGGATCCTCTTATCCGATCGAATTCCATGACATCGCTACGGGCAACAACGGAAGTCCGACCCAATACCCGGCTGTGCCTGGTTATGACCTGGCGACCGGCTGGGGTTCTCCCAACGGGCAGACCATGATCAACGCCCTCACAGGAGTGACGGTTAATACTCCCACGCCATGTGAGGCGCAGGGTGCCCGCACCACCGATCCAGTACCTCATTGAGGGCGGCCACCGGCTGAGCGGCACGATCGAGCCATCCGGCAACAAGAACGCGGCACTTCCGATCATCGCCGCGGCCCTTCTGACCGAACAGCCGGTCACGCTCAATAACGTCCCGCGCATCCGCGACACCGAAACCCTGGTGGAACTGATCCGCTCGGTCGGCGCTTCGGCCGAGTGGCAAAAACCGAACACGCTCGCGATTTACGCCAAAGACATTCGCGCTGCCGATCTCGATCCGGAATTGTGCGCGCGGATACGCGCTTCGATCCTGCTGGCGGGACCGCTATTGGCGCGCTGCGGCGAGGTGGTGCTGCCGCCGCCCGGCGGCGACGTGATCGGGCGGCGCCGGCTCGATACGCATTTCCTCGCTTTTGAGCAGCTTGGCGCCACCGCCCCTTCGGCATCGGTGATCGGCTCGGCCAGCTCGGGAGGGAGCGTGATTCGAAAACGGTCGTCGATGACCCTCTTGAACTCGCCAGACAGAAATAACGCTGGTCGGGACACGAGGCTTGCCCGGGATGAGACACGGGATGAAACAGAAATTCTCGCCCTGTCGCGGATCGCGGCGGGCTTACGGAGAACCCATCATATAGGGTCCAAAACCCACATGCAATTGATTGTTAAAGAGCAAATTGGGCACAAAACCCACAACAGAGTCATAGCCTACACAGGCCGGAATTGAATTGCAAACAGAAAAACCGCTTTCTTTGAATTTTTCGGAACTGTGCCGCGACTTGCAGAAAGAATTGCTTTTATGTTGGAATCATCGCCCCCTGCGGGAATAATGGATGTTCGGCCATGACCGCGGTTCGCGCAGGATGACTGTTCGCATTACGCCGCGAAGGCTGAAGCTTGAAAATCAAACTATGATTTGCATGTTGACGCTGGCGGATATCTCGGGCGAAACGTGGTCCGAAGACATCATTGCCACCGAAAAGATTCTGGGCCGCGCGGAAGGGGTCGACATTCGTCTCGATCATTCGTCGATCTCGCGACAGCATTGCCGTTTTATAGAAGACAATGC
>CAWKIY010000076.1:0-5429 GCA_963849245.1 candidate division FCPU426 bacterium | reverse complement strand
TTCCCGGCTGGTTCAGCTGGTTTGCGCCCAGGATACACAGGACGCGGCTTCCGACGATGAAATTCTCACAATTCAACAGCTGGCGAAAACCGGTTACCTGGGCGATAAAAAAGATTTCTATCTCTCGGCTAAAAGCCTCACGGATGACGATGTTACCGACGCGCTGATAAAAATTTATGGATCGATCATCCTTGTCGATTTAAAGGTTTTTCCGGCCGCGAATAATCCTTATCGGATTCAGGACCTTCAAACTCTCTTAAAACTGGTGGAAGATAAGGCGGATGATATCCGGGACCGCAAGGTGTCGGCTTGGAAATTTGAGAACCGCCTCAAAAAAATGATCGCGCTTTTATCTCCCGCGGCACCTTCAGCCGCGTCCTCGGCTGTTTCTCCCACACCCACCCTCGTGGTTCCTACTCCAACGGCGACGCCGATTCCCGGACCTAACCGGGCGGAATGGAATGACATGAAGGACACCATCAAGGATTTGACGAAAAAAGCGGGGGATTTACAGGACACTTACGACAAAAAAATTGACGGGATTCAAAAAAGTAACGACGATCTGAAGGCCGCGAACCTGGACATCAAAGCGGCCAACGCGGATATTCAGGAACAGTTAAAGCTGATGAAAAGGCTTTTAGACCGGGTCCAGGACGATTTGAAGCAGACTGATGAACGGCTGGAAACGGTATCGCAAAAAGCCCAGGAGAAATCCATTACGGACACGGAATTACAGCAGGAATTGACTATTTTGCATAAGGACTTGCGGGATAATACGGAAGATGTCAGTGTTTTGAAACAGGAAATGGTGAGGCTGGACAAGGCCAGCAATACCAGCGGCCAGAGTCCCTTGGATGAATTCTTGAATTCGAAGTGGCTGCCGGGGGGCGCGCTGGTAGTTGGATTGGCGGCGCTGGTGGTCGGATTGACGAGGAAGTGAATGGAAAAGCAATTTTGAATTGTTGATATTTCCGCGTGGCGGAAATTAGGATCATTTAAAGTTTAACATTCTAAATGAAAAACTTATTTTGGGGAGGCGTTCCATGTTTATCGGTCATTACGCGGTGGGGTTCGCGGCTAAAAAGTGGGCTCCCAAAGTTTCTTTAGGAACTCTTTTCTTGGCGGCGCTTTGGCTGGATTTGATTTGGCCTATTTTTGTTTTAATGGGATTGGAACATTTTGAAATTACCCCGGGTATCACCAAATGGTCACCCTTTAATTTCACGGATTACCCTTTAAGTCACAGCTTGGTCATGGCCTGCGCCTGGAGCTCGCTTTTAGCCCTGCTTTATTTTATTTTCCGAAAAGACGCGAAGGGGGCCTGGGTAATCGCGGCTTTGGTCGCGAGTCATTGGCTTTTAGATTTAGTGGTACATCGTCCGGATCTTCCGCTCTTGCCAGGAGGCGGCCTGACGGATCGAAAACTAGGACTGGGACTTTGGAACTCGCTTCCGGCTACTTTGATTGTCGAGGGGGGGCTTTTTCTGGCGGGACTTTGGATTTATATGAAATCGACTAAGGCTTTAGACCGCACTGGAAAAATAAGCCTTTGGGCCTTTATCGTTTTTTTGATCGCCGCTTATGCCGCTGATTTTATCAGCGCTCCTCCAACCGACCCTAAAATGGTCGCGGTGATAGCTCAGGCGCAGTTCGCGCTTGTGGCTTGGGGTTATTTCATTAATGACCACCGGAAAAACGTTTGAAAAAGAAAGTCCCATTTCAGATTCGACCGATTCAAAAGGCGGATAAGCCGGCCCTGGCCTTGATTTACCAGTCCTGCTTTTCGACGAAAGCCTATTCTGAAAAATGGCCGCTGACTTCAGCCCAAAAGCGTGTTTCTCAAATTCTGGCCCAGCCCCAGGTGTCCGGCTGGGTGGTGACCGCCTACCGCCAGCCAGTCGGTTTTGCCTTTATTCAAATCCGCGAGGGCTTTAACGGTTCTTATGGAGAATTGCTGGAAACCGCGATTCATCCTTACTTTCAAAATCAAGACCTTGAGAAACCGCTCTTTAAAATGATCCGCCAATTTCAAAGAAGCAAAAAACTAAAAACCCTCTTCACGGTGACCTATCAAGGGGCTCCGGAAAAATTTTTTAAAGGCGCCGGGTTCGTACGCTCCAAGCGAAGCGTGATTTACGTCTCGAAGTAAAAGCGGATTAAAAAAGAGCCGTAGGAAGCTATCAGACGCTTCGATTCCAAATTGTCAAAAACTACCAGAAAAGCTAGATATTTAACGGTTTCGAGTTTAAAAGGTTTTTAGACCCGGGTTAAAATCCGCTTTAAACCGTGTTTTTGAGTGGCATGGGAAATGCCTAGATTATTGGCAGTCTTTACTTCATAAGGAAACCTTTGAAAAAGCTACTCTTCGTTTTTACTTTTCTAGCCCTGGGAACTTTACCCTTGGCTTGCGGCAACCGGAACCTGTCGAATCCTGTGACGCCGGATCTTCAACCGACAGCCACGCCCACCTCTTCCATTCCAGTGAGTATTTATCTAATTTGCACGATTACCCCAACTCCGACCATTTACAACGTCGATATTACCTCGCCGGGATCGAATAGTTCGTTCGTGACCGCCCAGGCTTTGGGCGCGGTGAATCTGCAGGATGTGGATGTGAATGGGAATTTGGGCGGAACAGCCGCTTCTCCTGAAAATGATTATTATTCTTTTGTCGTGAACAGCGGGGGGACCTGGAAAATTTGGCTGGATTGCTATTACACGCCGCCTTCGCCGAGTATTTATCTATATGATTCAAACTACAACGTGATAGGTTCCGCTACGGCCACCTATCCCACGGCGACGTTTCCACAGAATGATTACGTCAGTATTTCTCTCGATTACGGTAAAACCTACTATTTAAGAGTGGTGGGTTACGGCACGACTTACGTCGCCAAGATCATGCATCCTTAGCTGGAACCTCAATGACTAAACTTTTTTCCTTGGTCATGCTGACCATTCCCATGGGCGCGCCGGGGATTTTTTTCACGAATTTTTTCAAAGTGTAACTCACGCTGACCTTTGAGCCGGGTTGGGCTTTGCTGTGCGCCGCGGCTTCTTTCGCCGCCAAAAGAACCATCTCATCCGGGATTTCGGAATCTCGTTGCAGGCGGCGCAGGATTACATGGGCTCCGGGCAGATCCCGCACGTGAAACCACAAGTCTTCCGGCTGGGCTAATTGGAAAGTCACGTACTCGTTTGCCGCGGCGGACGTGCCCACGCAAAGCTCAAATTGTTTGTTGAGCTTGGTGCGGGTGATGTTGGGGGTCGGAATTTTTTCTTCTTTCGCTTTTTTAGGTTTCGCGGCGATTTCTTTTTTCTTGGGGAACAATTCCTGAAAGGCTTTTTTGATTTCCCCAGCCGTCTGTAAAGCGGGAACACTGCGTTGGGCGGACTTTAACTGGTTCACCCGCTCCTGGATTTCTTTTTCCCTTTTGTCGACCAATTCCAATCCCCGGGAACCCTTTTGGGCCTTTTTAAAGAAACGCTGGGCGTTATGAAGCGGGGAAATGCTGGGGTCCAGGGGAATGGTCACGGCGTCGGGCCCGCCCCGCACGACGTCTTCTAAGTCCACCTGGCTCATATGGAATTTGATTTTGTGCAGTTGGGCCATCACCAATTCGCCCCAATGCTGATATTGATCTGACTTTTCAGCCTCGCTCCGGTCTTTCTTTAGTTTTTCCAAAATGCGTTTTTCGTGTTTAAGGGTTTTGTTGATTTCGTGCTCAAGTTTGCTCTTTTCGGAGAGCAGGCCCCGGTAAAGGGATTCGGAGCGGAACAGCTGAACTAAGGCTTCGTTGGCGGTGGGGAAAACCTTAGCTTCGGGTCCAGCTGGCACAAGGCCGGGAAAGATTTTGAGGGCGGGGGGCGGCCCCGGCACCCAGGTGAAGTGATTTAGGCGCTGTTTGGCGATATCTTTTTTGGTTTGGGCCCATTCTTGAAAAACCTTGTCGCCAAAGCTTTCCAAGTAAGCCGCCAGTTCGGCGTCCATTCCCCTAAACTCATTTTTGAGCCAGGCCGCCGCGGGAGGCCGGCCGGCCTCTTCCCATAAAGGCGCCAGACTGTTCTCATCTACGGTCCAAAAGTTTGGTTTGTCCGCGGAGGGAGGCAGGGCTTTATAGGGAACCTGGGGAAGGACAGGTCTTTCGACCTCGTTCTTATACCGGAGGGCGCTAATGATCAGGTTGTCAGGACCTACGAGGATAAAGTTGGGGTATTTGGGAAGGCCCTCAAAAACCAGGTGGTAAAGGCCGTCGGGCATCTTGAAGAGGAAGTGAAGAACTCTTTCTCCTAACTCGGCTTCAATTCCAATCAATTGGGCGTATTCCAAATGTTTTCGAAGAGACCGGCAAAAATTGGGGGGCTTGGGAAGCGCCGGGGATTTTTCCAAAGAAGCGAAGAGGAAAGGTTTTGAGGGAAAGAGCGCGATGGTGAGGTAATAAGTGGGCCGGTCGGGATGATAGAGGCTTAGTTCCACGGTTTCATTCGAGGACTGGGCGATGTGGGATAGCCGGGTCGAGAGAAGTTTGGATTGGAACTCGCGGGTAAGAATTTGAATCAGAGTAGGCGTCACGGGTTTCCTTGGTTCGGGCGTTTCTTCCGGGGTAAGCGGTTTCGAGTCCGCCTAGTGTAGGACGAATGGCATCCCGTTTTCCATCCATCGTTGCGCCCGAAATGTTTTTGGGCTGTGGGTTTGACACTGACCAAACCGGGGCTTAAACTTAAATAAGACGCTTGTGGACTCTCATCAACATCTCACCGGGAGTGGTCATGAACGAACGGCCTTGGCTCGCGTTTTACGACGAGGGAGTTCCCAAAACCCTCGAATATCCCGAAAAACCCCTTTCTGAAATTTTAATCGATAAGGCGGCAGCTTACTCTCAAAGTCCCGCCCTTTATTATTTTGGCACCCGTATTAATTACGGCGAGCTCAATGAAAAAGTGGATCAATTCGCCAACCTTCTTATGAAGGATGGGATTAAGCCCGGAGACCGGGTGGCGCTTTACCTGCCCAACTGTCCCGCCGCGGTGATTGGCTTTTTCGCGGTGTTAAGAGTGGGCGCGATTCTGACCCAATTGAATCCCCTTTATTCCTCCCATGAGACGGCTCATCAACTGAAGGATTCGGGCGCGAAGCATATTGTCACCCTGGATCGTTTTGTTCCTATCTTGCGGGAGATCGCCAAAGATTGTGACCTGAAGAAGGTTTGGGTGACCCGGGTGAATGACTATTTTCCCATTCCGCTGAAATGGCTTTTTGTTCTCAAAGCGAAAAAAGAAAAATCCTGGGTGGATTGGCCGACCGAACCCTTGTTTCACAGTTTTGTCAAAGAACTGGATTCTTCCCCAAAGACGCCGGTGCGTGTTCCTTTGAAAATGGATGAGACGGCCTTATTTCAATACACGGGCGGTACCACGGGTGTTTCCAAAGG
>CAWKIY010000075.1:0-5272 GCA_963849245.1 candidate division FCPU426 bacterium | reverse complement strand
CTGCACCGGAAAGGTCTTGCTCCAATTCGCGTTCTTTCGGAATTGCGTTGCCCGGCTCCGGCCCATTGGATTCACTCACAGCCACAACAGGGGCCATCGGTTGATTTTCCAAAGAAGCCTCGTGCGCTAAGCTCGCGTCATTGACTTCAGGAGCGGAGTTGCCCGGATCCACATCACCTGCCGCGGCAGCCGCAGCGACTGCTTCAGGGGTAACCTCTGTGGCCTTGACCTTCGGAACAATCACCACTTTACGCCGTAAACCTTCTCCACGGCTTTCCGTTGTGACATGCTCATGTTCCTTCAAAACCATGTGGACTACCCGGCGGTCCTTTGAGCTCATAGGACGCATCGGAATTTCAACTCCTGTTTCCTTCGCTTTCTGAGCCAAATTTATCGCCAGTTCTTTTAGCTTATCCTTTTGGCGCTCCAAGTAATTTTCAACGTCTACCACGACGATGGTTTTTTCATCACCCGTGATGCGTTGAACCACTTTAGAAACCAAATATTGCAAGGATTCCAAGGTATGCCCATGGCGTCCAATTAAAGTTCCGCTGGAAGGTCCCTCAATATTCAAAATGGTATTTCCATCGGTATCTTTCCGGCTCTTCACTTTATCCGGCAAGCTCATTCCCCGCAAAAGACGGCTTAAAATGCCTTCGGCGAAGGGAACCAAAGCATGGGGCTTTAAAGCCACTTTCACTTTAGCAGGCTTGGAACCGATTCCTAAAAAGCCCTTGTTGCCCGCGTCCACGACTTCCGTCTTCAAATCGCTTTTGCTGACATTAAACCGACGGGCAGATTCATCAATCGCTTCCTCGGTTGTGCGGCCTGTTACTTCCACCCAAGAACTTCCCGGGCGGGGAGTGTAATGACCCGTGCCCCGATCATGGCGTTCCGAACGATCATTCCGGTTGGAATTGGAACCATAACCACCTGAACGGAAATTGCCGCCGTTAGGACGATTGTTATTCCGGCTTTCGGGACGATCCGAACGGTTTCCGTTACCGCGGTAGCCGCCGCCACGGTTGTCACGCCCTTCGCGGTTTTCGCGATTGTAGCCACTGCTTTGTCCACGATAGCCGCCGCGGTTGCCATTACTGCTGGCCGGCTTTCCACTATTTTGATTTGAAAAATTTCTCATGATTTCATAACCTCATCTTTCTTCTTAGCTTTTTGGATTTCCAGGTTCACTATTTTTTGCTGAATCATCGACAGCAGGTTCGTCACCACCCAGTAAACCAGAAGCCCGGAAGGCCACTGGAAGGAAATGAACGTAAGGAATCCCGGCATCATCCACATCATTACTTTTTGTTGACCAGCGCCTGAGTGGCCATCTGGCCCGACACCTTCTGCTGGACGAACATGGTCGCACCCATCAGAAGGGGAAACACGTAAATCGGATCCTTAAGCGTTAAATCCTGCAGCCACAAAAAGGAAGCGCCGCGCAATTCAATGCTGTGCCCAAAGTAGCGTAAAGCGCCCAGAAGATCGGCAATTGCAGCAACATGGGTAAACATCCCCCCATGGGGTTTATGCCCGCCTGCTGATAAATGGCCATCGTCTCTTGCTGTTGCTTTTGTTTATCATCCGCGTATTTGCGCTTGATCGCGTCTAACTTGGGTTGGATCTCTTTCATTTTTTGCTGCATTAAATTCATGCTTTTGTAGCTGTTGTGCGTGGGCAACCACAACGCCAGTTTAACCGCTAACGAAAGAAGAATGATCGCCAACCCCCAGTTATGGGCCCAGGTATAAAACCATTTCAAAAGTTTGAGCATATAAACACTAATGAATCCAAAAGTACCAAAGTCCACGGCATTTTCTAAATCCAAGTGAAGGCTCTTTAAAAGTTCATAGTCTTGAGGTCCAAAAAAAACTTTGGCTTTACGCTCAAAACTTTCGCCGCTTCGTAAAGAAGGGCTGTCAAAAACTAAAAGGGGCTGAGGTCCGAAAACCTTGGTATCCAACCCTGGCTCAGGATTTTCAGGCGTAGGAGACCGGTAGACATTAAATTGACGCATAATTTTCGCGGAAGCAGCGCCCGAAGAAGCATCCGGAATTAAAGCCGCCATAAAAAACTGGTTTGCGATCGCTGTCCAAGTAATAGGACCCGGAACCTCCACTGACTCTTGAGATTTCTTAGTCGATTCGGAAGAAACGTGACCTCCGACTAAAGTAAAGACCCGATAACCTTGAACCCTCGATTGAGTCCCTGTGTTTTCTTCTTTTCCTAAAGTATCGGCCCACTCTATCTCTAAATGAGAGGAAGGCAGGGAGCCTGAACCTGTTTGTTTCACCGTCACATTAAAATCAATCAAATAGCTACCATTTTGAAAATTAAACGCCTTTTCCAAAACTGCGCCCTTGTCATCCACATAACGAAAAACAAGCTGGGTTTTATCAGCCGATTTGGAAAGCTTTTTAGAATCGCCTACTACCGTGAAAATTTTTTGATTCAAATCAGAGAGCGGAGAATAATTTAAGGAAAAAGGTTTTGGCCGACCGGGATCTGCGTTCACCAACTCAATCGGTTGGTGAGTTTGACGATTGAGATAATTCTTTAAAAGAAACTCGGTTAAAACCGCGCCTTGATTTGAAAAAGTGGCAATGTATTCATCGGTTTCAATCGTAATCGCCGAAACAGCCACTTGAGAGACTTTAGCTTGAGATAAAACTGATTTTGTTGCGGACTTTGGCTCACTCGCAGAAGCCGAAGTTTCCGCCACCGGTGTCAGTGCCTGCGGAACTCCCATAGAAGAGTTGTCCGGAGTAGATGGAGGCGTGGGCATTAAATACATCCACAAGCCCAAAACAAACATGGAAAGGGTGATAAAAAGAATTAAACGACCTTGCTGATCCAAATTGATTCTCCCGTTGTAAAATTAATGAACGGGGTGGAATCCTCCGGAGGAAGCGGGATGGCAACGGCTCAAACGCTTTAAACCCATGGCCAGTCCCTTAAGGACGCCATAATGTTCTACGGCTTGACGGGTATATTCGGAGCAGGTGGGTGTAAACCGGCACGAGGGGGGTAGATAAGGCGAGATCATTAACTGATACCCCTTGAGTAAAAGTAAAATCCCCTGCTTAAAGAGTTTGTCCATAAACTTAAAATCCCTACTTCATCCGGGGAAGAAGACCTGCCCTGACAGCTAAACCTAGAAAAGATTTTCTAAGCTCGTCAAAGGTCCGGTCCACGCTTCCGCGCCGAGGAACCAGGATGACCTGGTAGCCTTGGCGGAAGTTTTCTTTTTCCACCCGGTAAATTTCTCGAAGACGCCGTTTGAGGCGGTTTCGAAGGTAGGCCTTCCCTAAGGCCCGACTCAACGAAACGCCAAATTTCCGAAGACCGGCATCCCCTTTAAACTGAACATAAAAAGCTAGAGTTCCATCTTCCAATTTACGGCACTGCTGAAAAACCGCTTTAAACTCGTTGGACCTTTTCAGCCGCTCCGATTTTAAAAAACGCGGCATAATTTAAACCGATCCAAAACGCCCAATTATTGGGTGCTGACTTTATGACGGCCTTTTTTGCGACGACCGCTCAAAACACGACGGCCACCAACCGTTTTCATGCGGCTGCGAAAACCATGAACTTTTTGGCGTTTTCTCTTATTGGGTTGAAAAGTTCTTTTCATAAAAAAACGACCATTCCTTTATTATTACGGATTCCTCAAGGAACCCTGATTATGACGCCGAAAGCGGCGAAAAGAGCGTTGATTGTATCCTATATAATCGGCTAACGTCAACGGAAGTTCCGAAACCGCCCTATTCCTAAGAGAAAAAGACCATTCCAAACTTGGTATAACAAGCGATCAATGGTAAAAGAAACCATGGCCTCTCATCTTCAACTCATTTTAGGCGGCGCCCGATCCGGAAAATCCCGCTATGCCCTCACCCAGGGAAACGAAGATTCTTTTGAACGCCGTATCTTCCTGGCGACCGCCATGCCTGCGGACGAAGAAATGAAAACCCGCATCGAACATCACCAAATGGAACGAAGCATGCAATGGAAAACGGTCGAAGAAACTTATTACCTTCCCCAAACTCTTCAGAAACTGGCTTTGAGTGATCAGGATTTGGTCGTGATTGATTGCGCTACACTTTGGATTTCAAATTTGTTGTGCGGGATGGGCGGAAAAAAAATTTCAATATCCGATATCGAAAAACAATTTAAACAACTTATTCAATTTTTGTCCGAGATAAATGGCACGATTCGAATTGTTTCAAACGAAGTGGGTTTAGGAATCGTACCAGAAATGAAGCTGGGCCGTGATTTCCGAGATTTACAGGGCTCTCTCAATCAACAGCTTGCTGTAATTGCCAATCAAGTTATCGTGATGGTCGCTGGTCTTCCGCTAAAAGTGAAATAAACTTCTTCTCAAAACTTGAAATAATTTTTGAACATGCCAAACTACGTTCCTAAATTATTTAAGCAAGAGAGAAACTTTGGCTTTTAAACCACCCGTGACTATTTCAAAACCCAAATGGATCCAAGGCATCTCCGCCTTAAATCGTTTGTGGAAACATGGATTAGTTCCGGAAGATTTGGAACGTCATTATTTTTTACACTGGTTCGTCATTTATAAGGGCAATATTATTCAAACTGCGAAAGCTCTTCAGATTCACCGCAACACAATCCAAGGTCATTTTCTTCAATTGGGTTATTCTAAAAAATCCGTCCGTTTGCGGCATGCCTGGCAAGCTTTAAACGAAAAATCCAAAAATGTTTCTTTTGAAAAAAAGTTTCATCAATTTTATTTAAAGTTCGCTCTTAAACCAAAATTTTCGCCCGAAGAAAACAAAACCCTTGTAGAACTATGGCAAACCAAATTTCCCTTTAAAACCCTGACGCCTCATTATTTGCTTTGGGCAATCCGAGTGGGTAAATCAAAAGAATGGGTTCAAAAGGAACGGCGCCGATGTCATCGATGTGGAGCAGGTCGACCGAGACGAGTTGCTCGAACAGGTCGGCGTGCGAACCGGTGTCGAACGTCCGGCGGATCTGGCGCAACAGGTCGGGCAGGGTGTAGCGCGCCGCGGTGCGGCCGGCTTCGAGCGCCGCCTGGGTGACGAGCATCGCCAGCGTCGTCTTGCCGTTGCCGTAGGGACCGATGAACCAGAGCCCGTAGCCGGCGTCGAGCATCGCGTCGATCCGGTCGGCGAACCGGCGCGTCTTGTCGACCGTCGGGCGCGGCTCGATCTCGGTCACCGGGAAGCGATCAAAGCCGATTCCCTGGTAGATCTTGGGGATCACGGCCGACAGGCTGCGG
>CAWKIY010000074.1:0-38392 GCA_963849245.1 candidate division FCPU426 bacterium | reverse complement strand
CACTTTGCCCGACCAGGATGGCAAAGAAATCGCATTAAAAGATCATCGCGGCCAGTACGTTGTGCTCTATTTTTATCCTCGCGCCGACACTCCCGGATGCACCATCGAATCCTGCGAGTTCCGCGATTCCCACAAGAAAATTGAAAAAGGTCAACGCCGTCGTCCTCGGCATTTCGCCCGATACTTCCGCGGCGCAAAAGAAGTTCGAGGAAAGATTCAGCCTACCCTTCACCCTGCTCGCCGACGCCGACAAAAAAGTCTGCAATCTCTATGGTGTGATGCAGGAAAAGAACATGTACGGGAAAAAAGTTATGGGCGTGGCCCGCACCACGTTCATCATCGGCCCCGACGGCAAGATCAAGCACATCTTCCTCAAAGTAAAGCCCGAAGGCCACGCCGAAGAAGTGTTGGCTTATTTTGAAGAAGCTGCCAAAGGTGCCGCCTAACAGCCGGAACCATCACAACTCGCGTAGGGACAGCCGCCTCGGCTGTCCTAGCCGAGCATGGTGAGGCGATAAGCCCTCACCGCCGCCAGGTGTTTGGGTGCTTGTTGTGGCCTGCCCTTACGCGTCGGATAGATTCTGGTATTAGTCCCCAGGCAACGGAACCATCAAGCGGCTTGAACGGAAGCAGGTTGAAAACGGCGACACCTAAACTGAAGAAGCCCAGGATCGCGAAAATTTCATTGATCGGATCGAACCGCGTATACCCAAATACTGCTACGAACAGAACGAGAGGTATGGCAACTACTGCTTGGGCCAGAACTCCAAGCAATACGTAGTCTAAACCGTTAGGGTTACATAACACGACGTATTGCTGAAGGTTAGGTTACTTGGATCATCCTCCACAATATAAACGGGCCATACAGCTGCATATATCCCAGGCACCACCCCGTGAAAATGAATTAACGGTGTTTTTTCCTTCATGGCTTTTCGAAGCCCGATATTTTCATGGTGATCTGGATTGGTTCCTCGGTATTTGTAGCTGATAAAACCATCGGCTGTGGAATCGTCGTAAGGGCGTGGCCGGCCCTCAACGATGGGTGCGGTGGTAATACTTAGGGGTATTTCGGATAAAACAGCTGGTTTGAAAATTCCTTGCGGACCAATAAGTGGAACATTTCGACTCTCATAGATAAAACCTTTTTCCAAAAGCCGGCGAGGGATGTTTTCACCATAAATTCCTTTAAGATGTTTTAAAAACTCAAAGGCAATTAATCGAATTTTTTGATCGTCTATACTTTGCATAAAAAATTATTCTCTCTCGAAATTTTCTGCTGCTTCTGCAAATGAATTTTCCGTATCTTTAAAAATAACTTCCGTGCGGCTCTTAAAAAATCTTTCCGTATCTTTATCCATGAAATAAACATAACATCCCTTAAGTCCTCTCGACAAAAGAACTCGATAGGTATTTTTGACCAATTCAACAAATTGTTCTTTGGACCTTTTAACAATACTATCAGCATTATTTTCTTTTTTCCCTTCCCAAGCTTGTTGGTCGAAGTTGTAAATCAAATCCCTGCCAAAGATCACACCTACATAGTCAAATTCGAATCCTTGCGCGGTGTAAACACAACCAATTTGATCAATGCCATTAGGGTCATAGGCCCATAGTGAAGCTTTTGGTATTCCGGGAGCCAATTTTTTTGCTTCAGGCCGAGCATCCCAAGGGCGCTTGTAATCCCCAATTATGACATCATCAGGAAGAGTGCCATTAGCATTAGGTTGTGACCATTTCCAACAAAAACCTGCAGTTACCCGACCCGTAAAACCTTGACCGACTTTATCTCTAACGGCTTTTTCCAATGATTCAGGGCTTTTAAAAACTCTAAAATCAAATTCTTCTTTACTAGAGTTCCACATCACATTGGCGGTTCTTTTAATTCCCAATGTATTGTTAATCCAATTTACGAAACCATCAGAGCCGCTACACCTGAACTGAGCTTCTAATTCGTATTCATGAATTTGACTACCTAATTTCAGAGCGGTTTCTTTTAAATACTTAGTCGAGCCAATTTCGCCAGGGCGTACTACTTGATCATCGTCAAGAAAAAATACACAAACTTTTCCTGCTTTTAGAAGCTCTTCCAACTGAGGTAAATTGGATCTATTTTCTTTTTTGGTAAATCGACTGTTGCTTGTTTCTCGAATACGATGAGCTTCATCACAAATCATAACGTCAACTTCATGTCGTTCAGCCTTAGCAAAACTATTGAAGTATTTAAATTGGGTTGACCCTCTTGTACCAATTATCTTGCGAAGAGTTTCAGTAAATGCTCTTGAACCTGTCACATAGTGAGTGTTGTAGCCTTTTGCTAATAGCTCGGCCATTAAATTAATAGCAATAACGGATTTTCCGGTACCAGGGCCACCTTTAATAATGACGATGGACTGTTTTTTATCCACAAAACCTTGTTTGGCGGTGGCTAAAACCCGGTCAAAAACAATTAACTGTTCATCCAACAAAACATATTCGGATTTGCCTTTTATTACATTTGCCACGTGGCTCATTAATTGCTTATTAGGCCGATATTTACTTTTTTCGACTTTTTCTAAAACATCAAGGCCTTGGCCTTTTTCCAGCTTAGTCACCAGGTATTCTTCTAAGATCGGAACATCATCCTTAGTAAAAAGAGGATTTTCTTTTAATAAAGTTTCAAATTTTTTAAAGAAAATAACGTCTTTTTCTTCTCGGGGATAATTGTGCAAATAGGCGCAAGCGTTTAAATCAATAGGTGGGTTGCCTTCATAAAAAGCTGTGTGTGAATCCTGCAAATACATTTTGTATTGTCCAACTTGAGCGGATGGGTGAAGCATTTCTCTTTCGGCACCACCCACCCAAGTAAGGACTTCATTTTCGCAATCTGAGTCTTTGCACTTATCCCATTGTTTCAATTCAATAATCACCGCGTTGTCCAAACCGTTCTTGTCCTTACCGGTGATCATGCAGTCTAAACGTTTGGAACTTAAGGGAAGTTGATATTCCAAAAGAACGCCGTGATCTAAAAGCTTTGCTTCACTAAAAACTGAAGAAATTGCCAATAGCGAATGCCGCCAAGAATTAATTTCATTTGGAGAAGGGTTATAGCGAAAGTATTCAAAAAAAGAGTCTTTTAACTTATCTGCGATTTGATTTCGTGTGGAGTCCTGGATAAATTGCTTGGAAGTGCCGGAGTAAAGCCTCATAGGTCTGTGTACTTCTTATTACTACCTCGTGATTTATGAACCGGATACTTTTTATTATTAATAGACATCTTCCGGTTCAAAGCTTTACTTAAATCAATGTTGGCCATTTGGGCAAAACGTAAAAGCATAAATAGAGTGTCAGCGACCTCATGTTCTACTTCCGAACGTTTTTTGGGATTCTTTAAATAATTACGGGCTTCGTCTTCGGTCTTGAATCGAAAATGATCGAGAAGTTCAGCTGATTCAGTAACAATTCCAATGCTTAAATCTTTGGGACCATGATATTGATCCCAATCACGTTCTTCGCAAAATTTTTGAACTATATCTTTGAGTTTATTGACTGTCGTTTTGTTGTCCATGGCCCCTGATTCGAATCGATATTTGCTCTGCCTAATTTTACCCAGAAACAATGGAGTTTGGCTTATACATTAGATTGGTGTCTCGCTCTTATGGCGTTAACCAAACTCCCCTTGCCATTGCTGCCGCGACAAAGGGAATAATCAACACCAGCAGCAACTCCAGGTTATTCAAAAGAATAAAGAGCCCTAACCGGGCTTGGGGAATCTTGAAGGTTTTCTTCTTCCGTAATTGAATGCGCCATTGAATCAGGGTGACCATGGGTAGGATTTCCAAGAGGAAGACCAATCCGAACAGGGCCATTTTGATATAGAAGAACATGTTGTGGAGATAGAAGTCCGGGGTTTTTTCGAGGTGGCCGAAGGCGCGCCAGAGGCCGGTGGTGATCCAGAGCAGGGCCGCGACGCCCCAGAAGTTATCCGCCAGGAAAAGGGTTTTGAGGGTTTGGGCTTCATTCGAAGCCTTCTGCTTTAGGGCCCGGAACTGGATCCCGCGGGTGAAAAGGCCGCCGAGGCCGAGGGCTAAGGCGAGATAGTGGAGACCGGCGGCGAGAACTACCAAAAACATAAAACCCTCCGAAGGAAGTTAGGAGTTAGGAGTGCGTAGTGCGAAGTTAAAAACAGGGATAATTTACCACTACACCATGCCAATTCCCTTATGGAATTGGCACAACCAAGTCGCGAACCTCGGCTTGAGGCCTCGATTCAGGGGTGCCCATTTCCTCATGGAATTGGCACAACCAAGTCGCGAACCTCGGCTTGAGGCCTCGGTTCAGGGGTGCCCATTTCCTCATGGAATTGGCACAACCAAATCGCGAACCTCGGCTTGAGACCTCGGTTCAGGGGTCCGATTCCCTCGTTGAATCGGCGTGACAAAGGCCTCCAAATTTACCAGCTTAAGTAAATAGTCTCTCCCAGGCTTGGCGGGGATTGAGAATGGCTATCTTTTTATATCGTTTCAAAACCAAAAGATCCTTGTCGCCGGTCACCAGGTGAACCGCGCCACCCGCCAAAGCGGTCGCGAGAATCATGTCATCATCGGGATCCCGGCAAACCGGTTTGGGTAGAACCAGAGCCTTGACGGCCTCCCCATGCAGTAAAAGGATATCTAAATACTCTTGAACTTCATCCGGCGCGAGGCCGAATTTTTGAACCAGCTTTTTCCCGGTTTCTTTCAAAATGAAGTCCGAAAGAACCAACTCATGCTTTTCAAGACAGGTTTCTAAAATTTCAGCGCAGAGGCCCTTGCTGACAAAAGCCGCGATGAGAACATTGGAATCGAGGACGATCTTCACGCGAGGGTTTTGAAAACATCCTCATCGGTGAAGACGCCTTTCTTACGGGCTTTTTGAATCGCTCTTTTTTGAAGTTCGCGAAAGCGCAGAACCGACACATAACGCGTCAAAGACTCACGGACGATATCACTGACGGGTATTTTTTCTTCTTTTGAGATTCTTTCCAATTGCCGGCCTAATTCGGGGGTTAACCGGACGTTTAACATGGTTTTCATACGAACGCTCCATCCAGATGGGTTGTATTACAATGTAATACAACTTGGGGCCTTTGGCAAGTCGCACCAATTCCCCTATGGAATTGGTGCAACCAAGTCGCGAGCCTCGGCTTGAGGCCTCGGTTCAGGTGCACCAATTCTCCTATGGAATTGGCACAACCAAGTCATGAACCTCCCCCTACGCTAAAGCTTCGGGGGACAGGTCGGCTTGGGGCCTCGGTTCAGGTGTGCCAATTCTCCTATGGAATTGGCACAACCAAGTCTTGAAATTCGGCTTGAAGCCTCATTTCAGGTGTGCCGATTCCTTTTGGAATCCGCAAACCCAAGTGTTAAATAAAACCCTGAAAAATAGGTCTGTTTTTGGGCGGAATTTTATAACCCGGTTATAAATATCCCCCTAGCTCGGATGGCCTTTCGGGCTTAACCCAGGGGGCTACCCCTCAGCCCGTTGCAGTTTGTAACAAGGTCTCCGATTTCTTCAAGGCTTGAAGAAATTGTCCCGCATCGGCGACAACAGTTGGCGCGAGGAGCGGGTCAATCTTGCAATTTGCAAGATTCGGGTTGCCCAGGGGGGCCAGGGAAGACCCAACTTTGTAAGATTCTTACAAAGGGGGGAGAAAACTGGGAGCCTGGACTGGGTTGAGGGGATGGCCCCCGCCCGGGTTTTGTTACCGCCGGTAATAAAACCGAGGGGCACCTCCCCAGAGCGGGTCCGTGCGACCAGGGAAAGGGACCAGTTTACCTCCGGGGCCCCTTCTCGCCCGGCCACCAACCTAAGGACTGAGTCTAATAGACTCACTTGAAGGATGACTACCCCCCCAAATCAGTCGAAGTTCGACTGTTTTGGGGCTGGGGTGAGTCCCGGGGACTCACTTTTAGGGATGAGGTGAATACCCGGTATTCACCTCACGGCTTTTCAAACCGAAATACCTCCCATTTTCTTACCGCCGGTAAGTAATGGGTGGCTTAGAAGCCAGTTCATGGAACTTTAACGAATATTCCAATGCCTTAGGGACAATCTGGACAATAGTAGGGTTTTGATAGGTCTTTGGAGGCTTTTCCTGAGAGGGATCATATTGGTGATATCAACGAAATGATCCTCGATTCACCTTCGTCAAATCAAAGTCACCGCCTTAAAAACCTTATCCGCGGAGCTTCCATCCGTGTAAACCGCCCTCATCCGTGCCTGGTAAAGGTATTCAACCCAAGGGCCCTTTATCTCTTTTAATCTCAAACTTTCCGCCGACCATTTACGCATCAATCGTAAAATGGTCTTGACCATTTTACGATGTTCCATAAAATGGGATTCTCATGAGACACAGGCTTTACGACACTATTTTCTCAGATCAATTAACTCAACACCGCCAAATGGTTTGGGTCTCGGGCCCGCGCCAGGTCGGCAAAACCACCACTTGCCGCGCGCTAGCCGACACCTACCATAATTGGGATAATTTAGATGACCGTAAACTTTTCTTGGCGGGGCCAGCGGCGATCGCGGAAAAAGACGGATTAAATCAATTAACCTCCAAACCGCCTGTTTTGGTTTTTGATGAACTTCATAAATACCGTCAGTGGAAAGGTTTTTTAAAAGGCTTTTTTGATACTTACGCCGAAAAGACCCGCATCCTCGTCACCGGCAGTTCCCGGTTGGAAACCTTTAGACGGGGCGGCGACAGCCTGATGGGACGGTACTTTCTTTATCGCATGCACCCCTTCAGCGTGGGTGAAACTTTAAGGACGACCCCTTCAGACAAACCGATCCAGGCCCCGTCCCGCCCGTCTGAAAAAGAATTTATGGCCCTTTGGGAACACGGTGGTTTTCCGGAACCTTTCTTGAAGCGGGAAAAATCCTTTAGCCGCAGGTGGCAGAGGCTAAGACGCCAACAACTGTTAAAAGAAGATCTGCGCGACTTAACCCGTATCCAAGAGTTGTCCCATATTGAAATATTGGCGGGTCTTTTGGAGGAGAGATCCGGACAGCAGCTTTCCTATTCCAACATCGCCCAATCGGTCAGCACTTCGGTGGATACTATCCGGCGCTGGATGGACACTTTAGAATCACTTCATCATGGTTTTCGAATAAGGCCATGGACCACCGGCGTCGCCCGATCCCTTCGAAAAGAACCCAAATGGTATTTGAGGGATTGGGCCGAAATAGCCGATGAGGGAGCAAAGGCTGAAACTTTTGTGGCCTGTCACCTGTTAAAGTCGGTGGAAGGGTGGACCGATTTGGGATTTGGAAATTTTGAATTGCGTTATTTGCGGGATAAGGAAAAAAGGGAAGTGGATTTTTTGGTGGTGAAAGACAAAAAGCCTTGGTTCTTAGTGGAAGTCAAAAAATCAGACACCCGACTGGACGCGAACCTAGGCCACCATCAACGGCAACTAAAGGCGCTTCACGCCTTTCAAGTGGTTTTAGAAATGGATTACATTCAGGCTGATTGCTTCAGCCAAAATGACCCCACGGTCGTGCCAGCCCGTACCTTTCTTTCTCAGCTTTTATAAAAACCTTCAGAGTGGAGGGTCCTCAATTAACGAATATTCCACTGACGGGAATTAATTAGAACCGTTTGCGCCGCCACCGCTTGCATAGCTTTAGCCTGGTCGGGGGGGAGGCCGGCGGTGAAGGTCAGGCCGAGGGGGCTTTGCTGGTAGAGGACCGCGTAGAAGACGCAGGCGGTCAGGTAGGTGCCTTCGACGCTGGGGTGGCTTCCATCCGGCCCCCAAAGGGGCAAGGCGGGGTCATGCCCCAAGGCGGCTTTCCAGGCCAGGCCCGCCGGGACCACCGGGATGTTCAGCTCTTGGCCGATCTCCGTATAAGCCTTCGTCAACTGGGTCTGCATGGAATCAAAATCCGCGAAGCCTTGTTCGGGCAATCCCTTTTGGCGGCCCCAGGTCATATAGAGCAGGGGCTTCGCCCCGGCTTGGCGGATGAGGCCGTCCAGAACCCGGGCCCCCGGGTCCATCTCCCGGTCGCGGCCATCGGGAAGGGCGGGCAGATAGCTTTGGTCCTGCAGAACGATATCGTCCCAAGGGCCGGCTTTGATTTTGTCCAGGGTGGGCTGGTAAGTGGAATGCTGAAGCAAAGTCCATCCGCCGGGGGTGGAACTATCCACCGCCACCCCATGGTGCCCCGAGGCCGCCAATTGGGCGAGCATGTGGGGCAGGTCATTGACGCCGGTGTAGCTGTTGCCGATGAAGAGCAGATGAAGGATGGGTCCCGTAAGTGTCGGCTGTTTCGCGGGCGCGGGATCAGTTTGCCCGCACCCCGAGGTCCAAAGAACTACGACGGTTAAGATTAGGAATTTCCGCAAGAGATACCTCCCTAGGATTTTATCTCTTTCCAGGAAGGTCCGAGATTTTTTTGTGGGGCATAAAAGACTAACTCATTTGAAGTTCCAAATTGGAACCTCAAGTCTTTAAGGTCGCAATTTGCGACCTTAATATTTGATTGAAAGACTTAAGACCCTTTTAAAAACTCATCCAGCGAAACCGTTAAATGCGGCACCGCTTTTCGGAGGGCTTTATCCTGGGTGACACAGACGGTTTTTAGATTTTGGGCTAGGGCCGCGAACAGTGCGTCATAACCGGTAATTTTGTGTTTGAGCGCTAAATCCAAAGCCTGGCCCGCCTCCACCGCTTCTTCTCTTAAATGAGACAGGTGAAAAGAGGATTCCCAAATACTTTTAACCGCCTTGGGGGAAACCTTTTGATATCTCGCGTAATTGAGCAGAACATTCAAAAACTCAATCCGCCAAAAAGAAGGCGCGGTCCAATGAGGGTCCCGGGCTAGCAGGCGTTGAACCTTCTCGGTTTGATCCCCTTCAATCAGCAGGTAAGCGAGAATGTTGGTGTCGACGACAATCATGCCAGGCCTTGGCGTTTCCATTGTTGGATCAGCTTATCCGTCAGCGGTTTTTTGCCCTGGTAGGGGGCGGGTAGTTCATGGACCGCCGAAATACTTTGGGTGTTATTTAAACCCGATTCCAAAAGGTAAATGGCTTCCCCATTCATGGACCGGTGGGCCTTTTGGGCTTCTTCTTTTAAACGGCGGTGAAGTTCCACCGGAACATCTTTAATAACGAGCGTCGGCATAAGGATCCTCCTGAAGGAATACCATAATGGTAGCATTATGGTAGCATTATGGTAGCTAAAAGCAAATATCTTCGATGTTTTGAATTCCTCGTTCGATCCACTTAAACCTTTAGAATGAAAATCAAAGTTGAACCGTTTGTCGAGAAGCTTTCGAGGCCCTTTTGACCGTTTAAGGACGCGGGAGGTTTTTTCGCCCCATCAAATAAAACAAGACCGGCGTGATATACAAAACATGAATGGCTGAGGTGATCATGCCGCCCACCAGGGGCGCCGCGATGGAGGCCAAAAGGTCGTCCCCGGGGCCCCGGGTCCAGAGGAGCGGAAGGAAGGCGATCACGTTGGTGGCCGCCGTCATTAACTTGGGCCGCAGACGCAGAACGGACCCTTCCATCACCGCCGACCGGAGGGCGGCCTCCGTGCGGGGGCCCCGCGGGCCGCGGGCTTTCACGGCCTCCTGCAAATAAACCACCATCACCACCCCGGTCTGCACCGCCACCGCGAAGAGCGCGATATAGCCCACCCAGGCCGACACCGACAGGGGAATACCGAGCAAGGTTTGAATCCACACCCCGCCCACCAGCGCGTAAGGCACCGATAACATCACCAGCCCCGCTTCTTTCCAGGACCGCAAGGCCAGCCCCAAAAGACCCGCGATCAACAGCCCGCACAGGGGCACCAAAAACCATAGCCGCCGGCGGGCCTGGCGCTGGGCCGGATATTGCCCCGAAAGTTCCAGCCGCGCCCCGGGGTCCGCCGCGATCGCCTGACGCAGCGCCGGGCCCTGGGTTTCCATCCAGCCCGCCGGGTCCTTCACGTCCAAGTCCAAATAAACATAAAGGGTGGGCTGTCCCCCTTCCAGCGGCACCATATCCGGGGCCAGTCCCAACTGCACCCGCGCTAATTTCCACAGCGGGATCAATTGATGGTCCGGCAGGCAGATGGGAAACCGCCGCATCTTTTCCACCGTATCGTAAAATTCCTCGGGATAGCGGATCACCACCGGCACCCCGCCCTTGCCCGCATGAGTGCTGCCCAAAGCGGATTCCCCCTCATAAGCCAAAAGCTGTCCTAAAATTTGGGCCTCGGTCAGGCCCGCCTTCTTCGCCGCCGCGGGGTCAACCTTCACGTCGAAAGCCGGGGCCTGGGCCATCTGGTCCGCCGCCGCGGACTTCACTCCCGGCAACCCCGTTAAAACTTTTTCCAAAATCAAAACCGCGCTCTGCGCCCTCCGCAAAGTCGGGGCGGAAACCTTCATCCCGTAAGGCGTGCGGATGCCCGTGGCCTGCATGTCAATGCGCCCCCGGATCGGCTGGGTCCAGCTGTTGGAGACGCCGGGAAACCGCAGGGTCTCGTCCAATTCGGAAACGATCTTGTCCCGGGTCATTCCCCCGCGCCATTGGCGGGCCGGTTTCAAATGAATCGTGCTCTCAATCATGGACAAAGGCGCCGGGTCTGTCGGGCTTTCCGCCCGCCCGGCCTTGCCGAAAACCCGCTCCACTTCGGGGAATTGTTTTATTTTTTCATCCGTTTCCCTCAGCCAGTGATAAGCCTCCTCCTGCGCGATGCCGCCGGAAGTGATCGGCATAAAAAGAAGATCCCCCTCATTCAGCGGCGGCAGAAAAGTCCGGGGCAGTCCGAGGAAAAGCGGAATCGTCAGCACCAACAGCGCCGCGTTCACCGCTAAAGCCGTCCGGGGCCGCTCCAGCACCCAGGCCAGGCTGGGCCGGTAAAGCGCCTGTAGTTTTTTCGAAAGGGGATTTTGGGATTCCTTTTGAAACTTCCCTTTTAAAAATCTTACGCACAGCGCCGGAATCAAAAGCAGGGTCACCCCCAGCGCCGCCAGCATGCTGAGGGTTTTAGAGACCGCCAAAGGCCCGAACAACCGCCCCGCCTGCCCGTTCAGCGCCAGCACCGGAAGAAAGGAAACCACCACGATGAGCAGGGTAAAAAATAAGGGCCTCACCAGCGGCCCAAAGGATTTTTTCAGCTGGGCCTGCCGGGCTTTTTCCCCCGCCCCCGGCCCCAACTGCGCCAAACGGCGGTGGGCGTTTTCCACCAGCACAATGCCCGCGTCCAGCAGGTCGCCCAGGGCGATGGCCAGCCCGCCCAAGGTCATGAGATTCAGGGACAATCCCGAGAGCCGCAGGGGAATAAAATAAATCAAAAGGGCCGCGGGAAAAGCCAGACCCAGCACCAGCGCCGAGGGGCCGTGCCGTAAAAAAATAAAGACGATCAGGGCCAGCAATAAAAGTTCCTGAATCATTTCCCGGCTGATCGTGCCCAGACTTTCCCGGATCAAATCGCCCCGGTCATACACGGTGGTCACTTCCACCCCCGCGGGCAAAAACGCCTTTTGAGCCTCCAGTTCGGCCTTGATCCGGCGGATCAGCTCCAGCGCGTTCACGCCCCTTCGCGCCACCACCACCCCGCCCACCACTTCCTGCCGGCCGTCCAGGTCGGCCAGGCCCCGGCGGATATCGGTTTGCCGCGACACGGTGGCCACTTGTTCCAACCGCAGGGTGCGGCCTTTTACCCGTAAGGGAAGGGCCAACAGGTCTCGGGGAGTCTCCAGGGGCCCATGGGGAAGAAAAAGTTTCGCCCCCCCGTCCCCCCGCGGCGCTTCCCCCGCGAAAGCCAGTTGAATATCCCTTTGGCCCGAGCAGGCCATGCGCCCGCTGAGCGCCGTGACGGGATCGGATAAAACCGAAATCAAATCCGCCGCCGTCAGGCCCAGTCCCTGCAGTAAGTAGGGATTCACGATAATCTCGTACCGTTCGGTCTTGCCCCCGATGGGCGCCGCCTCCGCCACTCCCGCCAAACCGGACAAGGCCGGCTGTAAAACCTCCTCCTGCAGACGCCGTAATTGGTACAGGTCCAGCCCGCTGGTGCCCGTGCCCAGGGCGTACTCATAAACCCAGCCCACGCCGGAGGCGTCCCCGGAGCTTTTCCATTGAATGCCGGTGCTTTTAAAAAGATCCCCCGCGATCGCCGAGGCGGCTTCGCGGACTGGGGCCGGCGGCGCCCCTTCTTTCAGCACCACCGTGACATAGCCGTAGCCGATATCGGAAAACCCCCGCACCGCTTCCACCCCGGGTAAGGTTTGAAGTTTTTCCATGAAGGGGGCCGTGGCTTTCACCGAGACTTGATCCGGAGAGCCCGGCACCCGCGCGGAAAAAAGAATTTGCGAATCCGACAGGTCCGGAATCGCGTCCAAGGGAATTCCCCTCAAACAAAGCAATCCCGCCAGGGACCCCAGCGCGAAAAGCCAAAACACTTTCTTGGGATGGGCCAGAGCCCATTGAAAAGGAAGGTCAAAAAAAGAGGGGAGTTTTTTCAAGGGTCGCTCCCTTCCGCCGGCGGAGCCGCCGGGTCCAGCTTCGCTTCCGCCGCCAGCCAAAAAAGCGCGCCGGTGGCCACCACATCCCCCGCCTGAAGCCCCTCGGCGATCTGGACAAACCGGTCGCCCCACACTTTTACTTTTACCTTTTGGGGCGTGAAAGCGTCGCCGTCCTGCCGAAACACAAAATCGTCCCCGCCGCTTTGCCACACCGCTTCCACCGGCACCGCCAAATCCGCGGGCCAGGCGGCGTGAATTTCCACCAGGACAAAAGTGCCGGGCTTAAAAGTTCCCTGAAGCTGAATAACCGCCGCGGTTCCGGAGAAGGAGGCCGCCTTGCCCCAAACCGGCGGGGCGGTGATGAACCGCGGATAGACCACGCAGGTTTGCCCCGCCTTCACGAGCGGCGCGTCCGCCGGATTGAGGCGGGCGTTGAGCCGGGAACCGGCCGAAAGGGCGCCCGAAATCCAAACGATCCGGTCCACCGTTTGCTTTTGGGCGGCGAAGCGGGCGAAGCCCCCCACCCGGTGAACCGGCGGCTTGGGTTGGAAAAGAACCAGCTCCATATGACAGACGGGACAGGCGCCCGGCAATTCATAGGTCTTATCGTTTAAGCATTCCATGGGGCAGTGATAGAGGAGGGTTCGCGCCGCGCTCGCCCGGGCGAAAGGATGGAAATGACGGATCGACGACGCCAAACCCAGCGCCAGAAAAGCGAGGAGGCCGAGAAATAAAATGCTTCGGGGATTTTTTTTCATTCGGGTCTTTCCAGGGAATGAAAAACGGGCGGCGCTTAATTAGTGCAGCCCGAGCAGGGACCGGCGGTACCCTCGTAGGTGCCGGTGGTCAGGAACCAGGCGGTCTCGCCCGCGGTGCCTGAGTTGGTGCTGGTCTGCAAATTACAGTGATAATGATACACCGAAGCCCCGCCGCTGTATTGGGTGGGGCTGGTGATGCCGCCCCGGGAATCCAGCGTGGGAGTGCTGCCGTCCATTTCCAGGCGGCCGTACACGAAATAGCCGTCCCGCAGGACCCCGATGAGATGGTCATCGTCGTAGGAAATGGCGTAAGGCTCGCAGTGGTAGTGGTAGACCCCATTGGGGTCCGGATGGCCCATGCAGGGATCGAAGGAACCCAGCTCGTTGTAAATATCGTCACCCGGCGCGGCCTGGTTGTCGAAAATCATGACGCCGTTAAGGGCCATGCCCACCGCCCCTAAAGCCATGGCGGCGTTGGTGGTGGTGGGATTCATCGGGATATCCATCGTCACGCTTTGGGCCGAAAGGGTGTTGGGATCGGGGAAAGTGGGCGAGTAGGCGATGTAGCAGGCGCTGGTCGTGGCGAAATAATTGCTCTCATAGTCGGGCTGGGAGTCCGAGGTCAATTGGACATATTGGACGCCGCCGATAGTGGTCACCGCCATACCGACGCGGCAGGAAAACTGAAGCCAGGCGCCCGACAGCCCCAGCGCCGCGCGGGCCGCCTCGCAGCAGCTGGTGTTGAGCGAAACCATCGTACAGCCCGCGTTGACCGTGGTGGTCTTGGTGGTAAAGCTGGTTACCGTACAGCCCGAGCTTAAAGGCGTACAGTTGGGCGTGGGGGTGAACGTCGCCGTGGGGGTGCTGGTGTTGGTTTGAGTATTCGTGGAAGTCGATGAGGCCGTGGGGGTGAAAGTGGAAGTCGGGGCGGCGGTATTCGTGGAGGTCAGGGTAAAGGTCGAAGTCGGGGTGAACGACGATGTATTGGTCCCCGTAGGCAGGGAGGTCGAGGTCGGGTTGCCCGTGGCCGTGCTCGTGGGCGAAAGGGTGGGAGTGAAGGAAAGCGCGGGCGAGGGGCTGGAAGTAAATGTCGGTGTGGCTGTGGAAGTGAAAACCGCGGAAGCGGTGGGAACCAGCGTGCTGGTAATCGTGAGAGTCGCCGTGCTGGAGAATGCGGGTGTAAGGGTGAACGTGCTATTAGGGGTCGGCGTGAATACCGGACTGGCACTGACGGTAAAGGTAAGCGTCGGCGCGGATTGCGGCGCCGCGGGGGAGCTGCCGAAGGGCCTGGTACAGCTTTGGATCAGCCCGCCTAACCCGAGAGTGCCCAATACGAGAAGAAAAACGAAAACCACTGGGGAGCCGGATCGGGTCGTCATAGGGAACTCCTTATCTTTCAATAAAAGCGGTCATCCAAAAACAGGAACTGATAGGCGTAACAACTGAGATGACTTACTGTTTTCTTCCCCTTTTAAAAGAGACTTATATAGTTAAGTCCTGACTAAATAAAAGAATACTTTTTAAAGCAGATTTTAATAGTCTCCCCACTTTGAAAAAGGGGGGCCGGGGGGGATTTAGGGTGGCACCTGACAGCAAATCCCCCTTAATCCCCCTTTTCCATGCTGTTTCTCCATTAAGCTTAAATTGAAAACTGCATTGTGCTTTAAGCACAAAGAGAAAGATAATTTAAAAACGCGAATCAACCCAAATGCCTAACAGCCCGAACAGCTTCCCGGCGTTCCCTTGTAGCTTCCCGTGGTGAGGAACCAGATACTCTGCCCCGCCGTGCCCGAGTTGGTGCTGGTTTGCTTATTGGTGTTGTAGTGATAAACCGGGACGCCGTTGCTATACGCGGTGGGACTGCTGACCCCGCCGTTGGAATCCAGCGTGGGGACATTGCCGTTCATGTCCAGCCGGCCGTACACAAAGTAGCCGTCCCGCATCACTCCGATGAGATGGTTGTCGTCATAAGACAAGGCGTAAGGCTCGGCGTGATAGTGGTACTTGCCCGCGGGATCCGGATGGCCCTGACAGGGATCGAAAGAGCCCGCCTCGCTGTAAATGTCGTCGCCCGGCGCCGCCTGGTTGTCATAAATCAAAACCCCGTTCAGCGCCATGCCCACCGCGCCCAGGTTCATGCTTTGACTGGCGGTGTTGGGATTTAAGGGAATAAACATGGTCACGCTTTGGGTTTCAATGCTGTTGGGATCAGGAAAGGTGGGCGAATAGGCGAGATAACAAGCGCTGGTCGAGGAGAAGTAATTACTTTCATAGTCCGGCTGGTCGCTGGTCGTCAGCTGGACAAACTGCGCCCCGCCGATCGTGGTGACCGACATGCCCACCGTGCAGGCGAATTGGAGCCAGGCCCCGGACAACCCCAGAGCCTGGCGGGTGGATTGGCAGCCGGTGGCATTCAGGCTGATCATGGTGCAGCCGCCGTTCACCGCGCCGGTGGCTGTCGTATTTTCGGTTAAGGTACAGGTCGCGCTGGACCCCGATCCCCCGTTGATACTGTTAAACCCATGGGACGGCGCGGCGGGGCTGTTTTGACTACAGCCGTTGCTGATCCATAAAAAACACAGGACGCCTAAACCCAAAATCAGGCCAAAGCCGAATCGTTTGGCCGGAAAACCTTTTTGAGTCCACATGGGCCGCCTCCTCGAGAATCTTTTCTAAAACCTCACCCATGAGTAACTATACCGCTGTTTGTTTTAAACCCGCCTGAAGTTTTGTAAAGGAACGGTAAAAGTCTGGCGGGAACCCGGGAACGGCGGATAAACTGATCGGGGAGAAAAAAACATGAGCCCTCAACCCAAAACCAACCGCGTCCTGGTGATCGATGACGACCAGAAACTCTGCCGGTTGATTCAGGAATATTTGGAGTCCCTGGATTACACCGTGGAATTTGTCCATTCCGGACCCGCGGGCGCGGTCAAAGCCGTGAGGGAAAAATGGAGCGCGGTGATTCTGGATGTGATGCTGCCCGGCATGGACGGTTTTGAGGTGCTGAAAAAAATCCGTCAAAGTTCCAGCGTGCCCGTTTTGATGCTGACCGCCCGGGGCGGCGAGGACGACCGGATCGCGGGGCTGGACGGGGGGGCGGATGACTATCTTCCCAAAACCTTTTCCACCCGCGAGCTCTTAGCGCGTTTAAACGCGGTCATCCGCCGCGCTGAGGCCGCCGCGGCGCCCAGCGGTAAAAAAACCAAAAAAATAACCGTGGGCCCTCTGGTCATTGACCCGAGCATCCGGGCTGTTTTTTTAAACCAAAAAGAGCTGGTCTTAACCTCGGTGGAATTTGATCTTTTATGGGGACTGGCCCTCTGCCACGGAAAAATAAAAACCCGGGAATCGCTTTTAGAGGAATGCCGGGAGCGCCGGTACGAGGTATTTGACCGGTCGATCGACATGCACATTTCCAGCCTGCGTAAAAAACTCGGCGACAGTCCGGCGAATCCCCGCTTCATTAAAACCGTGCGCTCCGCCGGCTATATTTTAATGAACCCCGGGAGGACCCGGCCGTGAAAGTCCCCTTTCCGCTCTTCTATAAAATACTGCTTTGGTTTTTGCTGAACTTCATGGTGCTGGCCCTGTTCTTTTATTTATTCTTCCGGGTCCAATACAACCTCAGCATGGACTCCCTTTTGTCGGGGGAAACCGGCGACCGCATTGAGCGGCTCAGCCGGGCGGTCGTCTCCCAATTAGGCGGGGCCCCCGAGGGGCGGGAGCGGGACATTTTGCGGCAATTCGATGAGAAATACGGAGACCGCTTTTTTATTTTTGAGGCCGATGGCACCGAGCGGTTAGGCGACCCGCTCGCGCTTCCAGCGGAGGTCCAGGAAAAATTGGGAAAGTTTCAGCTTTTTGCCCATCCCGCGGGCCGGCCGGAGGGGGAAGATCCCGGACCCGGTTTAGAACCTTTCGCGCCTCCCGGCCGGCCGGAGGTGACCGTGCTGGGCCCGGGCGCGAATGTCCCCCGGCCTAAATTTTTGATCCGCACCGATCACCCGGCGGCCTATTGGGTGGGCCTGCCCCTGCCCCCCCTGCGGCTGAGGCTGCCGGGACATCCGCCTTATGTTTTATTGATCCAATCCGATTCCCTGACCGGCCATGGTTTGTTTTTGGACTTAACACCCTGGTTCCTGGTGGGGGCCGGGACCTTTCTGGTAACCCTTCTTTTTTGGTTTCCCTTTGTGCGGAGCATGACCCGGACCATTTCCCAGATGACCGCGGCGGCCCAGGAAATGGCCCATGGAAAATTTGAGGCCCGGGTCGACGCCGCCCGCTCGGATGAGCTGGGGCGGTTGGGGGAAACCATCAATCAAATGAACGAGCGCATCTCGGGATTTGTCACGGGGCAAAAACGTTTTTTGGGCGACGTGGCCCATGAGCTTTGCGCGCCCCTGGCCCGTCTTCAATTGATTCTTGGAATTTTGGAACAGAAGCCGGATAAAAAACAGACGGCGGTCTATCGGGACTTGCGCGAGGAGGTCGACCACATTTCCGAATTGGTCAATGAACTGCTGTCCTTCTCCAAAGCGGGTCTGAGCGGAAAAGAAGCCCGCCTCATCCCCGTCTCGTTGTCCGACCTGGCCCAGCGGGTGATTCACCGGGAAGCCGGCACGGGAAGTATTGTGGAGGCGCGCATCCCGGAGAGTTTAAAAGTGATGGCCGACCCCGATCTTTTGGCCCGGGCTCTTTCCAATCTTCTGCGCAACGCCCTGCGCTACGCCGGAACCGAGGAACCCATCGTCCTCAGCGCGGTGTTGAGCGGCGGCGGGGAGGTGGAAATCACTTTGGCCGACAGCGGTCCCGGCGTTCCGGAGGAAAATCTGGAGAAAATCTTCGATCCTTTTTTCCGCCTGGAGAACTCCAGGAGCCGGGAAACCGGAGGCGTGGGGCTGGGCCTGTCCATTGTAAGAACCTGCGTGACCGCCTGCCAGGGGACGGTGCGGGCTCAAAATCGAAAACCCCGGGGCCTGGAGATGGCCATCCGCCTGAGGCAAGCCTGAGGAAGCCCCCAGGCCTAGCCTAAATAGCGGGTCTTCCATTTTTCAAACAGATCCCCGTAACTTCCGGATTTTTCGGAGAGTCCTCCTTGAATCAAATCCTCCAGCGCGATGAACTGAACCAGCTCCCGAAAAGGTTTCTGGAGCAGTTTCTGAAACTGTCTCACTTTTTTCCGGGTTTCCTCATCTTCCGTCAAGCCCAGCGTAAAACTATAAGCCTTCTTCTGCGGATACCGCGCGTAGGCCAGGGTGAGCAAAAAATTCCGGGCGATTTGGTTGAACCCCAGCTTCGGGGGATAGGCTTTCAGGCCCGCGGCGTTAAAAATTCCAAATCGTTTCGCCAGAGCCTGCCATTTCGCGCCCCCGCCCACCCGCTTTTCATCCAGCCCTTCCAGATATTTCACCTCGAGGCCGAGAAGAGACTCGCCGCCTTGGACGTCTTTAAAAACAAGGACCGCGTCAAAGCAGGTCGCGACTTTTTTGAACCCCTCAATTCGGGGGAGCTTTTCGAGATCGAGGCTGATGACTTTTTCGATCGGCAGAGTGGGAAACATATTTTTCACCGCCTGGCCCGCCTCCGGGTCTTTTTTCAGCAGGCCCATTTTGAGGTCCGTAAAAAGATTAAAGCAAAGCGCTTGGCTGGAAATGAGATTGCCCAGCACCCTCTCCCGGTTCACAAACACCCGCCAGCTTTTGGACCGCTTCACGGCATAGAGATGCGCCTCGGGAGAAATGAAATTTAAACCCTTCTCCGCGTCTTGGGGACTTAAGCGGTGGCCCAGACTGGAAGGATCCCCTTTCCGCGATCCCAGTATTTGCCCGTGTTTCAATATTTGGAGGGAGCGGTATTTTTCGATAAAGGTTTTTGATTCGATGAGAGAACCCCGATCCGTGATGGCCATTGAATCAACCCCCGCCGGTTCAACAAGACTGGGGAATTGACAACATGTACGTTATTACGTACACTTTCAGTGGAGGCGATTATGACCACTTTAACCGTAACCCAGGCCCGCGCCAATTTATTCAA
Organism: candidate division FCPU426 bacterium; assembly: GCA_963849245.1. GTDB lineage: Bacteria > Oederibacteriota > Muellerivitia > Muellerivitales > Muellerivitaceae > CAWKIY01. Next base: position 19,115 of record CAWKIY010000074.1, on the reverse strand, counting down.
GCTTTTGGAACAAGCCGCTCTATCCCATGAACCAATTCAAATCACGGGCCGCCGCCAGAACGGCGTCTTAATCTCCGAGGATGATTTTCGGGCCATGCAGGAAACCCTTCACATCGTCAGTATCCCCGGTCTGAAAGAATCCCTTTTAAAAGCTAAAAAGGCTCCCCTGAAATCCTACTCGAAAAAGCGGCCCTGGTGAGCTGGGAGCTTTTCTTCAGTAAAGACTCCCGGAAGGACGCCGTAAAACTGAAACGGGCGGGTTTGCAAAAAAAAACCGACCTGCTTCTGGATATTCTTGAAAAAGATCCTTTTACAACCTACCCCCCTTATGAAAAGCTCATCGGCGAATTGGAGGGTTTTTATTCACGAAGAATTACGATTCAGCATCGGTTGGTATACCGGATTGACAAGAAAAATCATCGGATATTCGTTGATCGAATGTGGACGCATTACGAATAAAGCGGGCTTCCCCCTTACATCCCCAAAATGGCCTTGATCTCTTCCGTCGGCGGTTTAAAGTTCGGGCCCTTCATCACTTTGCCGTCTTCCCGGTAAATGGGTTTGCCGCCGGGCCCCAGTTTGCTCATGTTGGATTTGTGCACCGCGTCAAATAGCGCGGGCAGTTTGTCCTGAAAGCCGTAGGTGACCGCGGTGCCGATGGCGATATAGAGGGAATCAATCACCCCGTCGGCGATCTCCACCAAGTCGCACTTCTCAATGGCCGTCTGAATTTCCTGGGCTTCCTCCACCTGCAATTTCCCCCGCACGATCTGTCCGGGAGTGGCGGCGGGGCCGATAGGCTGGGGAGCCAGGCCGTAGGCTTTGTGGAATTCCTCTAATTGTTGAATCTGTTTTTGCATCGGGATGACTCCTGGTCCAAAATTAAAATCCCCGTGTTTTTTTGAAAAATCAGGCGGGGTTCCCGCTTTCTGGAAAGGATTCTATCCCTTTCCTCCCGGGGGGAAATGAGAAAATCCGCTCAAAAAAGTTTTTCACCTTATAATCGTGGGCATGAAATGCCCTGAATGCGATACGGTACAACCGGACGACACGCCTATTTGCCAGGGATGCGGTTTGGACTTCAAAATGTGGATCGATATGTCCCCGGAAAAAACCGCGGCCGCTTCCGAACCAGACCCGGAGCCTTCCCCTGTTTCCGATTCCAGCTCTTCAGCCGAACCCGAGCCTTCCCCGGAAGTGGAAGCCCCCCAAGCTCAAGCGGCGCCCGAACCTTCCGACGACCCTCCCCTCAAAACGGGCTCTTTTAATGGAACTACCTGGATTCTTCTGCTGCTCTTAGCCGCCTTCGTCCTGGCGGCCTTTTATTGGGTCTATAAGACCCATCACTCGGTGCTCTCGCTTTTGAGCCAGCGGAACCAGCCGGTCCTCTCCACGCCCACGCTGGGCGCCGCCCTGGTTCCCGCTTCCCTGACGCCCACGCCCTCCACAACCCCAACCCCGGTCAATACGGCGACACCGACGCCCCATGTGAAAATCATCCCGACGGTTCCGAAACCCACTTCCACCCCCACAACCCTGCCCATCACAGCGGTTCCAACCCCGGTTCCTGAGACGACGGCTGTCCCTGAAAAAGTTTTAACGACGCCCATTTCAAAACAAGAGGCCTCCGCCACACCCACGCCGGGCCCGGCGGACCTGTTGGAATCGGCGGAGCCTTTTAAAGCCGCTACCCCGACAACGACTCCGTAACCTAAAATTTTATCAGTTTCTTATTTCATCCTCAAAAAGGCCCCCATGTCTCCTTTACCGAAGCCCATTCCTTTAACCACCCTCTTTGGAAATCCGGTGATCGCTTCCCCGGCCCTGTCGCCCGACGGCACCCGCCTGGCTTACCTGGCCCCCGACGAGGGAGTTTTGAACATCTGGATCCGGACCCTGGGACAAAAGGACGACCAGTGCCTGACGAAAGACCGGGACCGGGGCATCCGGTCCGCCTATTGGTCTTTGGATGGAAAAAAAATTCTCTACGTGCGCGACAAAGGCGGGGATGAAAACTGGCGCCTTTATGGCGTAAACCCCGACACGGGGGAAGAAAGGGACTACACTCCTTATGACGGGGTGGCCGTTTATCCGCGAATCTTCAACCGGCGCGTGCCCGGGTCCATCGTCATCCGCATGAATAAGGAAAACCCCGCCCTGCACGACGCCTACCGCCTGAACCTGGAAACCGGCGCCTTGGAGTTAGCCGCCCAAAACCCCGGCGATGTGCGCGAATGGTCGGAGGACGCGGATTTGCGCGTGCGCGCCTGCCTGGCCACCCGCGAGGACGGTGGAATCACGCTGCGCACCCGCGCGGCGGAAAAAGATCCCTGGGTCGACCGTCTTCAATGGAATCCCGAGGACGGCGAACTCAGCGATTTTTCCCGCTTCAGTCTGGACGGCCGGGCCCTGTTTTTATATGACGCCCGCCAATGCCCTACCAACCGGCTGGTGCGCTATGACCTGGAAACGGGGGAAAGCCAAGTGCTGGCCGAGGACGCGGAGGTGCCTTTAGGGTCCGTGGTCTATCACCCGGACAGCTGGGAACCGGAAGCCGTGGAATTGAACCGGGCGAGACGGGAATGGAAAATTTTGGACCCGGCCGCCGCGCCGGATTATGAAAACCTGAAGCGCCTTTTGCCCGGCGACTTTGAGCTGGTCAGCCGGGACAACGCCAACCGCCTTTGGGTGGTGTCCTGTGTCGAGGACAAACAGCCCCTGTCCTTTTACCTTTACCGCAGGGACGAGGGAAAGGTGGAATTACTTTTCTTTACCCGCCCCGAACTGCTTTCCTATGAGCTGGCGCCCATGAAACCCGTGGTGGTGAAAGCCCGCGACGGCCTGACCCTGCACGGCTACCTCACCTGCCCGCTGGGCCTGGAACCGAAGAAGCTTCCTTTGGTGCTCGTGGTGCACGGCGGGCCTTATACCCGGGACGATTGGGGTTTTGACGCTGAGGCCCAATGGCTGGCCAACCGGGGCTTTGCCTGCCTGCAGATGAATTACCGGGGCTCTTTCGGATACACCAAAGCCTTCCGCGAGGCGTCGCGGCGGGAGTGGGGCGGCAAGATGCACGACGACCTGATTGATTCGGTGAACTGGGCCGTGGAACAGGGCCTGGCGGACAAGGAACGAATCGCCATTTACGGCGGCTCTTACGGCGGCTACGCTGCGCTGGTCGGGGCTGCTTTTACCCCTGAGGTTTTTTGCTGCGCGGTGGATGTGGTGGGCCCCAGCAATTTGGTAACCCTTTTACAAACCATTCCGCCTTACTGGAAAAATTTCCGCGCCGACATGATCCGCATGATCGGAAACCCGGAAACCGAGCCGGACTTTTTACTTTCCCGCTCCCCTATTTCCAAAGTGGATCAAATTAAAAAGCCGCTTTTAATCGCCCAGGGCGCCAATGACCCCCGGGTCAAACAGGCGGAATCCGAGCAGATTGTGGAGGCCATGAAAGCCAAAGGCATTCCCCATGAGTACCTGCTCTTTCCCGATGAGGGCCACGGCTTCGCCAAGCCCGCGAACCGGCTGAAGTTTTACGCCAAGGCGGAAGAATTTTTGGGGAAGTACCTGAGGTAAAGGCTTCAACGCTTTTTGAGATAAAAGGTTTTCCCAAAAGTAAGGCGTCTATGGTTGTGTCCCCCCTCCCCCTTCGCTAGCATCTCTGGGAACGTTTTAATTTTAACCCCGCGCGAGGATGGCCCATGTTAAACAAAAAAAAGTTTATGGAAAAAAGGGTTCAACCCCGGATACCCGTGACCATTCCCCTGCATTACCGGCCGGTGGAAAGTTCCCCGGAAGCCGAGAAGCCCCGGACCCATACCGCCATCACCCAGGACTTGAGCCTGGAAGGCCTTCATATTCAAACCCTGGGGAACGTGAAGGTCGGGGATATTATTCAAATTGATATCACGATACCGGGAAAATCCAAAAATAAATTGTTCGCTTATTCCGAGGTCCTTTGGGTCAAAGCGAAAAACGCGGGCCTGCGGCTGATGCTGATGCCCCAGGAAGACCGGGAATCCTTGAAAAATCTTTTGGACGCCGCCGCGTCCCGGGTTTAAAAACCTTGAGTCCCGCGTTGATTGAAATGAAGGCGCCGGGTAAAGGTCATTCCCCTATTTAACCCCGAATTGACACCCAGGGATTTAGCCCTTGATGAAGTCTTTCTAGCATGACCTTTCGCAGAGTAGGTCATTCAGAGTCAAGGAGCCTGTCATGTCAGAACACAAGCCATCGGAACATCAGGACCACAGCCACGAACAGGGTCATGAACAACATCAACAACACCAGCAGCCACAGCAGCAACAGGGCCAGGGCGCGGGAAGCCACAACCAGCACCAGCAGGGCCAGCATGAGAATCAGGGACACGCCGGTCACGAGCAGGAACACGGCCATGGCCACAGCCAAAGCACACAGGAACAGGAACAGGAACAAGATTAAGCGGTTTCTGGATTTAAAATAAAAATAATTGTAAAAGGCCTTTTCCTCAAATCACGGGAAAGGCCTTTTTATTAACAAAACTATGTTATTGGCGTACTAAACAAAAAAACTTTAACCACAGATGCCCCAAAACTCATTATTTAAAAGAGATAAATGCTTTTTGGGCATCTGTGGTTAAAACAGCCTAGGGCTTTTTTTAATTGGTTCCGCACGTCAAAGACATTGTTTCCGTTTAGTAAGAACTCTCCCCGAAGCCGGTTCCTGGATTAAATCGACCCTCCCCAAGCCACTTCCCTACGCGATCCAGCGTCTAAATAGAAGGAAGGGAGGGACGATGAAAATTTCTAAACCTGTTTTCAATCAGGTCCTTCAAATCTCTCATTTTTTTCAGGCTTCCCAGCGCGAAGTTTTTCAGGCCTGGACCGATCCCCAGGCGATTCTGGCCTGGTGGGGGGATTTAACGGACGCGGTTTTTGATCTTCAGTTGGAGGGCAAAGTCCGCCTGACTTGGAAAAGACCGGACGCCCCGAAAGAAGACATCACCGAAGGCCTCTTGAAAGAGGTTTACGCGCCGGACCGCCTGGTCTATACCTGGGGTTGTGGCACGGGTCCCGAATCCCTCATCACCGTGGACTTCATCGGCAAACGCAAAGGCAGCCAACTGCTCATCCTGCACGAATTTCTTCCTTCCCCCGAAGTGCTCGAAGCCGCCCGCCAAGGCTGGATCCAAGCCTTCAAAAGCCTAGAACTTTTCCTGCGGAATCCAAAGCCTCTGCCCTGAGGTCCCAAACCGAAGGGCACGACATGGGGTGCCCATTCCATACAAAGAATAGGCGCCTCTGCCCTGAGGTCTTCTCCCGTTTATAAAATCGATCATCGCCTTTGGTTTTAACGTTGTGGTCCGTGAAAGGCCGGCCTTAAAATAAAGCGGTATGAACCAAGGTTTTTTGTATTTAAGGAAACCGCTATGAAAAACCGTTGGACAGTCCTCCTTCTATTTTTATCCCTCTTCTTATCCGTCGGATCGGGCGGAGCCCAGACTTTAACCGCGGACCCCGGTCCCACACCGGTTCCCGCTTTAAAGCTCGGCGGAGAAATTGGCTTTGGCGCGGACGAGAGTGATTTTGGTCTGAGCGCCTTGCTCCGGTATTGGCTCACCGATCAAACCGCGCTGGATCTGCTGGGCTCTGTCGAGAACGATAGCGGATCGGGCGCCCTCGGACTAACCCAGAACCTCGCGCATCCTTCACGAGATCTTTTCATTCAGGGCCTGGCGCGCGTCACAGTTGAACGCCTGGTCTATAACGACAGCTATTTTCCTGATTACACTTCTCTTTCTTTCACCCTGGGAATCGGCTTTGAGGCGTTCATGCCCTTCTGTGAGAGCCTCTCGTTGTCGGGCTGGATCGGGGCTAAAGTTTATAACCAATGGAATGCTCAATATAACTGGATTCATGTGGATACCGTGACCAACGGCCTAGGTTCGCCGGTGAATTTGTCGTTTCATGTTTATTTTTAAGGAGGCAGTTGATGAAAAAATTAAGAGGTATTCTATTTTTAGCCGTCATGTGGGGAAGCGCGGCCGCTTTACAAGCTCAGCAAACGCCCACCGAACTCCAGTTATCCGATAGGCTCGGTTTCGGGACAGGCTGGATCGCGGATCAAAATTATACCGACTCCGCTCTGTCAGTCCGCTATTGGCTTTCCGAAAAATGCTGTCTTGATTTATTTTTCAATTACAGCGGTTTTTCCCAGCCAGGCGACGACTTTACGGGAAAGCCGCTGTTGGACCCACAACAAACCATCGGCACCGGCCTTGGGCTTAAGGTGAACGTCAAACAACCGGTGAAAAACCTCTTCATTCAGCTGATCGGCCAGGCCACTTATTGCGATCAAAATTACCGTGATAGCAATACCGACGAAGTCTCAACGTATGATTATCAAACCTTTGGCGGCTTCGCTGGAATCGGATTCGAGTATTTCATTCCTTTTTTCGACTCTCTCTCTGTGGAAGCGAATATCGGTTATTCGGGAACAATTGAAACGTCAACCACCGGCACCTCTTATAATCCTGTTTATTACCCGGGCAAACAAAATCAAACCATCGTTCAGACCTATCCGGGCGGCCATGTGCAAGTCAACGGCATGAGTCTCAGCACCCTCAATATCCATTTTTATCTTTAGCCTTGCGGGGATAACCTCAAAACCCTCAAGAACCGTTCCTTTCTTTTTATCCCCCATATCCTTTCCCTCTTCGAAAGGCCTAGGATGGGAATACCATGAAAAAAATACTGCTCTACACCCTCATCGGCCTGCTGCTGGGTCTGTGGGCCCCGATGGGCGCCCTGCTCCTGCTTTGGTTTTCCCCCCATTCCGCCCCGGAGCTTCCCGGCTTTATCGCGGGGGCCTTGGCGAACCATTGGCTTTTTTTTATTTTCACCCTGACCGGCGCCAGTTCGTTTTTTTCGATTTTTGGTTTTTTCCTGGGCCGCCGGACCGATGCCATGGCGGTTAAAAACAAACGGTTGAGCCATCAGGTGCTCACCGATCCCCTCACGGGTTTGGGAAACCACCGGTTTATGCATGAGCGGTTTAAAATCGAGTTCCGCAAACACCGCTCCAGTAAAGAACCGATTTCCTGCCTGATGATGGATTTGGATCATTTCAAACGGATCAATGACACCTGCGGCCATCCCTACGGCGACCATATTTTGGAGCGTTTTGCCGCGGTCTTGAAAAAATCCATCCGCGCGGAGGACTTGGCCGCCCGCTATGGCGGGGAGGAATTCTTGGTGATTCTTCCCAACTGCGGGAAGACCGAGGTGGCGCGGGTGGCGGAGCGGATCCGCTCAGAAACCGCCCGGCAGATTTTCACCCATCAGAAGAAACGGGTTCCCTTGACCGTCAGCCTGGGCGCCGTCACCTGTTACGAGAGCACCGGCTTTAACTACCGCCAACTGATCGCCCTGTCCGACCGGTCCCTTTACGACGCCAAGGAAAAGGGCCGAAACCAGCTGATTCAATCCACCCTTCGAATGTCAAAAAAATCCCTTTAAACTCAAAAAGGGCCTATTGGGCCTGATTTAAATTCCTTTCAGGCTCCCCCAGCGGGCTTCGGAGAACCTGAGCCCTTGTCATATCCTATAGAACAGCGTAGAGTTTACGAAACACCCCCTTGTGGGGAACTTTGAAAGCAACTTAAGAGGAGAAAGAATCATGACGACAGGAACCAAAATTACGAAAAGCAGCACGATGCAGGAAGTATTGGACGCTTATCCCAGCGCGCAGCGCGCCTTGTTCCGCAAGTACCACATCGGCGGATGCCATAGCTGCGGCTATGAACCCAATGACGTGTTGGAAACCGTCGCCCTCAAGCACAACATCACCGATACCAATGAGATCTTAAGTTTCCTCGAGGAAGCCGAGCAGATCGACAAGCGCATTCAAGTAAGCCCCGCCGACGTGGCGACGGCGATGAAAAGCGATAAGACCATCCGCTTGATTGACGTGCGCACCCCGATGGAATGGGACACCGCCCGCATCCCCGGCGCCACCCAGATCACCGAGGACCTCTCTTATGAGATCATGAACTCCCCCAAGGACACCGCCTATGTGTTTTATTGCCACACGGGAAGCCGCAGCATGGACGCCGCTTCTTATTTCGCGGGACACGGCTTTACCAACGTAAAGTCGATGACCGGCGGGATTGACGCCTGGTCCCAGACCGTCGACAGCTCCATCCCCCGCTACGAAGCGGTGCGCGACATGATGACGGGCCGGGCCAAAATCCAGCCCCTTCGCTCGGTGGTTTCCAAAGCCGAAGGCTGCGTGAATCCGTAATGATTGAATGGGTCGTCAGGGCTGTGGCTGAAAAATAAAGCTGAAGAAAGAAGCCCGTGGCCAAAAAAACCGCCAAGCCAAAAGTTGAAAAAGCGAAGTACATACCCGGTGTCTGCAACATCGGCCCCCAGGAGCGCAAGCTCCGTAAGATCGCGGGCTGGATCGGCATCCTGGTCACTTTAGCTTTGGCGGTTTATTTCCACCTGTCCGCTCTCCCGCAAGCCGCGAAGCTTTTCATTTTTCTTCCCGCGCTCGTGGGTTCGGTGGGGCTTCTGCAGTACTACCAGCATTTTTGCGTGAACTTTGGGATGCGGGGATTGTTCAACGTGAACAAAGAGGCCTTTAAGACCGATACCGTGGATCAGGCCAAGTACCGGAAAATGGACCAGGCTAAGGCCTTGCAGATTATTTTCATAGCTGTTGCGATCAGCCTCGGCGTAACCCTGCTGGTTTATTTCTTTTAAAAAATCCGCTTAACGCAATAACACTAAATGCGGAACCGCGTCCGGATCGATCCAGAGCACCGCGTTTTGACCGAACTTTTTTCCCAAATCCTCGGCGCTTTGCTGTCCCATGCCTAATACCAGATAGCTCGGTTCTCCCTCGCCCCATTTATCCGTCGGATCTTCCCCCATGCCGTTGAAGAAAGGCAGGCCCATGCGCTGAATCTCCCCCTTCAAGGCTTTCTGCGAACGGATATTAATATTGCGGTCAAAATTTTTACTGCCGGGGTTATAGGCCGTGATGAAGGCCGCGCTTTCCACCCCGTGGCGCTTCATGAGCTTCAAGAGATCCGTGGATTGCTTTTTCACCATCAGGGTAAAAGCGAAGTCCGCCCCTGTCACCTTGTAATGGGCGACCCGGTAGGAGTTCACCAGCGTTCGGGAAAGTTCGGTTTTAGACAAGAGAGGGTCCCTTCAGAGGAAGATAAAAGATAATAACCGGAGAAAAGCGAAAACGGTTCAAACTTTATAGGGCTTTATCCCGCAGTTGGTTAACAATGGAATAAACCCCCTCCACCTGTTGAATATCGTAAAAAGCCAGAGCCCCTTGATTATAACGGGCGCCGAAAAAATCCATTCCGGTGTTGCCGTACATCTGTCCCGGTCCCATATTTCCAAAGATAAGACTGCCTGAGCCGTTGGCCCGGATCGATTTGTTAATGACGGGGATTTGATTGAGAAAGAGAGCCTGCACCTGCTGCCCGCGTGTTTGGGTGATCACCAGCGCCCTTTTGTCCGTCAGGGCGTAATAGGTGCGGCTTTTGCGCCAGGCTTTATAAAAAAACCGTCCGAAGATCATGTAAAGCCCCATACCCACAAATGGAATTCCCCAGAGGGCGAAAAAAACAGGAGCCGAATGGGTGGGACGCGGATGATTCCCCGTGAGTAAAGAGGGATATCCCAGCACTGTCAGCTCCCAATTCACCGCCAAGCCGCCCCAAAGCAGGCTGAAGGGAATCGCGAATAAATCCGAAGAGCTGAAAATCACCGAAGGGTCCGGCTGGCCGGTCCAATGGATTCGCTCGCCCGGCAGGAGTTCACTTTGAAATACGGATTCGATTGAGTCTTGCATAAAACCTCCGGAAAAATAGTCGTCTTTTGATTAAAACCAAAACGATCCGCGGTTTAATCCTTAAATAAATCTTTCCATTTACTTTCCATATCGCCTCCGGAAGACTTGCCTTTGCCGCCCGCGTTCTTTGGGGAAAAAATAAATTCCTCGCAGAAATTCCGCTTCTCCTTATTCGCCACCGGCTCGGTGGTACGGCTGGCGCATTCATGGGAAGCCGAAGGATCATAGAGCTGGCAATTGAGGCAGCAGTATAAGTCCGCCCCGCATTTCGGACAAACCTCGCCCTTTCCGGGCTGGCTTCCCGGCGATCCTTCCCAGGGCTCGCCGCAGGCGTGGCATTTTTTCACGCGGTGATCTCCGGGAAAGCCTGGGCAACCCCGGCCGCTTCCTTCAACTTTAAAATATCCTTTTTGTAGACGGCTAAAACCACCCCGGGCACTTTTTTAAATTCCACGAATACCCGGGGATAAAAAATGCCAGGCGCTTCCTTCGCGGTCATTTCGCTCCAGGGGAAAAAAAGAGCCGGATGGCCGGACCGGATCATGAGCGCCGCTTCCAATGAAAAGCCCTGGATGTTCGCGCCCATCAGGCTGAAACCATAGTTCGCGCTATTCATTCTCGCGCCTAGGATCAGTTTCGATCCCTCAAAGGGCAGCCCGGCCTTGTAATATTCCGCTAAACGGGCCCATCCGGAAAAACGGGAGACAAAAGGACCCATGCCCAGCACAAGGACAACAGGCAGAAGAAACAGTACGGGAATTAAGAAAGGCGGCATAACATCCTCCCCGCGGAAACTTAAAAGAAAAATTCCGCTGGAAAGAGATTAAAACGGCGGAAGGAAGAAGGAAAGATGATTTTGAAAAGTCTTTCCTTCTCCTTAAAAAGGAGCGGTTAACGCGCCACGGGGGTTAGATCTGCATCCCCGATGATGGGATCTTCTTTGTCTTGGAAGCGTTTCACGATGAGAAAGGTTCCTCCCGGATTGCCTTGATAAGTGACCTGAAAAGCGTAGGTAAAATCCCCGTCCACCACCGGAACCTTTCCAGCCGCGTCCGACACATTATCGCCCAGCCAGTCGGCTTTATTCAGTTCCCCGGTTCCATTGCGGGACCAATAAATATACGATTTCACCCGGACACCCTGAATCGGGTTTTTCTGCTTATCGATCAGCCTCAAAAACCGGGGAGTCTGTTTTCGAAAGTTGAGGGTGAAGGACGCTTTCTGCCCCCTCGCGACCACAACCGTTTTTCCGTGGGGAAAGGAGAGAACCACGTTTTTATCCGGTACGTCGGTTTTGCCTCCCATCCAATTGATCGGGTCGGAACAAATAGAGGCGTAACCCGGCGATTTCAAAAATAAATAAGCCCGGTCCAAGTTGTTAAACCGGTCATTACCCCCCGGCCAATGATTCATCAGCCATTCCTTGTTAAGAACAAAATCCAACCCATCCGGTTGAACCGTTAAGGGCAGGCGGTCAATGTAATTACCCGTAACCAAAATAAGAACGGCCTGAGTGACAATGATCGACTGATTTTGATCGTCTTGAAAATTCAAGTGCAGCACCGTGGGTTCGGCGCTCAGAAGTTTTGTTCCCACAAAAAAACAAAAAACGAAAACTGTCAACAAGAGCGCCGTCCATTTCGATAAGCCTAAAACTATCCATTTCATAATGCCTCCAGAAAGTTGGGCTTCTCATCGAAAACCCATACAGGCCTTAAAGCAAGGAATGTGCCCTGGTCCGCTGAAGGTAAGGAATTAAAATCGCCTGCGGGTCATCCAAACCTCTTCTTCGGTTGGGTTGAAAAGAATTTTTCCGGGGATTTTTAACAAAATGAGACAAGGAACTATCAGTTTGATTGGTCTTTAAGAGGAATCATCCAACAAGAAAAAGCCCTGCTTCTAATAAGCGAGGCTTTTGATGAAATAAACCTTCTCTTTTTGAACCGGCTTTAGAGAACTGGTTGAACCAATTTCGGTTCCTTAACCGCCTTCACTTCATCCAGACGAAAGACTGGGGTGTTGTGGGGCGCGCTTTTCAGCAGATCGGGCTTGGATTCCATTTCCTGGCGGATCTGGATCATCACCTTCGCGAACTCATCCAAGGTCGCCTTGGTCTCGGTTTCCGTGGGCTCAAACATCATGGCCTCCGGAACCACCAGGGGAAAATAAATGGTCGGCGGGTGATAATTAAAGTCGATCAGGCGCTTGGCGATATCCAGCGCCGAGACACCGTACTTTTTCTTCAAAGGCTCGGCGGTAAAAACAAACTCATGCTTGCAAATGCGGTCGTAAGCGGAAGGATAGTAGCTCTTCAAAAGCGCCAAAAGATAATTGGCGTTGAGCGTGGCCACCCGGCCGATGCGCTCCAGTCCTTCCTTCCCGTTGCGTTTGCAATAGGCCAGCGAGCGGACCAAGACCCCATGGTTGCCCACATTGCCCTTCATGCGGCCGATCGACCGCGGCGACCCCGACTTCAAGAAATAGCGGTTGCCTTCCTTGAAAGCTCTCGGTTCCGGCAGATAAGGTTCCAGCGCCTGACTGCAACCCACCGGCCCGGAGCCTGGTCCACCGCCGCCATGCGGCTGTGAAAATGTTTTGTGAAGATTAAGATGCACCAAGTCGAACCCCATATCCGCCGGTCGGCAGATCCCCACAATAGCGTTCATATTGGCGCCGTCATAATACAGAAGTCCCCCCGCGTCATGCACAACCTGAGCCACTTCCAAAATATGCTCGTCAAATAACCCCAAGGTACTGGGGTTCGTCAGCATCAAAACCGCCGTGTCTTTGCCGACCTTGGCTTTCAAGGCGGCGATATCCATGTTTCCGCGGGAGTCCGTCGGAATCGAAACGGTATTCCAGCCCGCCATGGTGGCGGAAGCCGGATTGGTGCCATGGGCTGAGTCCGGCACGATGACGTTCACGCGCTGGGTCTCACCTTTATCAATAAAATAGCGGCGGGCCATGAGCAAAGCCGTCAGTTCCCCTTGGGCTCCCGCGGCGGGCTGAAGGGTTAAGGCATAACAGCCGGTGACTTCTTTCAGCCATTGTTCCAGTTCGTACATCACTTGAAGCGCGCCTTGCACCTCGTCTTCGCGTTGGGCGGGATGGATGTTCGCCCAGTTATCGTGGAAGGCGATTTCCTCGTGCACCCGCGGGTTGTATTTCATGGTGCAGGACCCCAGTGGATAAAAACCGTTGTCGATGCAGAAATTTTTGCGCGCCAGCGCGGTGTAATAGCGGATCAGCTCCACCTCAAAATGAGCCTTGATCGCCGGAGCGGGGCGGTTCGGAATCCAAGCCGGAAGCGCTTTGGGTTTTTCATGCACCTTGCCCTTATGGGCGGCGCCGGAAAATTCCTCGCAGGCGGAAAGGAACGTTTCTAAATCTTCCACCGTGGTCATTTCGGTACAGCACACAAGGACACAGTCTTTAAATTCCGGATAGTCCGTAGACAGGTCGTAAGGCGCGACCACGCCCCATTGGGCGAGGAAATCAGCGAACCCGGCTTTCGGCGCGCGGACAACAAATTCATTCGAGTAGTGGGTGGATTCAATCTTGAAGCCCGGCAGTTTAGACAGGCCTTCCGCGAGAAAGTGGGCGTTCGCCGCGCCTTGCTTGGCGACATCCTGCGCGCCCTGACCGCCTTTAAAATAGAGCCATGCCGAGGCGAAATTGGCCATGAGGGACTGGGTGGTACAGACATTGCTATTAGCCCGTTCCCGGCGGATATGCTGTTCGCGCGCCTGGAAGGTCAGGACTAAGCCGTCCCGGCCCTGAGTATCTGTGGTGGCGCCCACAATACGGCCCGGCAATTGGCGGATGTCGGCCATTTTGGCGGTCAAAAAGCCCGCGTGGGGCCCGCCAAAAGCCAGGATATTCCCAAAGGATTGGGCGCTGCCGGCGCAGGCATCCACACCCAGTGAGCCGGGGCTGGGAAGAAGGGCCAGATTCATGGCCTCGGCCACCGCTAAGACAAAGAAAGCGTTCTTGGCTTTGCAGATTTTGCCCGCCTTCTCCACTTCCTCAAAGGTTCCTAGGAAGTTGGAGGATTGAAGCACCACCACCGATTCGGGCGTGATCATTTTTTCCAGCGCCGCCAGGTCCGTCTCCGTTCCCTTCAGGGGAATCTCATGGATCGTCACATTTTTCGGCTCGAGATAAGTCGCGATGGTCTGTCGGTATTCGGGGTGCAAAGCCCGGGAGAGGAAAATGTGGCTGGCGTTTTTGCGGGTGCGAAGCCCCAGCAAGACCGCTTCCGCCACCGCGGTGGCGCCATCGTAAAGCGAGGCGTTGGAAACTTCCAAGCCCGTCAGCTCTACCATGTAAGTTTGAAAATCAAAAAGCACTTGAAGTGTGCCCTGGGAAATCTCCGGCTGATAGGGTGTGTAAGAGGTGAGAAACTCCGGCCGGGTCACGACCGCCTTCACCGCCGCTGGAACCTCGTGGTAATAGACCCCCGCCCCCAAAAAGCAGGGCCGGTCGGAAACGGGCTGGTTATTTTTGCCGATCAAGTTGAACCAGCGTTTCAGTTCCGGTTCCGTGAGTCCCGGGGCCACATTCAACCCGTTTTTAAGAATTTGGGAAGCGGGCACATCGGCGAAAAGATCATCAATGGCCTTCACGCCAATGACCTTCAACATTTCTTTTTCGTCGTCCGGCGTAATAGGAATATAAGCCAATTTCATCTCCAGTTAGGAATGCGGAGTGAGGAGTTAGAAGTGAAGGCTGGTTTTCGAGAATGCCTTTGCTTCTAATTCCAAACTCCTAACTTCTCACTTTAGTGAAGTGTTGCCAGGTAATCCGCTTCGGTCATGTAATCATCCAAAGCTTTGGGATTGTCCAATTGAACAATGGCGATCCAGCCCGCGCCTTCGGGGTCTTCATTGACGAGGCTGGCCTTGTCTTTGAGCTGGGTATTCACTTCGACCACCGTCGCCGCCGGGCTGTAAGCGTCCGCCACCGCTTTGACGGATTCTAAAATACAAAGGCTTTGCTTCTCCGCCAGCTTCTTTCCCACTTCAGGAAGTTCGATGAACACGATGTCGGAGAGTTCGTGGGCCGCGTGTTTGGAAATGCCGATTTTGACTTTGCCGTTGCCGAGGTCTTCGTACCATTCGTGGGTCTTGGCGAACTTACGCATGAAGGCTCCTGAATAAAAGGTGAGAATAGGGTCGCGCGGTGTGGAAGAGGTGTGGAGAACTGGACGACTATATCAAAAACGAAAAAGATTTCTAGTGATGTTTTAAAACTTCTTCAAAGAAAATTATTTCGATTTTGCTTTGGTGATGTGGCGCACCCAAGGCAGCTTCGCGAGCGGGGCTGGAACCGCTTTTCCCCGGATATCCACTGTTAAGGGCTTATCTTTAAACTCGGTTTTCACGTAAGCCAGCGCGATTCCCTTCTTGAGCGTCGGGGAAAAGACACCGCTGGTAATTTCACCGACTTCCTGGCCTTCGGACATGACTTTATAGTGGGAACGGGGAATATTCTGGCCTTCCAGCGTGAGTCCAATCAGTTTACGACTGGGAGTTTTATTCAACGCTTCCCGGCCAAAGAACCCGCCTTCTTTATCCATCTTCACCGCCCAGCCAAGTCCCGCCTCATAAGGCTGGGTTTGATCATCGATATCGTTACCATGAAGGGGCAGACCCGCTTCCAAACGCAGGGAATCCCGGGCGCCCAGGCCGCAGGCAGTCACTTCAGGCTGGGAAACCAAAAGTTCCCAAATCATCGGCGCGTCTTTCACGTCCACCATCACTTCGTAGCCGTCTTCCCCGGTATAACCGGTGGCCATCAAGAAAGCGCCTTTGCCTTGAATGGTTCCCCGGCCAAAGCCGAAATAGGGAATCTTGTCCAAATCCACGTCTTTCACCAGCCGCTTCAAAACCGCGTCGGCTTTCGGGCCTTGAAGAGCCAAAAGAGCCGTCTCATCCGAAAGTAAGTCGATGGTCAGGTCCTTGCCCGCGGAGAGGCGCTTGAGGTGTTCCACATCCGTTTCCCGTCCTCCCGCGTTGATGATCCAGAGGAACCGGTCATTGGCTTCTTTATAGATAATGACATCGTCGATAATGCCGCCCTTGTCGTTGAGCAAGAAGCCATAGAGGGCCGTACCGATAGGCGCTTTCGTCAAATCGTTGGTAAAGGCGTAGTTGGAAAATTTATAAGCCTGGGGACCATGGATGCGCAGACGGCCCATATGGGAAATGTTAAAAAGTCCGGCGCTGGTGCGGGTGGCTTCATGCTCGAAAAGGATGCCTTTGGCGTAGGAAACCGGCATATTCCAGCCATGAAAATCCACCAGCTTAGCTCCGTGGCTTTGATCCCATTGCAGACAAAAAGTATCGCGCATGACCGTCCTTTAAATTGAAATCGCTGTTACTTTATCCAAAGACCCTCATCTCGAAAAGTCCTACTTAAATATCGGCCATGTATTTCGTCATGTAGCCTTCCAACCGGCCTACCTGGAGGTAGCACTGGTAATAAGCGTCCGCCAGAAATCCCAAATTCTCAAATTGAACCGGCTTATTTTCAATGAAATCCAGCGCCTCAAAGAGTTGGGAATTATGGATGCTTTCCAGAATAAGGATAAAATCCGTGTCGAGGTAATGTTCGTAAGTCAAAATACGGTCGACCGTCCGCTTCACCCTATTTTTTTGGTTCTGCAAGTACTCAAGCCAGTTCACAAAACCGAGAAATTCCAGCCGGGTGGATTTATCCAAAGGATGGATTCCCTCAAAAATCTTATGAAGGTCCCCCTCTGTCAACTTCTTGATATCACACTTAACCTGGGTCGCTGCCAGAAACGCGTAAGAAACACCCCGGGTATCCGTAAGGATGGATTGAAGATAGGGCACGATGACCCGGTGGATATTTTGATGATTTTTGCGGTCGGGGATATAGCTGGTGACGACGTAAAAAACGAAAGAGGAGATGTAGGAAAGGCTGCACCAAAGAATAACTTCGCTGTCTTGCCTGTTCCAAAAATAAAGAAAAAAGGCCGCCAGAAGCAAAATCACCAGGAACCAGCATAATTTCCAGAAAATGTAGAGTTCTTTAATGGTTCTTCGAATCAATTTCATGGAGGACCCCGGAAGTTCTTACCCAAGCGGGTTTAGTGTAGGTCTTCTTCCCGGACCCATCAAGGCCCGTAAAAGTCTTCTTTGAGACTTTTTATTCCACCTGTTAAGATGTGCGCCCTATGGCCGATCCAACCTTAACCAACGAAATTAAGAACGCCGTGGCGAAACGGCGCACCTTCGCCATCATCAGCCATCCGGACGCGGGTAAAACCACCCTCACGGAAAAGCTGCTGCTTTATTCCGGCATGATCCAGACCGCCGGCATGGTGCGGGGCCGCAAGGGCGGCAAGGTGGCCGTTTCCGACTGGATGGGCATGGAACAAGAGCGGGGTATTTCCATCACCGCTTCCGCCATGCAGTTTCCCTATAAGAACGCTGTTATCAATGTACTGGACACCCCGGGCCATCAGGACTTCTCCGAGGATACCTACCGCACCCTCACCGCCGCCGACTGCGCCATCATGGTGATCGACGCGGCCAAGGGCGTGGAAACCCAGACCCGCAAACTTTTTGAGGTTTGCCGCCTCCGGGGAATCCCCGTTATGACCTTCATCAACAAGATGGACTTACCGGGCCGGGACCCCCTGGACCTGATGCAGGAAGTCGAGGAAGTCTTGGGAATCCATTCCTCCGCCATCAACTGGCCCGTTGGGTCCGGCCGCGAATTCGCGGGAGTCGTCGAGCGGGCGACAAAACAGCTGATTCTTTTCGCGAAAAAATCCGTGGGCGGCGCCGCCAAAGCCGGTGTGGAAAAAATAGCCCTGGATGATCCCGATTTGAAATCCCATGTGTCGGAGGAGTTGTGGGAAAAACTCCATCATGATCTGGAACTGCTGGAAGTCGCCGGGAACCCCTACGACCGGGACAATTTCCTCAAAGGAAAGGTCACTCCTGTCTTTTTCGCCTCCGCCCTGACCAACTTTGGGGTGGAGCCCTTTTTTGACGCTTTCGTGGAAATGGCGCCCCCGCCGGGCCCCCGGCTGGCGGACACGGCTAAAGGCGAAATCATTATCGACCCCATTGAGACACCTTTTAGCGCCTATGTCTTTAAACTTCAGGCCAACATGAATCCCAAACACCGGGACTCCACCGCTTTTCTGCGCGTCTGTTCCGGCCGATTTGAGCGGGACCTGGTAGTGAAGCATCACCGGCTGAACCGCGATCTTCGCCTCTCGCGCCCTCATTCCATGCTGGCCTCGGACCGTAACACGGTGGACCTGGCTTATCCGGGCGATGTGGTCGGCGTCATCAACCCGGGGCTCTTTGCCATCGGGGACACGATTTCGTTGGAAGGCGGCTTTAACTTCAAGCCCCTGCCTTCCTTCCAACCGGAAATTTTCGCCCGGGTTCGCCCCAAAGACGTGGGCAAGCGTAAATCCTTTGACAAGGGCGTTCAGCAAATGACCGACGAGGGTACGGTGCAGATGCTTTCCAGCTGGGATGGTTTGGAATTTTACGTGGCCGCGGTCGGCCGTCTGCAGTTTGATGTTTTGCAGTACCGCCTCAAAAGCGAGTACGGCGTGGAAACCGCGCTGGAGCTTTTGCCCTTCCAATGCAGCGCTTGGCTGGTAGGAGACCCCGATACCTTCAACGCCCCGGTCACGGTCATGAAAACCAAGGACCGCCAAGGACGCCCGGTCATCCTCTTTAAAACCTCCTGGGACAAAGATTACACCGCCAAAAAATGTCCCGACCACCAATTCTTGGATATGGCTTAAATTAGGAAATTTTAATTTTTTATTTCCTCTCTAAGTCCTTAGTTCGGGCTTTAAAAAGCTGTTTATGGGATTTATGTTAAAATTTACTCCATGAAAAAAAGGAACCTCTCTCAATCATCTTTCTTTTCGAATACAACGTCTTCTTTCCATCCTTGGTTCTTTTTCTTTGTTTTTTTAATCTCTCATTTTCTTCTTTCTTACTTTTCTCTTTCATATCCAATCTCATTAGGAATTATCTGCCTCGGGTTAGGTCTTCCCTTTGTGGCGGCCTTTAAAAGCGTCCGAGATGAAAAATTGGTTGAAGAAAAGTCAAATCGCTTTGAAAAAGAACTTTTCAATCCGCCCATTTGGTTGTGGATTCTATTTCTCTTTTTGCTTTTTTTCACCCGTTTCTATCGCTTAACTACTCTCCCCTTTTGGCCCCTAACCGATGAGGGGATTATCGGTCTGTTAG
>CAWKIY010000073.1:0-7488 GCA_963849245.1 candidate division FCPU426 bacterium | reverse complement strand
GGTTCAAGAACCCCAAGTGACCGCCGCGGTTTTAGCGCTTATCCAAAAAGAGGGATTGGACGGCTGGTTCCAGCATCAAGCCCAGGATGTGCTTCCCAAAGATTACAAATGCTCCTGCGGCTCCACTGAGTTCGTTAAGGAAGAGGATATTCTCGACGTCTGGTTTGAGTCGGGTGTTTCCCACATGGCGGTTTTGGATAAGCGTGAGGAGTTGACCTGGCCGGCGGATCTTTATCTCGAGGGCGGCGATCAGCATCGGGGATGGTTCCAGCACGCGCTTTGGACCGGCGTGGCGTTGAAAGGAAAGGCTCCCTTTAAAGCGGTTCTGACTCACGGATGGGTATTGGACGCGGAAGGCAAGGCGATGCACAAGAGCGCGGGCAATGTCATTGACCCCATGGATTTGATGAAGACGACTGGCGCGGACATTCTGCGTTTGTGGGTTTCTTCTGAGGACTATACCGAAGACGTCGCTATCGGGCAGGAAATGCTGAACCGCATGTCCGAGGCTTACCGCCGAATCCGTAATACCTTCCGCTTTATCTTGGGAAATCTTTCGGACTTTACCCCGGCCGACCGTGTGGAAGAGAAGGCGTTTTTACCGATCGACCGATGGGCCTCCATGGAAGCCCAAAGAACGCTCTCGGGATTGGAAGCGGCTTATGAGCAATACCAATTCACCAAGGTTTTTCATGAGCTGGACTATTTCTTCTCCGTCACTTTAAGCGCGGGTTACTTTGATATTCTCAAAGACCGCCTTTATACCTTTGAGGCCCACTCATCCGCCCGCCGGGCGGCCCAGACAGTTCTTTACGACATTCTTAAAAAGTTTGTGGTGGCCGTCGCGCCGATTCTTTCCTTTACGGCGGAAGAAATCTGGCAGTCCTTGCCAGGGGAGTTCCGCGAAAAAGGCGAGAAAAGTGTGTTTGACTGCGCCTGGGTTTCCAAAAAATCCTCCGAAGAAGATAAGACCTTGCTGGAAGAGTGGGAAACCCTCTTCGCGGTAAAAAAAGCCGTGTCGAAGTCCCTGGAAAGCTTACGCCAAGCCAAGACCATCGGGAGCTCTCTGGAAGGGGAAGTGGATCTTTACGTCGGAAATGAAAAAGTAAAATCGATCCTCCAAAAGCACTCGGAGAACCTCCGCTATTACTTCCTGGTCTCGAAAGCGGAACTGAATGAAGGCGCCGCGCCGGCTTCGGCTTTAGAGGCGGAAGATGTTAATCTTAAACTGAAAACCCAAGTCCGTAAGTCCGAAGGTCAAAAGTGCGCCCGATGCTGGAATTATTACGACCAGTTGGGACCGCAAATTCCCGATCTTTGCCACCGCTGCGGGCCCATCGTTCAAAAATTACAGCCAGCCGGGGACGGGAAGGCCGGATGATTTTGACCGGGGTTTCCATGCTGGTAGTAGCCTTGGACCAGCTGACCAAATTTTTTGTTTTAAAGTCCATTCCGTTGAATCAATCCGTGACGTTTATTCCTGGTTTTTTCTATTTCACCTATATTCAAAATCCGGGGACCGCTTTTGGGTTCATGTCGAATATGGAAAACGTGGTCCGGATCCCTTTTTTCATTACGGTAACCCTCGCGGCGGCGTTCATCGTTTATACCTATCACCGGTTCATTCCGGAAGAAAAAATATTGACCCGGGTGGCTCTGGGGCTGGTGTGGGGGGGCGCTTTGGGTAATTTCGTGGACCGGCTTTTATACGGGCGGGTGGTCGATTTCATTGACGTCCGCTACCACGATTTCCAGTGGTATATTTTTAATGTGGCGGATTCCTGCATTACCCTCGGACTGCTGTACTTGTTTTTTGAGTTCGCTTTGGAAAAACGGCGGGAGGTTTCGGCATGAATCTCCGCGACATCTCTTTTTGGGCCGTTTTTGGGGATCAAGTCTCGAAATATCTGGTGACCCGTTTTTGCCATTTTGGCGAGCCCGTTACTGTTTTCAAAAATATTCTCTCTATCACTTATATCCTGAACCCGGGCGCGGCTTTTGGGTTTATGGCCAATACCCAGCCTCTTATCCGGATTCCCTTTTTTATCCTCATTACCCTGACCGCGGGACTGGCTGTTTACGCTTACCAGCGTTTTCTGCCGGCGGAGAGGAAATGGCAGCGCCTGGCTTTGGGATTGATTTGGGGCGGGGCCATGGGAAATTTTTTGGACCGGATTATCCACAGTCAGGTGGTCGATTTTATTGATGTGGAGCGGATCAGTTTGGGCCCTTTACACTGGGGAACGCATGTTTTGGGACCTTATCATTTTCCCTATATATTCAATTTGGCGGACTCTTGCATAACCGTGGGCCTCAGCTTATTGTTGATATCGTACTTACTGGATAAACCTCACCCGACGGGAGTTTCCGTTTAATGTATCCGCGATTATTTTCTTTAGGCCCTTTTCATCTTTTCGGCTATTCCTTAGGCCCGCTTTATTTTTATTCCTACGGCCTGTGCATGGCCGCGGCGCTGGGTTTTAGTATTTATCTTTTCGCCCGGGACACGGGAAAATACATCGCCCCGAAAGTGGGGCTTACCTATGAACAGGGTTTTCAAAAAGCCTTCGACCTGGGGGTTTGGGTCATTATCTGTTCCCTGGCCGGGGCCCGGCTTTTTTACGTGCTGGAAAATCACGATCAATTTCACGGACCGTCGGGATGTTGGGAAGCTTTTAAAATTTGGGAAGGCGGCCTGGTTTTTTACGGCGGTCTTTTTGGCGCGGTCGCGGCGGCTCTGACTTGGTTCAAAATTGAAAAATGGCCCATGAGCTACTGTTTCGATCTGGTCGCTCCTTATATTCTCCTGGGGCAGGGGATAGGCCGGATTGGCTGTTTCTTGAACGGTTGTTGTTATGGAAACGTGGATCCCAAATGGGGATTTGTGTTTCCGGGCGCAGAGGACTCCTTACCCCATCTGCCCACCCAATTGTGGGAAATGGGCGGGGATTTCGCCTTGTTTTTTATTCTTCTTCGGCTGCGTCCCCGGACAATGCTTTATCCCTGGCTGTCTTTCGCCCTCTATGGGTTAACTTACGGAATCATCCGGTTCGTGATCGAGTTTTGGAGAAGGGATTGGGATAAACATTACCTGGTCTTTTTCAATTCCGCTTCCCAAGCGGTCAGCGGCATCCTCGTCGTGGTTTCTCTCGCCGTCATCGTGTGGATTTTTTTTAAGCATCGGAAAGCTGAAAAACCCGCGGTGAATTGAGTAGAATAGCCCTCCTATGGAACCTTCCTCGCTGACCCCCCAAACCGCCCTAATTACTGTCTCGGCTGAACAGGCGGGAAAACGCCTGGATGTTTTCTTGGTGTCCCAATTGCCTTCTTTTTCCCGAACTCAAGTTCAGGCTTTAATTGAAACGGGCGGAGTGGTTGCCCAATTCAAGACCAAGGCCGTGCGCTCCAATTCACAGGTTTTGGAAGGCCAGTCTTTTCAGGTGAATATCCCCGCGGTTAAAAAATCCGATATCCCTTCCCAAAAAATTTCCTTGGACGTGGTCTTTGAGGACGCGTCATTACTGGTCATCAATAAACCTGTGGGTTTGGTCGTGCATCCGGGCGCGGGCAATCCGGATAAAACCCTGATCAACGCCTTGATCGCCCATTGCCCGAATATCGCCGGGGTGGGGGGAGTCCAAAGGCCGGGGTTGGTTCACCGGTTGGACAAGGACACTTCCGGACTTTTGGTGGTGGCCAAATCGGACTTAGCCTATCGAAGCCTGGTTCGGCAGTTAAAAACCCGAACGCTGAGCCGGGAATATTTGGGAATCGTCAAAGGGGAAGTGAAGGAAGCGGGAGTGGTGGACGCGCCCATCGGCCGCCACGCGACTGCCCGGAAGAAAATGGCGGTCCGCCCGGAGAGCGGTAAAGAGGCGATCACTCACTTTCGATCCCTGATTTTTAACGAATCAGCCAGTCTTCTGTTATTAAAATTGGAAACCGGCAGAACTCATCAAATTCGGGTTCACCTGTCCTATATCCATCATCCCATCCTCGGGGATCGGGTTTATGGAGGGGACTCGGGGCCCGCGGACCGCCAGATGCTTCACGCGTTCAGGCTTTCGTTTAAGCATCCGCGGACGGGCATTACCAAGTCTTTTTACCAAGCGCCGCCCCGTGATTTTTTGGATTGCGCGTCCCAAATGCGGTTGAAGGCTCCCCGGTGGCAAAGCGTCAGGTGGAAAAGCTAAGAGGAGAGAGAATTCCTTGAAATATCCTAAGAGAAGATCCAGCGAATATTCCTTCACCTTAAAATTTAATCCCTGGGTTTATTTTTTTGTTTTTTTCATCACCAGCGTTTTCCTGTCGTATACCGCCTTAAGTTTATCGGCGAAGCTTATTCTTTTCATTTTGGGGCTTGTGCTGCCTTTTTACGCAGCGGTGAAAACCATGCCGGAAGCAAAGGGGCCAACCGATTCGTTTCAAACCGAATGGCTGCCTCGTCCAACGGTCATGGTTGCCGCCCTTTTTTTGGGGGTGTGCCTCTATGTAAGGTTTTACCATTTGGACTCTTTGTCCGTGTGGCCGGTTTTGGACGAGGGCCGCAACGCTTATTTTTCCTGGCGGCTCAGCCAACATTGGGACGGCCGTTTTTTTTATGACGTCAGCCAGATGCCTCCGCTCTATTATTGGATTCAAAGTATTTTTTACCGCTTTTTAAAACCGTCGCTTTTCTCCCTTTGGCTTTTTCCCTCGCTGGTTTCCCTCGGGTGTCTGCCTCTGGCTTATGGGGCCGCCAGGTTTTTCTTTTCCCGGAGCTTCTCATTATTGTTTCTGGTTTTAATGGGAACCAGCTTTTATCCTGTTTACGTCGGCCGGTTTAACCATCAGGCGGGTTTGATCGTTTTCTGGGAACTGGCCGCGATGTCATTCTTGGGATGGCTTTTAAAGTCTAGCCGACTACCGGTTAAAAAAAAAGCCGCTGTTTTTCTGGGGTTGATCCTGGGAACGGGTTTTTACATTTATTTTGCGTGGCCTTTTTTTGTTTTGGCCTTGATCTTATGGCTGATCGTCCTTGTGTGGACGCGTTCTCCCGAACTTCCTCGTGAAACCTTGAAATGGGTTTTTGTTCCAGCCTTCTTGGTATTGATCCCTCTAGGTTGGGCTGCTTTTCAGGCCGGTTATGGAAACTATTTGCATAGCCTCTTAAATAAAGGCTCGGATTTTGATCCGGGGATTTGGCTGAATAATAGCTTTTCTTTTTTGACGGGGCTTTTTTGGGGATTGGATACGCCCGCCCACGCGTATAAACCTTTTTGGGGCGGTTTTTTTAATCCTCTTTTGACCGCCTGTTTCTTCCTGGGGCTTCTGGCGATCGGCCATCAAAAGGAAAAAAAGTTAAAGGCGGTTTTAGCGGGACTTCTGATTTTTTGCCTGCCGGCGTTCTTTACGAAGGAAATCAGCTTTTTCCGCATTGTGACAGTTTTGCCTTTTCTGATTTTAGTGGCGGCAGCCGGTCTGCAATTGACCGCCGCCCGGGTTCCATCCCGTTTTCGAACCGGTTTTTTGATTTTGTTTCTTCTGGTTTCGGCAGGGGTGGATTTTTATCATTTGGCGGGCCCTTATCAAGCGGCCTGTTCGAACCCCGTGGATCATTGGGCGTCTTATTCCAAATCCATTGAGCGGTATCGGGCTTACGGCCTCCTCAAAACAATAGCTGAAAAGGATGGGAAAGGTCTTTTTCTTTCCCAATTTGACCCTTTTAGCTTTGATAAAACGCTAGAGGTGGCCCTGGGGCCCTATACCTATTCATTAGATGAGATCCATGACGCCAGACCCGTTTGGGTTGGTTTTTTGATGAATTATAATTTAAAACCGTGGTTTGAAAAAAAATTTCCTAAAAGCCGGATTATCCCGCTTTCGGATGATTTACAGCTGGCAGAAGGCGAGATGACTCTCGTGGTCATTCCTGTGGAGGAATTGTCAGCACCAATCTTGGAATCGTGGGTGAAAGCGGATGAGGCGCTGGCTCCCGCGGACTGGACCCTGATCAATCTGAACATCAAATCGTCCCGGCTCGAAGTTTTATCCCAATTAGGTTCGGCCTATCCCGCGTTCCAAGGTGACCCTTTTTTAGAGACTGTTTTCTGGAATTGGGTTTATTTGAACCACAGCGCGGATCATGATTTGGAAAAAGCCAAGGGGGATCTGAATAATATCATAACCAGGGGCTGCCCGAACGCCTACGCGTATAACGAATTAGGCTCCTTGCTGGCGGTCGAGGGTAAAAGGGTAGAGGCGAAAGCCGCTTTTACTAAGGCCATCGGCTGTAAGGTGAACCGCACTCCGGCGCTGGAAAATTTAAAAGCTCTTCAAAGTTTTCAACCTTAAACTCAACGAGGCTGTTGTTTGGCCAGCGTCTCGAGCCGCGCGAGAAAGTCCTGGGGAGGCGCGTAGAGAGGGTTGAGCTTTCCCGCGAGGATGAACTTATGGATGGCTTCCGAATAGTTTTTTTCCTCGTATAAGACCAAGCCCCATTGATGGTAAAGAAGTCCCTGGGGATGTCCATAACCGGCTACCTTCCGGGCCGCTTGGATAAAATCGTCCCGATTTCCAGCTTGATATTGATAGCGGGCCGTCTGAGTCCAGAAGCAGGATTCCAAATAAGGGTCGCCCTTAAATTCATCGAAATGGTCCGAAAGGTAAGAAAGAATTGGGCCGTAATCTGATTTATGCAGGCCGTAAGGAACCAAACTGTAAGAGTCTTGGATGACGCGGTTGGCTTTGGACCATCTAGATAATAAAGTCCTGTTCTGATCCGTGAGAGGCACCACAAAAAGATCCAGACCTTCGTCGCCCTTCTTTAAACTTTGCGCCAACTCGAAATTCGAGGCATCCGCAAACAAGCCTGTCAAATACGGTCTTGAGCTGACGGGGGCCAAAATTCCGGCCCATTTGGATTCACTGGCCGTTTCGTGAGGGTTCCGGGCGGCGTTGAAGGAATAAGTGGCGACAAGAAGGGTTTGATCAAAAATATCTGGAACTAATTCGTCTAAGACAAGTCCGGGACCTTTTTCGCGCGAGACTTTTTCAAGTATTTGGAAGGCCCTGTAGCGTTCCACGGATTTAGAGCCTTCGTTGTGCCTGAAAGGCACCGACCATTGATGATAGGGACCTAATAAATGGTAAGCATCCAGCGTGAAAGAAAGGGCCACTAAACAGAATAAGAAGATCGTCTTCTTATGTTTGAAGGAGGCCGCGACGGATTCCATGCCGGCGGCCATCGGAAAGAAAGCGAAAGGAATAATGGGCGAAAGCCGCATCATTTCGATATTATTGGCAAAGAGCCCCGGAAGCAAAAAAATGGCGAGAGTGATTAAAATCCACCCGCCGAGATGCTGCTTTTTGTAACGGGTTAATTCAATGACGCCCACCATGAATAGGGAACTCAAGAGCGGGTTGAAAAAACCGCCCCAAAAAGGATCGAAATGAAAACTGAAAATATCCATGGAACCCCAGAAAAAAACCGTGAAACAGGAAAGCCAG
>CAWKIY010000072.1:0-4204 GCA_963849245.1 candidate division FCPU426 bacterium | reverse complement strand
TTGTCTGTTCTTGGCTTCGTCGTATTGCTATTTTAGACAAAGCTCAATTATCCGCGCTCTACACTATTAATCCTAAGGCCCATTGAGGGCTGACGATTACGATATTCCCGTTTTTTTTGAAAAAATCCGAAAATTGCCCACTCGATTCCGCCCGCCGCGCTTCGCCTCATATAAACTCTCATCAACCAGTTTGAACATGATCTTCGGCGTGGCCAACCCCCGCCGATATGAAGCGACGCCCAAGCTGAAGGTAATTGGATGATGATCCTGCGACATGGGCAAAAAAGATGGTTTGCAATTACGCATGGCTTTCATTAATCGCCGGGTAACTATCGAAATACTATTGGGGGGCGTTTCTGGTAAAATAATTGCGAATTCTTCCCCGCCAACCCGGGCTACAATATCCAGTCCTCTCAAATTCGACTTAATCAAATAGCCAACCTGTTTTAAAATTTCATCCCCCGCGTCATGACCATAGGTATCGTTGATTTTTTTAAAGTAGTCAATATCCGCTAACAGCAGAGTGAAGGCCCGGCCATATCTCTGACACCGTTTAATTTCATGATCCAGTTCTTGCTCGAAAAAACGGCGGTTATAAAGCCCCGTAAGAGGATCGGTCAGCGATTGTTGCAGTATTTTTTCATGCGTCTCCAGGGATTGGATGGCCAACCCTACCTGTGTGCCATAGTTTAAGAGACTTGCCACATCCGATTTGGTAATAGGCCGATTAATCGAAAGATTGTCGACCGCCAATATTCCCAAAACACGGCCTTGACCAGTTTGAATAGGGACACAGGCATTGTTTAAGACGGCAAGTTTACTCTCCCACCGTTTTACCGGAAGGCGTTTCGCTAGATTGTTCGTTAGAAAATACTTTTTATAACCATTGATCATATCTGAAAAATCGTTCTCACCCCGCCGGGGAGTAATGGCGAACCAGCTCCGTTTTCTTTCGTATTTACCCAAACGGTTGACTCCCAAAGCCAGGCTGATGGTTGTCCCATCCGGATCCACCAAAAACACACCCGCCCGTTTAAAGCCAAGACCATGGCGTACCGAATCAACCACCAGCTTCAAAAGGCCTTCCATTTTAAGCCCGCTGCGCATGCCCTCCATAACTCGTTTATACATGAAGACTTCATGCAGAAGCCACTTCTGGCGCGACTGGGTTCTTTTTAATTTGTCTTGAAGGTTTTGCAAAGATTTTTTATTAAAGCGAGACATAAAATTCTTTCAAATACGTGATGAGGACTTTTATAGAACCGTAGAATTAATTTATAAATGGAACTATCAAACAAAGAAAAAACCAAAAGGCTCAAGACCTACTTTATAAGCTATCCGAAGGTTGATCGGATTCAAACTCAGCTTCAAGGCTAAAATAGCGCTCACCCATATCACAGCAGATGGTAACAATTCTAGCCTGTGGCCCCAATTTTGCCCCAACTTTGAGTGCCGCCGTGACATTCGCTCCCGAAGAGATTCCTAGAAGAAGACCTTCTTCACGAGCTAGGCGTTTAGTCATGCGGTAAGCTTCTTGATCAGTAACAGTTACCACCTCATCTAAAACAGACCTATTTAAAACCGGTGGAATGAAACCCGCGCCGATCCCCTGAATACGGTGAATGCCAGCGGCTCCGCCTGATAATACGGGTGAGGCGGCCGGTTCCACACCGACAATCCTTATTTTCGGGTTCCGTTCCTTAAAATATTCGCCGACTCCCGTGATAGTACCGCCTGTTCCGATACCCGCTACGAAAGCGTCAAAATTTCCTTGGGTGTCTTTTTCTATCTCCGGGGCGGTTGTTTTTTTGTGGGCTTCCGGATTTGCGCGATTGGCAAATTGTTCCGGCATAAAGTACGAAGGATTCTGCTCTTTAATTTCCTTGGCTTTTTTCACGGCTTCCGACATAAACCCTTTCGCGGGGGTTAGAATCAGTTCAGCCCCATAAGCTTTCAAAAGAACTCGCCGCTCCTGGCTCATATCTTCAGGCATGACTAAGATCAGTTTATAATCCCTTTGGGCGCAAACCATAGCCAGACCGATACCGGTGTTACCGCTGGTCGGCTCCACCAGCGTTCCACCAGGTTTAAGAATCCCTTTTCTTTCCGCGTCCTCAATCATGGCCAGGGCGATACGGTCTTTAACGCTTCCGCCCGGATTATAAAATTCCAATTTGCAAAGAATCTGAGCTGAGTCCTTCGGAGAAATCCGGCCCAATTTCAGCAAAGGCGTTTCTCCAATCAGTCCTGTCACATTGGCAGCCAAAGGATAACGGTTATAAGTACTCATGGGGTTACGGGCGCTCCTTCTTCAATCAATAAGGCCGGACATTTGTAAGTTGGATGCAACTCATGCTGAAGGGAGACGGCTCCATTCACAACGGTGATCCACACTTTATTCTCGAAAGGAGATTCTTCTTTTAATATCCATTGCAGCGCTTCTGCCGCGGCCATCGCGCCTAAAAAACGCTGGATCACCGGGCTTCCTTTGGCGAAAGCTTTGGGATTTAATACCTCAAAACATTCCAAACACGGACAACTCTTACCGGAATAACGGCTTAAAAAGAGGGCGATGCCGCTTCCCGCGGGCCAGCCAAAAAGAACCGTTTTTCCCTTGCGGCGGAAAAAACGATTTAACTTCCGACGCAGTCCTGCTTTTTCCGAGACCGCTAAAACCAACGAAAAGTCAGGGAGATTCTCGGAAAAAGGAATGGCTTCAACCCGAAGCTCAGGAGTTTGGGAAAGTAGAAAAGCCGGATCAAAGAATTCGTCAATCAAAAGGGAGAGGCTACCCACGCCCGCCGCCGCGAGAGCCGAGGCGGCCGCTTGAAGCGCGGGGCCTTCACCCGCGAGTAAAACACGGGCATCGCGCCATTTTTTTTGGCCTTCCGGACCCACGCCCGGAAGAATCACTTGTCGGCTGTATCGATCTTCTAAATTGGCTGGGGGCACCGGGTTACTCGACGATATCTTTTTCAATAGGATTGACGTCAATTCCCTGGCGGGTCAAATCAGCGAGGGCGGCCTTGACTTCTTTTTCGTCTCCCTGGATTTCCATTTGAACATAGCCAAAACCCTTGGTAATGGACGCCCGGCGGATGCTGACCTGGACATTGAACTGCTTAATGACTTTGGAGAGTACAGGCTCCGTGACCAGGTTGTTGGGGTAATCTAATTCGACGAGTTTCTTCATGTCCGCCAAGGAATACTCTCCTTAAATTGAAAAGAACAAAGCAGTCACTTGCCGCCCGCGATCGCCGGAACAATCGAGATCTGGTCCCCCGCTTTCACCGCGGTGGCTTCCCCTTGCAGGAAACGAATATCTTCTTCATTGAGGTAAATATTAACAAACCGGCGGATTTTTCCATTCTCATCGCAGAGGCGGTCTTTTAAACCGTTGCACGTGGCCCCGGCCACGGCCACCTCGGCGACGACTCCGCGGGCCAGTTCGAGCACGCTCCGGACGGCGTCGGCCGAGTCGAGGGGAGGATGGGTGTTGGGCATGGCCACCACCGCGGTGAACCCACCGCGGGCCGCGGCCCGGGCCCCGGTCTCGACCGTCTCGGCCTCCTCGTGGCCCGGTTGGCGGAGGTGGGTGTGGAGGTGGACCAGACCGGGGGCGACCGCGCAGCCGGCGGCGTCGAGCACGGTGGCCCCGGGGGGCGCCGTCACGTCCGGCCCCACCACGGTGATCACGCCGCCGACCGTCACCACGTCGCCGGGGCGGCTCCCGGTGGCGTCCACCACCGTGCCGCCGCGCAGGACCACGGCGGACGGTTCGGATCGCTCAGGCCACGGTCGCCTCCCGGTGCGCCCTCGTCGACCTCGGCCGTGCCGGCTCCCGGTCCCCGGGCCAGCAACAGATCAGACGGCCATGCGGACGGCCACGCCGTTGCGGACCTGGTCGGTGATGAGGGCGTTGGGTAACTCGGCCACGTCCCCGGCGATCTCCACCCCCGGACGATGGGACCGGGGTGGATGATCAGGGCCCCCTCGGCCAGGAGGCGGCTCCGGCGCAAGGTCAACCCGTACCCGGCCGTGTACTCCCGGAGGGACGGCACGTAGGCCCCGCTCCCCCGCTCCGCCTGGACCCGCAGCAGCGACACCACATCCACGTGGGGCAGCACAGCGTCGAGGTCGTGACCGACGGCGGCCACCGGCCAGCCCTCGAGGGAGGGGGGCAGCAGGGTGGCCGGCGCCACCA
>CAWKIY010000071.1:0-6359 GCA_963849245.1 candidate division FCPU426 bacterium | reverse complement strand
GGGTAATATCCGCGATATCGAGAAAATCAATATCCATGACCTGGGCCCGGGCGCTTTCAGTCATCGCCTCCCAGCCCGCCAAAAGCTGAACCGCCGAAAGCAGGGCCGCTCCTAAATAAAGACCCCCTAATCCGGCCAGAAACCGCAGTTTCTTTTCTCGACCCGGTGGAAGACTGAATAAAACGTAAACCGCCGAAACCACCCCGGTGTAATAAACATATTGGATATGACCGGAAAAAATCTGCAGGGTCAGAACCGCCATTCCCAGCAGAATCCATTTCGCCCGGACTTCCTTTCCCAGTTGATCGATACAAAGAAAAACCAATGGAATCCAGGCCATCGTGCAAAGATTCGGCAAGTGGCCCGGCACCAAATGCAGAATATAGGAAGCTCCAAACATAAACATAAAGGCCGCGAGAACCGCCGAAGCAAAGTGAGAACCCCTCGCGGAAATCCATAAATAGGTGAACCACCCGGCCAGAAAAACGTGCAGCGCGATGCTGAAATTCAGGGCAAAGGGCAGGGGCAAAATCATAAAAAGCCAATTCGGCGGATAAAGAAGGGCGGATTGAAACCCGCCAAAAAAAGGTTCCCCGCAAAAAAGGTGGGGATTCCAAAGGGCTAAGTGCCCTTGCTTGAGCTGATCAAACCCGAATTGCCGCCACCAGACAAATTGTCCTGTCAGGTCTTCCCCCGCCTTGGACAAAACCAGCGTTCCCGAAGGAGAGAGAAAAGACCAAAAGAGAGCGGCCGTCACAAACAGCAAAAAACAGGGAAGCACCCAAGCGGGCGGTTGAAATTCGGAAGAGAACCGGTCCGCGGGAGCTCTTTTATGTAGGCTCAAAAAATTCACTTTAAGAAACGTATCCTAAGGCTTTAAGCTTTTCGATGACCTTCTCCACGCTTTCATCGACCGACTCTTTGTCGGTATGACAGATCACTTCCGGATTTTCCGGCGCCTCATAAGGATCATCGACCCCGGTAAAACCCTTGATCTCCCCAGCCCGGGCCTTTTCGTAAAGGCCTTTCACGTCCCTCTGCTCGCAAATCTCAATCGGGCAGGCGGTATAAACCTCAACGAAGTTTTTAATCTTATGGCGGTTATGATCCCGGGCGGAGCGGTAGGGGGAAATCACCGAAGCGATATTGGCCACGCCGTTGCGGGTTAGAAGGTTGCAGACAAAACCTACCCGTTTGATATTCTCGTCCCGGTCTTCCCGCGAAAAACCCAGGCCTTTGGAAAGATTGGTGCGTACGATGTCCCCATCCAGAATCTCCACCGCCACTCCCATTTTTTGGAGCTTTAAGCCCACCCGCTCCGAGATCGTGGATTTGCCTGACCCGGAAAGCCCCGTGAACCAAATGGTAAAACCCTTATGTGCCATGTCCTCGCCTTGCCTCGTTAGTGATGCATCAAAGATAAACGCTTGCGATGAAAAAACAACCCCAAAAAAGTCGTTTTTCAATTAGTCCCGATTGAAAAATCTTGATTCACCGCGCTCCTCATTTGGGCTTCCTCTCATGGACATTAAAAGAAGCTTTGAGTAGACTACTTTTCTGTTTGACCTGTGGAACACTTTAAAAACAAACCTTTTCGAGGAGGATTTATGTCTCAACGTCCTAAAATTACGGTTGTCGGAGCCGGTAACGTCGGCGCGTCATGCGCCGCCTGGATTGCCGAGAGGGACTTGGGAAATGTCGTGCTTTTGGATATTCCCGCGACCAAAGACATGCCTAAGGGCAAGGCCCTGGACCTGCTTCAAGTGGGCCCCATCTCCGGTTACAACTCTCACTTGGTCGGCACTACCGACTACGCGGACACCGCCGACTCTGATATCTGCGTCATCACCGCGGGCGTACCCCGCAAGCCCGGCATGAGCCGGGAAGATCTGGTCGCCATCAACCAAGGCATCGTGGCCGATGTCACGAAGAAGATCGTCTCTTCTTCCCCCAATGTCATCCTCATCATTGTCACCAACCCGCTGGACACCATGTGTTCCGTGGCTTACAAGGCTTCCGGCTTGCCCCGGCACCGTGTCATCGGTCAGGCGGGCGTGCTGGATTCAGCCCGGATGCGCACCTTTTTGGCCCAAGCCACCGATGTGGCTGTGGAAAACGTCCACGCCGCGGTTATCGGCGGACACGGGGATGAAATGGTTCCTTTGGTCCGTTATTCCACCATCGCGGGCATTCCCATCTCGAACATCCTAAAACCCGAGCAGATCAACGCCATCGTCGAGCGCACCCGTAAGGGCGGCGGCGAATTGGTCAATCTCTTAGGCGTCTCCGCCTGGTACGCTCCCGGCGCCGCCGCCGGTTCCATGGTGGAAGCCATCTTGAAAGATAAGAAGCTGATTGTTCCCTGCTCCGTGTACCTGGAAGGGGAATACGGCTTAAAGGATATGTATTTCGGGGTCTATTGCAAGCTCGGACGAAAGGGCTTGGAAAACGTCATCGAGATTCCTTTTAACTCTGAGGAGCGGGCCATGATTGAGAAGTCCGCCGATCTTATCCGCGAGACGATGAAAGCCCTCAAGTAAACCTTTTGCAACTGAAGGGGTGGGACTTTCGTCCTACCCCTTTTTTTAATTCGCCGTCTTTTTACGTCTCGGATTTTCCTGCGAACCAAAGATTCCACACGGGATCAAAACGAGAACTGTTCCCAAAATGAAATGCGGCGTCAGCGGCTCTCCGAGAATCCACCATCCAAAAAAAGACGCTAAGACCGGCACCGAAAGCGCCAAAAGGGTTCCCACCGCCAAGCTGGCAAAACCGAAGGCTTCGGTAAAAAACATCTGAGCCGCCATGGCGACCGCGCCCATGCCTAAAAGAACTCCCCAGCCCTTTAAGTCAGGGAAAATCCAGGCGCTCATCGAGGTATTCCAATTTCCCAACAAAGGTCCCAGCAAAAGCAGAAAACCCGACAGAACCAAGCTGAAGAAGGTAAAACTTCCAAAAACCGTTAAAGCGTTATCCGTCCGGCGTGCTTCTTTTGTTGCCAAGATGGAAACACCCCCGGTGAACCCTGAAACCACTCCCGCCAGATCTCCCCAATTAAAACGGTCGAATTGAATATCTAAAACCAGCCAAACGCCAGTCGCCGCCATCAGCAGCAGCGGAAAGAATCCCCGGGGCGCTTTGCGTTTCAGGAAAAAAACGGAAAAAAGATTGGCCCAAAGAATATAGGTATAGTTCAGCAAAGTCCCCTTACCCGAGGACGTAAACTCCAGAGAAATAAAATAAGTCAAAATAGAAATGCCGCCGAAAATCCCCCGCCAAATCAGAACCGAAAGATTCACTGGCTTTAAAGACTGCCAGCCCCAGGCCCAAAGCACCCCGATGGCCGCTCCCGCGAAAAGAAAACGAAAAAAGGTTTCTTCCACCGGCGAGTAGCCTAATTGGGTTGCCCACTTCACCAAAATAGGCAGAATACCGAAGAAGAGATTGCCCGCCATCATCAGCAGGGGACCGTTGCCCCGAATTTTCATAAGTGGTTCAGAACCTTGCGCAAATTACGGCCCTTCACGTCCACATCGGCGAGACCTTTCAGGAACCCGTCCTGATTCACCGCCACCCGGTAACCCGCGATTTTAAACACTTCCCGGTCGGACCGGCTGTCCCCAATGGCGACTGATTGGCTTAAGGGAATTTTGTGCTTTCGGGAAAGCTTTCTTAAGAAGAGGGCCTTTTCGTGCTCCTGAAAAATTTTCATCCCCCTCCCCGTGATAACTCCACGCTCAATTTCTAAGGTGGTTCCCCGAACCTCGTCAAAGCCGTATCGTTCCTGAAAATACCGGGCAGAAAACTCATAACCCAAAGTCGCCAAAGCGACCCAATAACCCCGTTTTTTCAAGGATTGAACCGTGGATTGGATCTGGTTCATTTTGGGAATGGCTTTAAGTGCCTGATGGATTTGTCGAATCTTCCACCCTTTCATGCGGCGGGTCACCTGGCGGGCCAAGGTGAGGTGGTCGGTCTTATCCTGAAGCCAGTCCTTTTCCAACTGAATGAAGAAGTTTTCCTGCCCCATTTTGCGGAACACAAAACGGGTCGTGGAGACGCCGTAAGTGAGGGTTCCATCCAAGTCAAAAAGAGCGATACGGTGAGGTTTCAAAATAAAAAGCCTTCCAAAAAAGGTTTGGAAGGCTAATAAACGGCATTACTCTTTGATTTTCAAGCGAAAAGCCTAACGGAAAACCGCCACCTTCCCGATTTTGAGGAAAGGCCCTACCCCGTTGTCTATTCGGACGGCGTAGACATAAAGCCCGCTGGAAACCATGGTCCCCGCTTTGTTTTTCAAATCCCAGTTGATCGTATTCAATCCGGTGCTTCCCATCAAAGTCTGTTGATAAACCATTTCTCCCATTAAGTTGACCAACGTCAGCTGGATCTTCGCCGCGCCGCCTAAAGTCACGTGGAATTGAATGGGTTGACTGTTGCGCGACAAGTTTGGCGCGGCCATAATCCCTTGCACCAAACCACCCATAGTTGAGGAGGGTGTAGGAGTAACAGTCACAGTCGGCGAAGGAGTCGGGGTATAGGTTGTCGAGAGGGATCCGACAGACACGCCTTTTACGACCTGAGGCGTCCCACCGCTTGGAGTAGGCGTCAACGTGGGCTGGATGAAATTAGCGCACCCCGTCATTTTCACTAACTTCGTGTTGCCCGTGGAAGCCACATAAATAGCACCTGATGGATCTACCGCGAGTCCTGCGGCATTCCCCAGTTCGCTTCGGCTGCACTGCTGAAGCGGATTCCAATTCTTATCGTAAATCGCGTATCCATTGAGCGTTCCCACATAATAATTTCCCGCCGGATCCTGCCACAATCCCGTTGGTTGATAAGCCAATCCACTGATGACGGGGGTAGCCCCGGAATAAACCCCATTTGATCCGGTGTAACTGACAATCCGGCTGTTTGAAGTATCTGAAACATAAAGTTTATTTCCGTTGACCCATAGTCCCGTCGGATTACTCAATCCCGTTAAAGTCGCGATAGGCGTTGGGGTCGGAGAGCCGTTATAAACGGACACATTTGTTCCGGCCAAAGCGAAATAAATATTCCCGCTTCCATCCACTTGTATGCCCCGGAACGGACCTGGCAATGTCGTCCCGCCTTTCACAGTGGTTCCGGTCGAATCAAATCTCTCCAGAATCCCAATGGTCGTTCCGTTCATAGCCGCGTAGATATCGCCTGAGGGACCCGTGACCGCGACCTCCACTTGGGGCAACCCGGGAATAGTCTTATAAAGGCTTCCATTGGTATTAAATATCCAAAGCTGATTGGAAATCGGATCCGCGGCCAAAACCCTTTGATTCGCGGCATCCATTCCTACTCCCCATATCCCGCTCATTCCCGCGGCGGCCAAAGGCGTTGATTCCATCGCCACAGTGCAGCATGTCGGCGTGGGTGTTCCTAATGTCGGCGTATTCGTGAAAGTTTGTGTGTTCGTCTTAGTAAAGGTAAAAGTGGGTGTAAATGTTTTAGTCGGCGTGCGGGTAATAGTCGCCGTATTGGTCTTTGTATGCGAATGACGGGCACGAGAACGCCATCCTCGGCTTCCACGGCGAAGCCGACGTCAATGGAGGAGGGATGGACGATTTTGTTGCCGACGAGGCGGCCGGCGGGGGCGCTGTTTTCGGCGAGGGCGATGGCCAGGGCGCGCAAGGCGTAAAGCGCGGGGCCGGGCTTGGGATCGAATGTTTGCGGTGCGCCAGCATGGCGTCGAGGCGCACGGGCAAGGCGACGGTGGCGATGGGCGGGTCCAACTGCGGCGCATGGCGTCGGCCACGGCCACGCGCATGGTGGAGGCCTGGGTGATTTTGTGTTTTCGAGGTCGGCGAGGAATTTCTCGAAGTCCTGGATGGTCACGCGCCCCGCCGCGCCGCTGCCGGCGATGCCCGCGAGATCGGCGGCGTGCAGGCCGAGTTCGTTCATGCGGGCTTTCATGCGCGGGGACATGTAGCTGGCACCGGCGGCGTTGGCGGGCACGGGCAGGCCGCGGACGGTGGGTTCAACGCCGCGAGTTTTGGCATCCGGAGAAGCGGGCTGACCGTTGTGCGCGGCGGCGGCTTCGGCGGTTTCCTCGGCGGGAAGGGTCAGGTTCAGGCCCAGGCGGGCGATGTCTTCGTCGCTGGCATCGAGGTAGCCCGCACGGTGCCGACGGGATAGCTTTCATCAAGTTTGACGAGCAGCTTTTGGACGGTGCCGGGGCACGGGGAGGAGACGTTGAGGTTGGCTTTGTTGGTTTCAACTTCGAAGACATCCTGATCGGCGTGGACGAGTTCGCCGGCCTGGACGAGGAGGCGGACGATGGTGGCTTCCGCGATGGACTCGCCGAGCTGGACTGATGATGGGGA
>CAWKIY010000070.1:0-18582 GCA_963849245.1 candidate division FCPU426 bacterium | reverse complement strand
ATCTGCTGAACCATTAAAGCATTTTCCAAAGCCATCGCCGTTTGATTCGCTAAAGTCGTTAAAACATCCTGGTCATACTCTTGATAAGTATCCGATTGTTGGCTATTAAGGCGAATAACACCGAGAACATTTTCACCTACCAAAAGTGGAACCATTAAAAAAGATTGAATCGAACCAAGCATCCCGTCTTTTTTCGAAAAAGCTAAAAGACTTTTATCTTTTTGACCGCGAGTATAGCGAATGGGTTTTTTGTTTTGCAAAACCCAGGAAGCTAAATCCTCTTCAAGATACGCGGGTTTTTCAACGGTGCGAGCAGGACCAATCCATGCACGGACGGCGAATTTGCGCCCTTCTCCTTCAATTAACGCGATATAAGCGGAATCCGACGGTGATATTTCAGTCGCGGTTTTTAATGATTTTTCTAAAACCGGATTCAATTCCAGTAAAGTGGAGAAAGAATTAGAAACATCATAAAGCGCGTGAAGATTTCGGGTTTTAGTTTTAGAAAAATGTAAAATGCGCGCGCCGTGAATCGTATCCGCCAGCATTTTCCCAAATTGTTCAGCGAGTATAAGTTCACGTTCTTTGAAGTAATCGGGTTCTTCTTGATCTAAAACCAAAACCCCCACCAACTCAACGTCTTCAGGTGCCCCCGTCTCCGAATGCGCGCTTTTCAAGTAGATGGGCTGGGCTAAAAACGACCCTATTTGACAGGGTTTCAAGTAATAAGGAAGGGCCTTAGCGCTTTCTAGCGCGATGTCATTTAAAAGAACTCGCCGACCTTCTTTGGCCGCTAATCCAATTAAAGTTTCACCGGGTAAAAGTGTCACATCTGCCGCAATAGAGTCGGAATTGCTGGAAAAAGCTCTTAAACGAAAAACCTTCTTTTCTTGAAGCGTTGTCAACAGAAAGAAAACCGCCGAATGAACTGGAAGCGACTTTTGAAATAAAGACAATTGCCTGGTCAAGGAGTCTTCCAACTCCATAACGGTTCCCACTCGAGCCGAGAGACGGGATTCTTCCATTAAAAGTTTATCTTTCGGGACATTAAAAGAGGAAGGTTCTACGGCCGTTAACTTCACCGCCTCCGTGGTAAGCGATTCGAGACGCTGGCCGAGTTTCTCTTTTTCTTTGCGGGTTTTAACTACTTTAGCTAGGAAAAACGCAGCGACTAAAAAAGCCGCCCAGCGAAGATAAAGAGCTGCCCCCTGTGAGGTATCTTCTTTTCGTAAAAACAAGGCCTCTAAAAAGCTGAATAAAATGGCAACCCAAAAACCGTACTTAACTTCACCTTCCCAAGCCGCGATACCCATCAATACAAAAACACCAAAAACCAAGGGCGATTGTTCACCCCCGGTACTTTGAGCAAGCAAACTAAGACCGACGATCGTTCCTAAAAGGAATAACACTCGATCCGGTTTGGAGAAAATTTTGAGCTGAATAAGAAGGAAGAACCAAATAAAAGCCGCGACCCAGGAAAAAACCAGCCAACTTGTTGAAACGTCAGCCAGCTGGTGGACGAGAATCCCACTTCCTGCTAATAGATAAGCCGCGGCAATAGCAACCAAGGCGAGCCACATGGCCCATTTTCGATTCGAAGAACGGGGTGTAGAACTCACCAACGCCAATTCAAACTAGAGTCTGCCTTGACGGCGCAACAGAGCGCGCATCTTTTTGCGATGCTTTTTACGTTTATGCGTCTTAATTTTTGCACGATGGCGTTTTTTACCACAAGGCATTCAAAATCCTCCGAGAAATAATAAAATGGCTTTTAAAAACTGCACGTTTCCGGCCAAAGCCTAACAGGCCCAGTAGTCTAACAGAAACAAAAATTACCGCAACTGCATTAACCGATTTTCATGCACTTAGCTGTAGCTTCTGCCACTACTGTCCCGTCTTCTAAACAAGCCTGGGAAACCGCAAAATGAAGATTGCGCTTCGCCTCAATCGGCCAAGCAGAAAGGAGAACCTTTTTTTGAGTAGGACAAGGCGCTTTTAACCGCACTTGATACTCAACCGTTACAGCCTTTTCCCCTTTGAGCCAATAAAGATTGACCATTAATTCGTCTAAAAGAGTTCCCAAAATTCCGCCATGAACCACATCGTTGAAACCTTGGTATTCTTTAGGAATAACTGTTTCTGACAAAATCTTTTCGCCTTCAAATCTAAACTTCATTTTAAAACCCATTGGGTTTTTTTCGCCGCAGCATAGGCAATAACGATCGTCAGTAAAAAGAGCGTCTTTAGAATCTCCGCTGTTCATCGAGACGCCTTACTTTTATTTAAAGCTACCCGAAGTGACTTTACATAAGCCGGACGGCAAACACCCGTTTCTAAAACAATCGCCGTAATGAGTTTACCCGGAGTCACATCAAAAGCCGGGTTATAAACGGGATATTCTTCTTTGGCGATCGGTATTCCCTGCGGGTGCGTCACCTCTTTTGAATTTCTTTGTTCGATAACAATTTCATCACCGGTTTTTTTAGTTAAGTCGAGAGTTGTCGTTGGAGCAGAAACATAAAAGGGGATTCCGTGAGCCTTGGCCAAAACCGCTAAAGCATAAGTCCCTATTTTATTTGCCGTATCACCATTCGCCACAATCCGATCCGCACCCACTATAATCGCGTCAACTTTCTTCTGTTTCATCAAAAATGCTGACATATTATCTGTGATTAAGTGGAAATTAATCCGAGCATGAGCCACTTCATAGGCCGTAAGGCGGGCCCCTTGTAAATAAGGTCGGGTTTCATCCACCCAAACGTGAAGTCTTTTGTTTTTCTTGGCGGCTTCCGTAATAGCCGCAAGGGCCGTGCCATCTCCACCGGTCGCTAAAGCGCCCGTATTGCAATGCGTTAAAACATTATTGGCTTTCGCCAAAAGTTGTGCCCCATGTTTTCCCAAACGGGTACATAAAGCTTCATCCTCTTGGTGAATAGCGATTGATTCTTTTTCTAAAATCTGTTTTTGCGCAGAAAGTGGAAGCGTCTTTCCGGCCTTCAACTTGGCCCCCATTCGATCCAAAGCCCAAAACAGATTGACAGCTGTCGGTCTCGTTTTACGCAGCCGGGCTATCCCATTTTCCGTTTCTTTATTAAACAAAATCGGCGATTTCGTCTTAGAACGAACCGCTCCTAAAGCCACACCATAAGCCGCCGTGATTCCGATCGCGGGAGCTCCGCGAACAGTCATGTCCTCAATCGCCCGGGCCACCTTTTCGACCGTATCACATTTTACCCACTTTTCCTGAAACGGGAGCAAACGCTGTTCCAAAAGGAAAAGTGTTTTGTTTTTCCACCGAATAGGCTGCAGTTTTCGGGTCATGTTATTTCTTTTCCAAAGCAATCGCTACTTCTTTCATCAGAGTCGTCAATTTAGGCTCCGCCTCCTGGGCGTTTTTAATGATTTTTTGAATGTCGGCTGGTTCCAGCGTATCCGCGACACATTTATCCGTCACCACTGAGATGCCGAGCACTTTTAATCCGCTGTGAACCGCCACAATCACTTCAGGCACCGTCGACATTCCCACCACATCCGCGAATGTCGAAAGCCATCGGTATTCAGCCCGGGTTTCCAAGCAAGGACCCGTAACCGCCACATAAACGCCTTTTTGCACCGGAATGCGTTTTTCCCATGCTATTTTTTCGGTCAGCGCGATCAGCTCTTTTGCGTATGGTTCAATCATATCGGGCCAGCGAGGGCCCAACCGGTCATCATTTTTACCAATCAAGGGGTTATCCCCCATCAAATTTACATGATCTTCAATAATCATTAAATCACCCGGATTGTAGGTGCGATTCATTCCACCACAGGCGTTCGAAACCAAAAGATACTCAACCCCTAAAGCTTTCATGACCCGAACTGGAAAGGTCACTTGCTGTAAAGAATAACCTTCATAACGATGAAAACGCCCCTTCATCGCCACCACGGGGGTATTACCCAGTTTCCCAAAAACCAATTCACCCGCATGAGATTCGACGGTCGAAAGTGGGAAATGGGGTATTTTCTCATAAGGAATAACCATCGTTTCTTTGATTTCGTGGGCAAGGGCACCCAATCCGGTCCCGAGGATAATACCGACTTTAGGAATCGCCGTAATAGTTTTACGAATCTCTTTTACCGACTCCTGGATTTGATCGAACAATTCCGCCATAACATCCCCTTTATTTTATGATTTCAAGAGAGCTGCCGAAACATTAACCTCGTAGTGAATAGCTAAAAAGAATAAACCACGGCACCAATCCATGACTAACCGTTAATAAAAAAATAGCGGTCAAAAGACCCCGAAAACTAAATGAACCTAAACGGATCGAGAAAAAACGTTCGCTCCAGCTTAAAAAGGGATAAGACATCTTGAACAACAACCGTCGAACAAAATTAAATTGCACACCCGGCAAAAGATAAAAGAACCATTCCAAAAAAAGTAATAAAGCTAAAGCATCTAAAAAAAAAGTCAAAAGATAAAAAAAATCCGAGAGTAGATAAGCCATTTATTCATTCATCTTTCTGAGTTTAGCGCCTTGTTCAGCCGCGGCTCGCATCGAGTCAGAGACAATACCTTTAAAGTTTCTTTCCGCCATCTTTTTCAAAGCGGCTTCCGTTGTCCCACCCGGCGAAGTCACCTGAATACGCAATTCTTCAGGGCTTTTCCCTGTTTCCAAGACCATACGAGAAGCCCCATAAACCGTCTGCGAAACTAGCTCGGACGCCGTTTCACGGGACAAACCACCTGCCATACCCGCCTCCGTCATCGCCTCAATCATATAAAAAATATAAGCCGGCCCGCTCCCCGAAACCGCCGTGACCCAATCCATCTGATCTTCAGCAACCTGAACCGCTTTTCCGACTGCTGAAAAAAGCTTTAAAACCAATTGAATATGCGAGGTTTTAGCCCGCTTACCGCCCGCGACAGCCGCCATGCCGGCTCCTAAGAGGGACGGGGTATTCGGCATAACCCGGACGACCGGGCATCCTTGAGGAAGCAATTTTTCAATCTGTTCGGTTGAAACTCCTGCAGCTATGGAAACCACTAAAGCCTTTTTAGGGAAAAACGTGCCCATCTTAATCAAAAGCTCTTTTATTTGCTGGGGCTTCACTCCCAAAACAATCAACTCGGATTTTTTTAAGACTTTGACCGCGTCTGTTGTCACTTTGATTTTTAAATGGGTCGCCGTCCGTTTAACTTTTGCTGGATCGTTTCGGACACCTGTAATACGGGAAGCTGAAATTAATTTGGAAGAAATCCATCCCTTTACCAGGGCTCCTGCCATTTTCCCAATTCCAAGAACAACCGTTCTTTGTGTAACTTTCATGGGTTTCCTCCCCTCATCTTAAGACCGCACCATTTTAGTAATGAACTGGGCTTTTCAAACCTTTTTTTAATTAATCCCGCGCGCCAAAGAGAGCGGTCCCCAGCCGAACTAAAGTCGACCCCTCTTCGATAGCCGCTTCAAAATCAGAGCTCATGCCCATCGAAAGAATAGAAAAAGCAGGCGGAACCCAATCCTTCACTCTGATTTTTTCGAACAGGTCTTTAAGTTTTTTGAAGGCGTCTCTTTGTCTTTCCTTTTCTTGCGTTAAAGGCCCAATTGTCATTAAGCCCTTTAACTTCAATCCCGCTACTTTGGAGACCGCTTCAGCTGTCGCCAAGACATCCTCAAGAGCAACTCCCGCTTTACTTGTCTCTCCCGAAGTATTGACCTCTAAAAGCACCTCCTGGGTACGTGATCCCAGACGCGCTGAAAGTGCTTGCGCCAAGGAAAGTGAATCCACCGAATGGATTAATACATATTTTCCAAGGGTTTTGTTGATCTTATTGGTTTGCAACCGCCCAATTAAATGCCAGTGAATATCTGTGGGTAACATTTCGATCTTTTCTAACGATTCCTGAATCCGGTTTTCCCCAAATTCTCTCAGACCAGCCTCATAGGCTTTTTTCAAAACTCCAACAGAAACGGTTTTGGTCACGGCCAAAAGAGTGATTTCTTCTGGTTTTCGACTAGAACGAATTGCCGACGTGGCAATCCGGCTCTTGATTTCTTGAATTCGATTTTGAATATCCATGGAACCCGCTTTAATCAGATCATAATAGATAGGCGAGCGCGGATTGAAAAGGAAATGGACTAAACGAAAGTGTTACTTGCTGGCTTTGGGACCCGAAAGAATATTCCATTCCACCAAAATGGGGCTAGCCACGAAGATAGAGGAATAAGTTCCCACAATCACGCCTAACAAAAGGGTAAAAGCGAAGTCTTTTAAGGCATCTCCACCGATAACACACAAGGGTAAAAGGGTTAAGAAAACCGTACCACTGGTATTAATTGTTCGGCTTAAGGTTTCATTAACACTTAAATTAACCAAGCTGGTAAAAGTGTGGTCTTTCATGAGAAATTTAAGGTTTTCACGAATACGATCAAAGGTAACAACCGTGTCATTCAAAGAATAACCCGCCAAAGTCAACAAAGCTGTAACTTGGAGAAGATTGAATTCACGGCCGGTTAAAATAATGATTCCCAAAATGACTAAGATATCGTGAACGGTAGTAATGATCGCCGCAACCCCGAATCGGAAATCAAAACGAAAAGCAATGTAGATCAAAATACCAAGCATCGAAAGCCAAAAGGCCTTAAAAGCATCATCTCGAAGCTTTTGAGAAACGGCCGGACCGACTTCGTCGCTGCCATCCAACACAAAATGTGCGTCCGGGAAGTTTTTATTAAATAAACCTTCAATCTCATCCCCCGTGCTGCCGACTGCCTTTGAAGGATTATGTTTAATTTTAATGATGAGTTTAAAGCCCTTAGCGCTATCGTCTTTCACTTGTTGGATTTCAGCATCCGCATAGCCCTCGTCCTTTAAGGACTGGCGAATCTTATCCATTTCCACGTTGTTCGCAGCTGACATGCGTAATAACACACCCGCGCCAAAGTCCGTTCCCAAGTTCGCTTTCCCTTGGGCCAAAAGAACGCAAGCGTAAACACCCGCCAAACAAGCCAAAGCGGAAAGCGCCAAAAAGAAGCGGCGCGGCTTCATAAAGTCGATTTTGGGTTCATTAAACCATTGAAGCATGGAGCTGCCTTTCTAGATGCTCAGTCCTTGATATTCTTTACGAGCGTCGAAAATCATCTTCGTAATGACAACCGCGGTAAATAAGCTCAGGGCAACGCCCAAGCTCAAAGTCACCGCGAATCCTTTAATCGGCCCCGTTCCAAATTGAAATAAGACGGCGGCGGAAATTAACGTGGTTACGTGAGTATCAATAATCGCCACCAAAGCTCTTTTGTAACCCGCTTCAATGGCAGCACGTATTGTTTTGCCCAGCTTTAACTCTTCACGAATTCTTTCAAAAATAAGAACGTTAGAGTCGACAGACAAACCAAGGGTTAAAATAATACCGGCGATACCCGGCAATGTAATCGTCGCCTTTAAGGCGGCCAAAGCGCCCACCAAATAAACCATATTGACTAAAAGACCCAAATTAGCGATGAAACCCGACATCCGGTAATAGATAGCCATGAAAAGAAGAACAAGAACCAATCCATAAGCCGCGGCAAGGGTTCCCTTTTTAACAGAATCCGCACCTAAGCTGGGCCCCACTTGGAGAAAATCGGTAACTTTTAAAGGGGCGGGCAAAGCACCCGCTCTTAATACGAGTGCCAAATCGCGGGCTTCCTCGTCCGT
This sequence comes from candidate division FCPU426 bacterium, assembly GCA_963849245.1. Taxonomy (GTDB): domain Bacteria; phylum Oederibacteriota; class Muellerivitia; order Muellerivitales; family Muellerivitaceae; genus CAWKIY01. Next base: position 10,905 of record CAWKIY010000070.1, on the reverse strand, counting down.
AAAGCTGCCTTGAATGATTCCAGATCCACCCGGGATACGACTTTGAATCTCTGGAGCCGAGTAAACTTTACCATCCAGAATAATGGCTAATTGACGGTGAAGATTGTCGCCAGTGATGATCCCAAACTGATGGCCGCCTTCTGAATTTAACTGGAAATGAATGATCGGACGTCCCAAGCTATCAGTTTGCACGCTGGCGTCCACTAAAGATTCACCCGTCATCAGCACTTTTTCGCAAAGATAATCTCTCTCTTCTTTGCCTGGGAAATAAGTGACGTCTTTCGGGAGTTTTGTAATGTCGATTTTACCGTCTTTATTCAAGTAATCCGATTCCCGTAACGGCGAAACCAATCGAAATTCCAACTGAGCTGTCGAAAGAATGATATCCCTGGCATGCTTCACATCGGTCAAACCCGGCAATTGAATGATAATTCCGTCGGTTCCATCTCTTTCTAAAACCGGCTCACTCACACCCAGGCCGTCAATACGGTTTCGGAGAATTTCCATGGCGCGATCCGCCGCATCCGAAACTTCGGCGTCCGTTTTGCCCTGAAACTTATCGCGGTCAACTTCCAGGTTCATATGCAATCCACCCTGGATATCCAATCCCAATTTCAAACTGGTGCTTTTGTTTTCTTTGCGGTCTTGAGGTGAAGGAAGAATGCCGTAAACCGACAAGCCAATTAAGGCAATAACAATGAGGGCCATCCACTTTTGGAATGTCACCGAAAACCTTTCATTTACTTGGAAGTGGTACACCTCTACCCGCAAGACCGGGTAGGCCAAAAATCGAGGCAGTATAGGGAAAAGGATGAAAAACTGTCAATCAATTCCTGATTACTTTTGAATAAAGCTAGGTCGTGTAGAAAACCCAGAGCCGAGGTTGACGTTTGATTTAAAAAGCGGGCTAGACCCCAAATTAAGACTTGGCTGCCGAAAGTTTCGAAAAAGATTTTAAAAGCTTATTTACCTGCCCTTCGAGCTCATCCTGAGAAATCAAGCCTTCCGTGGTTTGAATTACTTTTCCATTTTTAATTAAAAGAGTCGTAGGTAAAGCCTGGATATTATATTTTTGAATAATTTCCTGATTTTCTTTGGCATCTGCTTCCATACGAAACACTTTAAGTTTTCCCTGATATTTTTGGGCCACCTTATCCACAATAGGACCGTAAACTCGGCAAGGGCCACACCAAGTTGCCCAAAAATCGATCAAAACCGGCAAACTTGATTTTTGAACATCTGTTTTGAAGGATTTCCCAGTTACAACTCCCACCACTGTTTTTGCCGCCTCGTCCGCTGCCAAACGGGAAGAAAGGCCCACAAATCCAAATACCATTAAAAAAGAAAAGCAAGCCACAAAAATTTTTTTATCCAAAACCTTAAACAAAGATTTCATTTCATCCTCCAATAACTTCCTGAATCTCACTTACCAACTTGGACTTGGGATGAGCCCCAATTAATTGTTTCACCAATTGACCATCTTTAAAGAAAAGGAGTGTGGGAATACTGCGAATATGAAAATCCGCCGACACTTGTTGATTTTCATCAACATTAACTTTGGCCACCTTAATCTTTCCGTCATACTCCTTAGCCAATTCATCCAACACCGGCGCCACCATTCGGCAAGGACCGCACCATTCCGCCCAAAAGTCCACCAAAACGGGAACTTTGGAATCCAAAACATCTTTCTTAAAGTCGGCATCCGTTGTGTGCATCGAAGCTCCCATAATTTCCTCCGTAGTCTTAAGTAAGCCTTCATCTATTAAAAAGTTACCAAACTTTCACTCAGGGGTAAGTTTAGGTTTGGCTCTACAGGGTGTCAAGGATGTCACCCAAGCGGTTTTTCTTTTAAGGTCCCGGTTTCTCACTCCGAGTGGAAATCACGGTCCTCAGACTCGCCCTTATCGCCTGAGTCTGGTCAGCATGCGTTCCCTCTGTCCAAATTACTCTTCTCCCCGATCGTTCCAGATAAACCTCGCCGTTCAAATCCGCTAAAACGGCCCAATAGGCCCCAGTATTTGATTTTTTCAATGAACTAATGTGATATTTGTGATTCAACAAAGACCTATAACTTCTTAAAAAACATTCCGCCGAATTCTTGTCCTCAAAAACTACATAAGAAGATAAAATCTGCTGGCCCGTCACGGAATTTTCATAGACTTGAACCCCATCTCCCCGCCAGCCTTCAACGCACTGGCGCGCCACCGCTTCGGATAGATACTGCCGTAAAACTAAAAATAAACCGTATTCCCCTAGAGTATTTTCCCATTTTTTTTGAAAGCCAGGCAAAACGCTGGTGGAAAGATCCTCCATTTTAATTTCAACCGGGTTCTTTCTTCTCGGGAAAAAATTTTCAGGATGAAGAACTTGCCAGGTAGCGGTAGGCGGGTGTTTAAAAAGATAACCAATCCCCTTCCAACCATAGGTTTTAACGTAGGTTCGTAAAAAAGCGGAACCGCAAACATAGGGGAAATTAGCGGTGTCAGGCAAAAGTGACTTTTGTCCGGAAGTCATGTCATCACTCGCCGCCAAAAATTCTTGATCCTCCGTCTGATAGCCTTCATTTAAATTTTCTTCCCGGCTCTTCAAGGAATAATTCTCAGCAATGACCACCGCTTCACCTTCCATAACGCTCATCCGAGCGAGTTGAGCGTCCAAAGAATCCCCTTTCCCTTGGTCGAGATAAGCCTGCAGATCAAAATATTGGTCCTGCAGGGCGTGAACCAACTCATGAACCAAGGTCTTTCGCTGTTTTTCAAGACTAATCCAATCAGCGATATAAAGGGTTTTCGTTTCCGGATCGTAAAGACCACGAACTTTCTTCACGAGAGAATCCAAATAAGTTTGAATTAAATCCGTTTGATAAGGAATAAGCCCCAAAAGCGCGTAAGCCTGTTCAAGCGCCGTTTTCTTCTCGGGTGGATATTCATCATGAAGGCGGCGCGAATAATAATCGCTGAAAAAAGCCTGGTTTTTCAGTTCTTTTTGGACCGGATGAAGAATCGGCAGACCCCAAAGACGGGCCACTTCTTCAAAAATCGAGTCTGTTTCCTGGAGGATAACCGCTTGTTTTTTTTGACCCAGGTACCATTGGGGAGGTAAATCAGCACTCTGACTTAAAGCGAAACGAGTTATGCCCAAACAAACTAAAATCCCAATACCAACCCAACCACACTTCATCCGAAAACGGTTAAAGCGGGTCGGTCAATCAAACGGTATCCAGCTTCCACCAATTCAATGATCTTCAACCCTTCCTCGGCGGAAACCAAGGAGATTTTTTTAAGGCGGATACAGTCGATGAAATGCTCATAAATAGAAGGAGAGAAGCTGTCTTTCGCTAAAGGCGGGTAAATCTTGCCCTTCTCGTTTCTCAACTCAATTGTAATCGGGTCGCCTTTTGCCAAATTTAATGAAAGCGTGCCCTTGGTTCCATAAAAATAGAACCGATTATGATAATCCGTATCCGCCCATCCCACGTTAACCGTAGCAACAGCTCCCTTTTTAAACCGCAACAGACAAGAACAGTGAATTTCCTCTTGGGTTTGGGCCATCCCCTTGGCCAGCTTCACTCCTTTGCCTCGAACCGCCAAAGCACCCACCATGGTCGCCTCGTCTTTCAGCAAAAAAGACAAGCTATCAAAAACATGCGGACCCAGATCCATCAAAGCCCCGCCACCGGCTTTCCGTTTATCAAAAAACCAATTGGCCTTCGTGCTCCACGCCTGCGGCCCCTTATGCGTCAGGGAACTTTTAACCGCGAAAACGTCTCCGATGATACTTTTGCGCAATAACTTTTCGGTTGTGCGGACCGCCGGGTCAAACCGCATGTTGTGGTGAACCATGAGGACTTTTTTGTACTTCTTCGCGGCTTTGATGAGCGTCAAAGCCTCGTCTCGGTGAACCGCCATAGGTTTTTCCACCAGCACATGCTTGCCTTCCTGAAGCGCCTTTAAAGCGATGGGAACGTGGGTAAAATTAGGGGTGCAAATCGAAACCGCGTCCACGCTGTCCGACTCCAACAGACGGGTCCAATCTTTATAGATATGAGGAATGCCGTATTGAATCGCGACCTGTTTTGCGTGATTCTCCCGCATGGAATGAACAGCGGTAATCTGACAACCGGGTGTTTTGCTGTAACCCGGCAAATGAGCCTTAAGCGCTATCTGGCCCAAGCCGATCACGCCGATTCGTACTACCGAAGAGGATTTGAATGATTTCATGGTTTTAGTATACAACGGCCGGCTATAGAGCCTATAGCCGGCCGTTGATTTTCCAGTGACTTCTATTTCACCAGGGTGATGTCATCCACCCAAAGGTCAAAGTCCTCGTCGCTAAAATTGGCGCCCGGCGTGAAGGCGATATTCTGAATGTCACTTAACTTGAACGGTACCGGCTTGCCCCAACTGGGCTGTTTAAAATCCGCCAGCTTCAAAGTGACCTTGGTCCATTTGGGTCCCGCGATAAAATCTTGCCGGAAATGGGCGTAATCCTGAACCGCCGCCCTACCCAAAAGAACCGAATAGGTCTTGTTGTTTCCCTTCACCCAAAATTCAATCGCGCTGAACTGGCTTAAATCCACCGGAGCCCAACCCGGCGCCAAGGTTCCAGTCAACATGGCATAGGGCCAAGGCGCTACACTCTTTCCGTAATGACCCGAGATGTGGGCTGCGAATTTAGCGGAATGAGCCGCCCCTCCCTTGGAAGGTTTGAAAGGATTCGGCGTCATGGTGGTTCCCAGGTTGTTGTGGTCCGTATCCACGCTCCAGTCGCCTTTTAAAGCGTTGGTGGTCAAACCCTTCTCAAAATTATCAATGAGCAGCCGCCCATTTTTACCCGGCGTTAAAACTTGACCCTGCACCTCAGGTACAGGAATAGCGTCTAAAGCGGTCTGGCAATCTTGGAGCTTACGGTTGTAGAGAGCGAAAAGCCCCGCCCATTCCGAAAGTTTTCCACCCAAAATCAAGGAATCCGATGAATTCGGGATGGTCAAATCCGGCAAAGACCCCGGGTCCGCGGCTTTCGCTTCTACCGTTTTTCCCGCGGTCGAAAGCTTCATTTGCGCGGTCGCTAATTTGGCGTAAGCGTCTTTCACCATTCCCGCGAAAGACCCCAAGGTTTTTTTCAGCCCGCCCGCTGGCATCTCCATTGGTTTTACACCGCTAAATTCCGCCACCGTATCCAACAAGGGAGTGCGGTTTCCCACCAGGTCCGCCCCCAAATTCCAAATCATCACACCCGCCAAACCCTGGCTTTTAGCGTACTCACACTTCAGCCGAATCGATTTCGGACTGTCATAAGTGATCACCAAATCTGCGTCTTGACGCTCCAAGAATGGTACCTTGGCGCCATCATCCCATAAAAGCTTGTAATTCTTTGCCCGAGTCAAAGGTTCCAATTCGTAATACTGCATTTCCCTCTCTCCATCGTTGGCGTGGCCCACAAAGGCGTCGCCCATGTGCTTTGAGAAGAAAAAGGTACCGTAAAAAGGCACGCCCAAAACCAACTTTGATTTCGGCACATGATATTTCGACTGAAGTCGCCCTACCATTTCTTCAACATTCTCGTCATTTTTTACATTCGAGTTCGTGGAAATTCCTAGTCCCGCGTTATAGCCCGCATGACCGCTCCACCCTCCGGAGAAATCGTAGGCCATCAGATTAATAAAATCTAATTGAGCCGCGACATCCTGATAAGAGATATGCTGGGCCCACCATTCCCCGCCGCCCAAGGCGGCCGTAATGGTCCATGCCGGAAAACGCTGGCGAAGGTCTTTGATGAATTGGGTAAAGGTCGCTTGGTCCGGGTCCGTCAAAGCCGACGGTTCCCAGTCAATATCCACGCCGTCGTAGTGATTGTCCGTAATGAGTTTATCGAGATTGTCGAAGAAACGGGTTTGGGCGTCCTTATCCCGGGCCATCTTCAGCCAATTGTCCGCGTTTTCCGCGGCTCCGCCAATGGAAGCCAAAAGCTTCACGCCGTGGGCATGAGCGGCCTTTTCTAATTCCGGGTCAAAAAAACCGCCCGGCACATCCACGTCCCCGTTAGGCCGGGGTGTCAGAAAGGCACGAAGAATATGGGTAAAGGTGTCAAAGTTGTAACTCTCAATGGGATAGATACCGTCAAACCAAGCGGCGGAATAACCAACTACCACTTGATTGGGTTTCGCCCACAAAGGCGACACAGCCAAAACCAAGATGAGAGCCAAAAACAATTTGCGAAACGAATTCATGAATTCCCCCTCGTTATTTCTTACCCATCGGCGGCATATTTTATCGCCTCGATTGTCATTTGGGGGGAAAGTTATTTTAGAGGACTATTTTCTCTCGTATAAATTGACACGGTACCCCGTGGGAAAGACCTTCTCACCAGCGGGTAAAAAACCGCTTTTCTGATAATAGTTATTCAAAAATTCGTTGGTCGACATGCAATCTAGCCGAGAAACTTTGCCGGCCTGAGCGATCATTCCCAAAGCCCACTGAAGCATTTCCCGGCCCACACCCAGATTGCCGTAACGACGGTCCACCGCCATGCTATGAACGTATCCGGCTAACCCATCCGACCCCTTGTCGCCCCAAACTTCCGGGTCTTCCCACAAAACCGATACAGTCGCCACGAGTTCTTCTTCCAAAAAAGCCAAATAGGTGTTTCCGGCCCGGATCCTGCGCCGGATCATGTTTTCGCCCGGGGACGTTTCATAGTAGGACCATTGATCCATCCCCTTCTCGCGAAGCCATAAGGCTAACTTTTGGACGAGTAAAAGAACAATGTTTTCGTCATCCGCCGCCGCGGTTCGAAGTTGAAGGAGTCCCGCTTCTGTTTTGAGGGTGGTCTTCATAAAATCCTCCGAAGAGAGGTTAACATCAGGTTAAATCGATCGTCGCCAACATCACTTCATCATCACCCGAACGTTCAAACTTAAAACCCAGTTTAGCACTGACGCCTTGCATGCGTTTATTTTCCACGAGAACGTGACCCACAATCCGTTTCAGCTTCTCTACCCGGCCGATATGGATGAGAGCCTGGATCATTTGCGTTCCCAAACCCTGGTTCTGCCATTTGTCGCTGACGAGAATAGAATATTCCGCTTCTTCCCGCCACCGAACGCGGCTTAAACGGCAAATACCCAGTACCTCCTGGGCGCCCTCTTTGTTTTTAGTCACGGCGACCATAGCCATTTCCCGATCGTAATCCGTAAAGCAAATCCGAGTCAACCTTTCATGGGCTACCCTTTGGCTTAAATTAAGGTTTTGAAAATACCTCAAAAACACGCTGGTATCCGAAAGCGTCTCGTGAAACTTCACCACCATCGGTTCATCCTCCGGGCGGATGGGCCGTAAAGTAATCACCTTTCCGTCTTTGGATTTGAACTCACTCACATACTGGGAAGGATAGGGCCGGATAGCGGGCCGGGGCAGGTCCGCCCCCGCGGTCTGGGGGTCTTGCAGAATCACCCGGGCATCCAGGGCGACTAACCCGTCGGACGAAGCCATCAAGGGATTAATGTCGATCTCTTTAATACGGGGCTGTTCTACTACCAAATAACTGAAGCGTACCAAAAGCTGTTCCAAGGCCGCCATATCCACGGACTTATTTCCCCGAACCCCCTGTAAGGCCTTAAAAATGCGGGTCTTTTCCATCAAACGCTTAGCCAGATTCGTATTCAAAGGCGGCAGGGCCAGCGCCACGTCTTTATAAACTTCCACCAACTGACCGCCCATTCCAAAAAGAATCACCGGCCCAAATTGGGGGTCAATATGACTGCCCAAAATCACTTCCTGGCCCAACGGTTTCACCATCGGCTCCACTGACACACCCTGAAAATGCTCCGCCCCCGCTTTTTCCGTGACCGACTTGCGGATCGCCCGGAAAGCTTCCCGCACCTCGTCCGCATTTCTTAAATTCAACTGCACCCCGCCCACATCAGTCTTGTGAGTCAGCGTTTCCGACTGAAGCTTCAACACCACCGGATAGCCCATTTTCTCCGCCACTTCCACCGCCTGATCCTCAATCACAGCGGAGATGGTGGGCACAATGGGAATGCCATAGGAGGCCAAAAGCTGTTTGGATTCCACTTCGGTTAAAAGCGTGCGGTTCTTCGCCTGAATAGCGTCGAGAATTCCCACCGCCTTTTCCCTGTCCGGCGGACGGTTTTCGAACTCCGGAAGTTGAAGAGGTGTTTCATAGAGGCCATTCAAGTTGTAGCTAAACCGCCAAAGGTCCACAAAGGTTCTTACTGCCGCGTCCGGATATTCAAACACCGGAATCCCCGCCCGGCTCAAGCGGGATACTCCCTCCGCCACCTGCTGTCCACCCATCCAACTGGCGAAAACCGGCTTTCCCCCCACATGGGCGTAGGCCGTTAATTTTTCAGCCGTCTTGGCCGGTTCGGTCATGGGCTGAGGCGTGAGGATGACCAGAAGCCCGTCGTTTTTATCGTCCTTCATGACAATTTCTAAAGCCTTGGCGTAACGCTCCGGATCCGCGTCTCCCAGCAGGTCCACCGGATTGTGATGGCTCCAAGCGGGAGGCAATACCGCGTCCAAAGCCTTCGAGGTTTCGGGCGAAAGCTCCGCTAATTCCCCGCCCCGGCGGATAAGGTTGTCCGTGGCCAATACACCAGGCCCTCCCGCGTTGGTCACAATGGTGAGACGCGGGCCCCGGGGCCGGGGTTGTTTGGAAAGAATATCTGCCAGGTCGAACATTTCCGAAATGGTATCCACCCGCAAAACACCGCACCGGGCGAAAGCGGCATCAAGAACTTCATCGTTACCCGCCAAAGCCCCGGTGTGGGATGCCGCGGCCTTCGCCGCCGCCTGGGTTCGGCCCGCCTTGATGACCACAATGGGTTTGGTTAAAACCACTTCCCTCGCCGCTGAAAGAAAAGCCCGGGCATCCCCAATGGATTCCATATAAATGACAATACTGCTCGTATGGGAGTCACTGCCGAAATAATCAATAAGATCGCCCCAGCCGATATCCACCATGGAGCCCACCGAAACGAAAGCGCTAAGTCCCACCCGGGTGTTCAAACTCCAATCCAAGATGGCCGTTCCCAAAGCGCCGCTCTGGCTTAGGAAAGCCACCCGGCCCGGCAAAGCCATTTCATTGGCGAAGGTCGCGTTGAGTCCATGGGTTGGCACCATCGCTCCCAGACAATTGGGACCAATCAACCGGATGCCGGCCTTGCGGGCCCTCTCCAAAAGCTGAATTTCCAAAGCCTGTCCCGCGGGCCCCGTTTCTTTGAATCCCGCTGAAATCACAATCGCCCCCGAAACCCCCGCCTTGGCGCAGTCATCAATCACATCCGGCACCGTGGCCGCGGGCGTGGCAATAACCGCCAAATCGACTTTGTCTGGCAAACTGGAAACACTGGGATAAGTTTTAACACCGAGCAAGCTGGAATGTTTGGGATTGATAGGATAAACCACCCCGCCGAAGGGGTTGCTCAGAAGGTTCCAAAGAATCGCCCGGCCCACGCTCCCCGGCTTTTCGGAAGCGCCGATGACCGCCACACTGCGGGGACGAAAGATAGAATCAAGAGGATGCGAAATGATCCGGTAAACGTCTTGGCTTCGGTCGGCCATCAGCGGCTTGAGCGGTTCCATGGGGCCCCTCCACGCGGGATAAAAGTCGACCCCCTGATTCTGCGCTTAAGACCGTTAAAAATCAAACCCCATGGTCACTAGAACAAAAAAGGCCGGAATCAAAACGATCCCGGCCTTTTCAACTTCTCTTACTTATATCTAATTAGTCAAAGTCAGCTAAAAGCAATACCCTTTTCCAACACCTCTTCCGTCATACCCCTTTTCTTCATCTCCACATGAAGCTTGTGGCGCAGAATCGGCATGCGCTTAGCCAAATCCCGCAGTTCCCGGGAAGAGATGACCAGAGTGGAAACTTCCGTCATCGCCTGAGCGCTGGCGTTTCGCTTGTCCGCGTAACCCATCGCCACATTCTCACCAAAAAAGTCCCCGGCTTTTAACTCAGTACTAAAAGCGACCTTCCCATGCTCGTTCTTGCGCACGATCTCGACACGCCCGGAGGAAATTACGTAAAAGTCCTCGGTCTTGCTTCCTTGTCGAACGATCAACTCGTCTTTCGAGAAATTCTGGCTCTTGGCTAAAAGTGAAATCTCATGTTTAGCTGTCGGGTCTAAGTCCCGGAAAATCTCCACTGAGGAGATCAAGGGACGGCGCTTCCAAAGGCTGGCGAAGTTCTCCCGCAAGTCGTTTTTCTCCACAAAATCCAGGAACAGATCGCCCGGCAATTTGAAGAGAATGACCGGAGTCTTGGTAACCACTGTGGCCGAGGTCTTATATTTGTTGATAATGGACATTTCCCCAAAGAAATCCCCGCCTTCGAGGTTCGCGAGAAAAGGTTCCTTTTTATTTTCCGGGTCCAGGACATCCAACGTTCCCGAGAGGATAAAATAAAAAGAATCTCCCTCTTGGCCCTTCATCACCACCTCATAATTATTAGGAAACTCCACGACCTGTCCCTGGGAAAAAATGATATTGATCCAACTGGAGTCCTTCACTTCAAAAAGCCGTAAGGTCTGGGTCACACTGGTATAAACCGACTGTGGAAAGGTTCTTTCGGGCAAAAATGTTTTTCCCCAACCCGGGATGGCCGCCTGATATTTTTTCGTGTCCACCTTGGAAGGATTAATGTGATAAAAGAGAAACTCCGTATTGGGAAACTCCTCGATAGTCTTATCCCAATCTGTCGGCTCTCCATGAATCATTCCGCCGCCCGCGTCAATCATGGCCAGACGCTCATCGCCTCGGACCAGATTTTTCATGCGGTCGTAATGCTCCTGGCTCACATCACCCGAAGCCACTAATTGTTCCATCCCCTTAAAATGATCCAGATCGCTGGAATGCAGCAGTGTGTGGGGTTTGCCTT
>CAWKIY010000069.1:0-14943 GCA_963849245.1 candidate division FCPU426 bacterium | reverse complement strand
ATACGAAGACCGACATCCGCCTTAATAATCCGGCTCAGTTCAAAAAAGCTACGGCCTACCGGATTCTTAGGGAAACCCGCTTCTTCCGGATTTTTGGGACCATTGCCGATAATTTTTTGTAGAAGATTTACGGAGTCCTCGGTTTCTTTGCCGACCCCCGCTAATAATCGGTCCACACTTCCTTCGTAAAGTTGGTCAAATGAACTGGCTTGCATATCCCCGCCGGAAAACTTATAGGCGTTTAAATTTGGAAAAGAAGTGACGGGATAATCTCCCCGCAAAACCCGAGGCAGACGGGGCGAAATAGCGACCGCGGTTAAAGGCGACTTAGCGCCAGGGTAAGAATCCTTGAGGGTTCGGTTCAGCCAGCCATCTGAAGTAATTTTGATCCCGGGGGTACCCGTTTCCATGTTGTCTTGAGCCTCAAAGTGAGATCGGGTGCCATCCGGGCTTCCCACCGCGTGAACAATAGCAAAAGAGCCATTTTTCCACATCGGCATTAGGGAACTTAAAGCCGGATGAAGGCCAAATTGGCCATCTAAATCCAACGCCCCCTGATCGCTGCCGGGCGCGTTTAAAGCGATCGTCGGCCGGGCTTTGTGATAATAACGGTCGTTAAAGGGCGCCACCATGTTGAGCCCATCCGCCGCCCCCCGTTGAAAGAGGACAATCAAAATTTTAGGCGACTCTTTCAGCAAAGAACCCGCCGCCCAGACCCACTCCGGCATAGCCGTCATGGCCAACCCGGCGATTCCTAAACTGCCAAATTTAAATAAATCCCTGCGGGAAACCTTGGGATCGAACTTTCTTTTACCCATGGCCTACCTCCTCTGAAAGTCCGGCGACCCTAAAACCAAAGCTCCTAATTGGGCCGCCTCGAAGTTTTTACGTTTATCATCCAACATGGCGTGGGAGACTTCCGGATCTTCCAGCTTTTTCATTAAAACCCGGCGGGTGTTATCCGAAACTTGTCCTCGGAGAAAGAGTTTAAAGAAACCATTTAATATTTTTTTCCCATCTTCCCCAGACTTTAAAGCCGGATCCAACTTAACGAGGTCCACTTCCACAGGGGAATTGGGGCGGTTATTCAAAAGAACCAGGCCAAAATTAAGCCGATCCAAAAGAGCGCTGGAATTAACCCAGGCCGCCGCCGTATCGGGATAACCAGTGGGCGGTTCGCAGAGATAAAGCGGCTCACCCATTAAGTTCAGTGTTTGAACAGCCTTATCAGGCTGGGTCAACTGACCATCAGTTACCCTAATGGCGCTCACCAAAAATTCAAATGGCGTTTTTACCTTAACCCTGTAATAACGCGAATCTAGAAATTCTTTCGAGTAAAATAGGGTTCGTAAACAAGATTCGATATCCCCGTCGCTCTTCAAAAAGGTATCCGCTACCCGCTTAATTAAACTTTCCGGCGGATTGTCGGATATAAACCGCCCGCAAAGTTTAGCGGCAATAAAGTGAGCGGTGGCGGGTTGACGACACAACATATCCAAAACCTCGTTCCCTTCCACCTCACCGACTTGATCTTCGCCAATGGGATGGCCAAGCAATATTTTTTGCCCCTTGTCATGCATCTTTTCCCTAAATTTAAACCGAAATACGTCATCCGGATTCGCGTTATAGGGATAACGATTCAGGATATTAGGTCCATCAAAACTCCAGCCGGTCAAAACCCGGGCCAGCTCAATTACATCCTGTTGGGTATAACCGCTATCCACACCCATGGTGTGCAGTTCCAAAAGTTCTCGAGCGTAATTTTCATTGAGACCAAAATTTTTTCGAGGTTTTCCATTGGAGTTAGGTTTATTCATATTGGCCATCATGGGGTATTCCCCCATTTCCTCGGCTGGTACGTAACGAGGATCAACCGTACTAACCACATTATCCAGATACTCCAGCATAGCCGGACTATGCGCCACTGCCCCCAAAAGGTCCCGGAAACGGCCTAACGCATTTGGGCGGATCACGTCCCGTTCATAAGCCGGTAAAAGCCATTTGATCCGATTTTTTTCAAAACTCACGTTGAAATGGTTAAACCAAAAATCCACCATGACTTCCTGAAGCTGGCGCCGGCTATAAACCGCCCGGGTCAACTTAGCCCCTTGCATTTGCTTTAAAATCGTTCGGATTTGCTGATTAGCCGTCTTTTTTTCCTCTTCATTGACCACATCTCTTTTTTGGGGAATTCCATTCACAATGACAACATTGGCAGGGGGATATTTCTGGAACAGATCCCAGCTAGAAAGTAAAAGATCAGGATATTGATTTAAAAGTTGATCGCATAAATGATCGTCAATTTTATCGGGATGAAGCTGCTCTTCGATGTAAGCCTTTATTCCTATCTTCTTGATGTGGGCATAATCTTCAGGACGCGGGCCGAAGGTAAGACGATTTAAAACCTGGGTATTTTTCTGCTCGGGAGTCAGCGGTTTAACAGAAGGTGTCACCGCTCTCAGCGGGACAGTTATCATTAAAATTAGTATAAGAATTAAAGCGTTCTTCATCGAAACCCTTTCCAAACGGTTCATTCTCAAGCGAAAAGGATGTTTTAGAGCTTCTCCAATTGGACGAATTAGCGGCTTGAAAGGTTTAAAAACCTTGTTTTAAAGCCGATCTAAGCCTTTTGTTCATTATTCGGTAAAGCCCGTAACCTTCGGTTCTCAAAACCGATATGTAGGCGTGAAGTGATTTTACTCTATTAAAACAGGAATGAATCATGAAAAACTTCGTACTGGTCGCAACCTTTTTAGTTCTCGGGCTGTTTCCTTTGGCCTGCGGCAACCACACTTCAACAACGCCAACCGTTGCCAACACACCAACTTTTACTTTGACGCCTGGAACACCCACCAATAGCCCAACCCCTACCATTACCCGAACACCTACAAATACCCCAACTATCACCAACACGGCCACTATTACAAATACCCCGACTATCACCGGTACACCCACTATTACCAGTACGCCTACCATAACTAGCACACCGACGCCTATTACTGTCGGAGCGTATTTTTCAGCTTCTGGTTACCGTTACACCTTGGATGGAGGCAGCACTTCCTTATCAGCGCCTATTACCATTTCAGTTGGTCAATCAGTGACTTGGAACACGACCAACAGTGGAATTCATCCTCTCTATATTGATGATGGTGCTGGCAATTGTACGCTTTCGGGCAATCTGTCTTTTCCCTATACACAAACTTTCAGCTCTACCGGCGACTTCACTTTCCATTGCGGCAATCACGGAACCTGCAGTGGCGGCGGGGCTGTTTGCACGTTGCCTTGTTCACTTATGTACGGAGTAATACACGTCCAATAAAAAATCGGAGTATATCGGCGTGAGAAAATTTCTTTTAAAACATTTTTTGATTATCGGTTTATTTCTCGCGCCGATTTTTATTCTGTTCAGCTGTTCCAAAAGCCTTTCAGTTTCCCCTCTTACTGAATCATTAGTTCCAACACCAACGCCAGTTTTAACTGCGACCCCTACTTCTGTTGTTTTAACACCCACACTTACCGCCACTCCTCATGTTCTCACTTCTACGCCAACAACTACCGCGACTTTAACCTCGACTTTTACCCCTACACCTACCGCCACGCCCGTTAATGTCGGCGCTTATTTTTCACCTTCAGGATACCGTTACACTCTTGACGGCGGCACCACCAGTCTTTCAGAACCCATGACCATCCACGTTGGCCAATCTGTTATCTGGGATACCACCAACAACGGCATCCATCCGCTCTACCTCGATGACGGTGTGGGCAATTGCGTGATTACCGGCAACTTAAGTTTTCCTTTCACCCAAACTTTCAACGCTACCGGTAGCTTTACATTCCACTGCGGAAATCACGGAACCTGCAATGGCGGCGGAGCTGTTTGTACCTTGCCCTGTTCCCTCATGTTCGGAAACATTCAAGTCATTCCTTAAAACTTTTTTGTCCGGTCTTTAACTCTATACAAAAGACCTCTGAAAAGTTAAATTAACCCCGTTTCGCCATTTCAACACCGGGGTTTACTTTGTCCGATAAAGTCAGATGGGCCGGAATCTACCTTTTAGTGTGTTTTGTGCCCCTCTTTATCTATTTTTTGCCCCCTTTAAGCCCTGAAATCATCTCCCATAAGGCCGTAACCAACTTTCTTATCTTGGCTCCTTATGTGGGCCTTTTGCTGATCGCTATTTTAGGCTGGCAGGTAAATCAGACCCGGATATTTTGGTCTTCTCTTTTAATTCTTGGTTTGTATTATTTTTTTCTTCACATGCCCACAATTGTCTTGTCTCAAGTCGGCCGGGCTCGAACCTTTGAAATTACGAGTGTGGCTTACCCGCTTACTATCGCAATCCTATTTCTCATCAACGAAAGCCTTCTTTGGAGTGATCAAAGTTTAACTCGTGTTCTTTTAGCCCTTTCCCCTTTTGTTCTTTTCACTTGTCTTTATAGTTGGGCTCCCGACCTTTACCAAAATCTATTTTATTGGACTTCTTCTGTCCCCGCGCAGCTGTCCCAAATTCCACCGCTCGCCTGGATCACATGTGCATTTATGATCTCCATTACTTTTTTGCTTCCGGATCCAAAAATAAAATCATACTTAATCGCCTTAACCACTACTTTTATTCCTTTCTTTTTTTCCATTCAAATGTGTTTGATCACAAATGCTTGGCCCGATCAAATTCTTAGAAATTTTTATGTCATTGTTTCTTTTACGACTATCACTGTCATCCTCCTGCATTCCATCCTTCGGATGTATTGGCAAAAGGTTTACGTGGATATCCTGACGGGCATCCCCAATCGACAGGCTTTGGATGAGAGACTCCACAACTTACGCGATCACTACACATTAGCCATGGTGGATATTGACCATTTCAAGAAATTCAACGATACCTATGGTCATGCCGAGGGCGACAATGTCCTCAGAATGATCGCGCAACACCTTGAAGAACATCTGGGTGACCGGGTGTACCGATACGGCGGTGAGGAATTTTGCGCGATTTTCGAGAAAGAAGACAGCAGCGAGGCTTTTGAGTTAATGAAAAAAACCCAAGAAGCTCTAGAAAAACGGAAATTCTATCTACGGGGAAAAGACCGGGAAAAGACAACAGACCTTCTGAAAAGCTTAACCAAGAAAACACATCCACATCAGGGTAAACCCGTAAAAGTCACTATTAGCGCGGGCGTCTCATCCGCGAAAAAAGAATTCAAGGGTTTTGAGGAAGTCATTAAAAGAGCCGACCATGCTCTTTATGAGGCCAAAGAAAAAGGCCGCAACCGCGTCATCATGGCTGAAAAGTAAGTCTCAAACGGCAAACTTCGTCTCCCCAACCACTTAAATCCACTCTGTTATCCGCACCGGATGACGCAATCGATAAATTGCCAAAGGCAAAAATACCAAAGTGGACCCAGCTACCATATAAATCGGAAGAATGTAATTTGGTAAAATCCTGTCCTCAATGGCAAAAAGAGAAAGGCCATATCCAAAAGCATAAAACATCCAAACCAACGGCCTTTCCTTTTGCGGCTTTGACCAACAGCTTTTAAGCGTGGGCAAAAGAGCGCAAGCATCCCCTAGGAGGCTGACATAAAGCGCGAAGGCTGCCTGCTTGGGATCATCCTTTAAGAACCACCACAAAATAATCGCGGCGACAGCGAAAATAAGACAAAGTATTTCAAAGGGTTGAGGTTTGTGCTTTTTGCCGCGCCACAAAAGAAGAACAGTAACCGCCAAAGGGCTCAAGAAACTGCCGACCGCCGGCCAGACATTGAACTTAGCTCCTGAACTTTTAAAAGTCAGGAGAATGGCGAGGCCTAAAACTGTCCAAATAGACCAGCTAACGAGATTAGGCTGGGTCTTTTGTTGATATACCCGAAGACTGTAAGGAAAAGCACAGGCGAGAACAATTAAACCCGAAACAACTCCAATGACTTCTTTCGTTAAGTTCAACGAAGTTTTAGCACTTGTTGGTTTCGAGGCTGTACTTTTCTGTTTCCATGTCGAAGGGGACCGGATAATGGGCCGTAAAACAGGCGGTGCAATGACCTGACGGTGTTCCCTTGACCGCTTTCATCATTCCCTCAACGGAAAGATAAGACAGGCTGTCCACCCTCAAATAAGTCTTAATTTCATCCAGGGTATGGGTCGCGGCGATCAGTTCTTTACGGCTTGGAAAATCCATACCATAAAAGCAGGGGGAAATAATCGGCGGAGAGGTAATACGCAAGTGGACTTCTTTGGCCCCTACATTGCGGATCATTTTAACGATTTTCCGCATGGTGGTTCCACGGACGATCGAATCATCAATCAAAACAACCCTCTTCCCTTCCATTGATTCTCTGACCGCGTTGTACTTTAAACGCGCGCCGAAATCGCGGATAGTTTGGTTGGGTTCAATAAAGGTACGACCCACATAATGATTGCGGATGAGGCCCATTTCATAAGGGATCTTGGCCTCTTCCGCGTAACCCGTCGCGGCCATATTGGCCGAATCCGGTATCGGCACGACCACATCCGCGTCCGCCGGATGTTCTTGGGCTAAAACCTTTCCTAATTGTTTACGGACTTTTTGAACACTCGTATTGAAAATGCGGGAGTCAGGGCGGGCGAAGTAAATATATTCAAAGATACACATGGCGTTGGTGGTTTTTTCAAAGGGTTTCAGCGACACCAAACCATTTTCGTTAATCAGAACAATCTCGCCTGGTTCCACATCCCGGACATATTCCGCATCCACAATGTCAAAGGCGCAGGTTTCGCTGGCCAAGACCCAGGAATCGCCCAATTTCCCCAAACAAAGGGGCCGAAAACCGTGGGGATCTCTCATCCCGAAAAGGCCGTCATCCGAAAGAATGAGGAGCGAATAGGCCCCGCGGACTTTCCGCAAAGAATCAATCATCGATTCTACCAGCGTATGAGCGGAAGAGCGGGCGATTAAGTGAACAATCACTTCCGAATCGATCGTGGAGGAGAAAATAGACCCACGGGCTTCCAACTCATCCCGTATGCGGCGGGCATTCACCAAATTGCCGTTATGCGCTACTGCCATGGATCCTTGGGCATATTCCACCGCGATCGGCTGGGCATTGCGAACTTGACTGGACCCGGTAGTGGAATAGCGCACATGCCCTATGGCTGTCTTACCGGGAAGTTCTTTAAAAGATTCCTCATCGAAAACATCCGCGACCAGGCCCATGCGTTTATAGTTATAGAGATGGCCGTCTTTCATGGTGCAGATGCCGGCTGATTCTTGGCCCCGATGTTGGAGCGAATGGAGGCCGAGGTAAGTGATTTTCGCCGCTTCAGGATGGTTGTAAATGCCGAAAACCCCGCACTGGTCATGGGGCTTGTCATCCTCCAGCCATCGCCTGTCGGTTAACTTCTCGCCCTCTCCGTCATGACCCAAGGATTCTTTCATTTTATCCATTCCTGATAATTTAAATTGCCGTACTAAGCCATGATCTTTTCAATACTCGTAAAAAACAAATCTCCCAGCGGCTTCACTAAAACTTTAATTTCATCGCCAATCACGAGCGAATCACCGCCGACTTGGCCAATTTTTTCAAACGGCACTCCAAACTTTTTAATCATTTCTTCCAGCAGTCCAGCGGCTTCCGGCTTCACCGAGATAATCACCCTGGACTGCGCTTCCCCGAAAAGACGTCCGTCTAAACGGCCCCCAGCGGGCAAAACCACCTGAGCTCCCCGTAAAGCCTCTTCGTGGGTTGCCCCGGTAAAACAGCACTCCGCTAAAGCCACCGCAAATCCGCCGTCCGAACAATCATGAGCGCTTTGAAGAACTTTTGCGTCCGCCAAAGCTTTCAGCGACTGGTGCAGTTTATGCTCTACAGCCAAATCTAATTTAGGACACAGACCCGTCTTTTTTCCATGGGTGAGAGTTAAATAACGGCTGCCGCCAATGGAATCGCCTATATTCCCCAGCAGATAAATGAAATCACCGTCATTTTTAAACCATTGGGTGATTCGTTTGTCCACATCCTGAAAAAGACCCATCATCCCAATAACGGGGGTCGGATCGATCGCGCCCGTAGGATTCTCGTTATAGAGGGAAACGTTTCCGCCCGTAATTGGAATATCAAAAGCGCGGCAGGCGTCCCCTAATCCAGAAATCACCCGGTCAAAATAATAAAACACTTCGGGTTTTTCTGGACTTCCAAAATTGAGGCAATCGGTCATTCCAATCGGTTCCGCGCCGGAGCAAGCGATATTCCGTGCCGCTTCGGCGACCACAATTTTCGCCCCTTCATAAGGATCCAAAGCGCAATAAGAACCCAATCCATCAATTGTCATCGCCAAACCTAATTTCGTTCCCTTCACCCGAATCACCGCCGCGTCGGAACCGGGACGAATAAGGGTATTGGAGCGGACCATATGATCGTATTGGCGGTAAACCCATCGTTTACTGGCGATAGTGGGATCGGCTAAAAGTTTTTCCAAAACTTCCTGAAGGTTCTTTGGTACCGCCACGGTTCCTTCATCAAAATTTCGGTGCTGTTTCAAAATAGCCGGCTCACTCTTGGCAGGGTGATAAACCGGGGCTTCAGTTAAAGAATCTGCCGGGACATCCGCGACGACATTGCCATTTTCTTTCACAATCATGCGGCCTGTATCCGTGACGATTCCAATAGTTGCCGCGTACAAGTCCCATTTATTAAGGATGTCATGAACTTTTTGCTCACAGCCCGGCTTAGCGACCAGAAGCATGCGCTCTTGAGATTCCGAAAGAAGAATTTCATAAGGGGACATTCCCTTCTCTCTTTGCGGGACCTTCGCCACATCAATTTCAATTCCCGCCCCGCCCCGGCTCGCCATTTCGCAGGTCGAGCAAGTTAGCCCTGCCGCGCCCATATCCTGGATACCAATCAAAAGATCGCTATGAATTAACTCAAGCGTCGCTTCCATTAGTAGTTTTTCCATAAAAGGATCAGCCACCTGAACCGCGCTTCGTTTTTCGGTGGACTCATTGGTGATTTCGGTTGAAGCGAAAGTCGCGCCGTGAATTCCATCTCGTCCTGTGGTAGCGCCAATATAAATAACTGCGTTGCCAACACCCGTGGCTTTGCCTCGGATGATTTGATCGTGCTTCAAAAGCCCTACGGACATAGCGTTCACTAAGCAGTTTTCGGAATAGCTCTCGTCAAATACCACTTCACCCGCGACCGTGGGGATACCCATGCAATTGCCATAGTCCGCAATCCCATGCACCACGCCGGTAAAAAGTCTTTTCACTTTAGGATCGGTTAGAGGACCAAAACGAAGAGAATTTAAATTGGCCACAGGTCTGGCGCCCATCGTAAAGATATCGCGTAAAATTCCGCCCACACCCGTCGCCGCGCCTTGATAGGGCTCAATCGCCGAGGGATGGTTATGAGACTCCACTTTAAAGGCTACTGCCCAGCCCTCGCCAATATCCATAATGCCGGCGTTTTCACCAGGTCCCTGTAATACCTTGGGGCCTTTGGTGGGTAGGGTCTTTAAAAGGGCCCTGGAATGTTTATAACCGCAATGTTCGCTCCACATAACGGAATAGAGGCCTAATTCCGTAATATTCGGTTTACGGCCCAATATCTCACAAATATGGCTGTATTCATCCGGCTTCAGGCCATGCTCTTTAACGACTTGGGGAGTGACTTCGACATTCATGATGGAAGAACTCATTTCACACCTGCCTTAGCCGAAAGAATGGACTGCCAAATAAAATGGCCGTCCCGGCTGCCCAATAAATCCTCACCCGAACGATCGGGATGTGGCATTAAACCAAAAACGTTTCGGTTGACGTTGCAAATACCAGCGATGTTTTCTAAGGAGCCGTTAGGATTCGCTTCGGGGGTTATATTTCCTTTTTCATCGCAATAGCGCACCACAACTTGCTGATTATCTTTCAACTTTTTCAATCCATCCGGATCGATGAAGTAGTTCCCCTCACCATGAGCGATCGGAATCTTTAAGACTTGGCCGGGTTTGCAGGCACTGGTAAAAGGCGTATTCGTTTGTTCTACTTTCACCCAAAGATTTTGACAGATAAATTTCAAACTTTTATTCCGGATGAGGGCGCCCGGAAGCAATCCCGCTTCGCAGAGAATTTGAAAGCCGTTACAAATACCGATGACCAACCCGCCTTTAGCGGCAAAATCCGCCACTGATTTCATGACCGGGGAAAAACGCGCGATGGCGCCGGTTCGAAGATAGTCACCATAGGAAAATCCGCCCGGTACGACCACACAGTCTGGATTTTTCAAATCGGTGTCTTTATGCCAAATCATTTCCACTTGCTGATTTTCGACATTCCGCAGCACATATTCACAATCATGGTCGCAATTGGAACCCGGAAAAACAGTAACGGCGAATTTCATCTTATTTTTTCTCCAGCGTAAATCGATAGGATTCAATATTCGGGTTCGCGAGCAACTTATCGCAGATTTCATCCGATTGCTTTTTAACCTCAGCCTCGGTCAATGCCCCGTCAAACTCCAATTCGGTAAATTTCCCGATGCGCACGCCGGAAACAGCCTTATAGCCCATTTGATTTAACGCCCGTTGAACCGTGGCGCCCTGAGGATCCATAACCGAAGGTTTCAAGGTTACAAACACATTCACATGCCAAGCCATAGAAGCTCCTCGTTTAAAGAATGCCAGCCCGCTTTAAAACATAATCGACATTTTTCAAGTGATACGAAAGATCGAAGCACTTTTCAATCTCAGCCGCGGTTAAGCTTTTGGCCACATCCGCGTCCGCCTCAATGAGTTTTCTGAAATTCAACTCGTTTTTCCAAGCATTCAACGCTGTTCTTTGAACAATCGCGTAGGCCTTTTCACGCGTAAAACCCTTCCCCACCAAAGCCAAAAGTACCTGCTGAGAGGAAACCAGGCCCCGGGTTAATTGAATGTTCCGCTTCATTCGGTCGGGATAAACATTTAACTTTTCCATAACGTGAATAAATTTTTCCAGCATGTAATGTAAAAGAATCGTGGCGTCCGGGAAGATAACCCTTTCCGCTGAGGAATGAGTGATGTCCCGTTCGTGCCACAAGGCCACGTTTTCCTGAGCCGTAATGGCATAACCGCGAACGACCCTGGCCAGACCCGCCACCCTTTCGCTGGTTAAGGGATTACGTTTATGGGGCATGGCCGAGGAGCCTTTTTGCCCCTCAGCGAAAAACTCTTCCGCCTCAAGAATTTCAGTGCGTTGTAAGTTGCGAAGCTCCGTCGCGAACTTTTCAAGGGAAGAAGCGATTACCGCCAAAACTGAGAGAAAATAAGCGTGGCGATCGCGTTGCAAGGTTTGAGTCGAAACCGGGGCCGGTTTTAATCCGAGTAATTTGCAGACCTGTTCTTCCACCCGGGGGTCGATATTGGCGAAAGTGCCAACCGCTCCGGAAATCATACCCACCGCGATATGTTCCCTGGCTTGCTTTAAACGGGCGATATTTCGGCCGACTTCGTCATACCAAAGGGCCATTTTCAGCCCAAAGGTCACTGGTTCTGCGTGAACCCCGTGCGTACGGCCGATCATCATCGAATAACGGTGGGTTTTAGCCTGTCGTTTTAAAACGACCCTTAGCCGCTCCAAACTGTTCAGCAGCAGGTCAGCCGCATCCGTCAATTGAATGGCCTGTGCCGTATCTACCACATCTGTTGAAGTCATACCTAGATGAATAAACCGGGAAGAAGGACCAACGGTTTCAGCGACGGAGGTTAAAAAGGCGATGAGATCATGATTCGTTTTCTGCTCAATGGCCTCGATGCGTTTAACGGAAAATTTGGCTTTTTTCTTGATGATCGCCAGGTCTTTTTTAGGAATCCGGCCTAATTTAGCCCAGGCCTCGCAAGCGGCAACCTCCACCTTGAGCCAAGATTCGTATTTAGCCTGTTCAGACCAGATATTGCCCATTTGCGGCAAGGTATATCGCGCGATCAAGGAACCCCCCAAAAAAGAAAAATAAATCCAAGCCAGTTTCGTCCGCTTAGACAAAACCAGTAAGGGAAAACACGGCACCTGCGGTTTTAAAGCTCAACAGTGGGGCGAGGAAAGGAAAACAACTGGGGAAAACGAGAACAGTATAAAAGAATTTGGATTTTCCACAAACAAAAAAACCCATCCATTTGATGGACGGGTTCAAGGATTTCGGGTCTCATAGCAACTTAAAGCGTGACAACTTCCTCCACTTCCGGAACCTGTTCTTTCAGCATCCGTTCCACACCTTGTTTTAAAGTCATCATAGAACCAAGACAATCAGGACAAATCCCCTGAAGCCGCACTTCTACCACGCCCTTATCTGTGATATTGACCAACTCAATATCCCCTCCATCTGCCTGAAGCATTGGGCGTATTTCATCTAGAACAGCCTTTACCTTATCCCGCATCGAAATTCTCCGTTAAGACGAGTAAACCGAACAGTCTCGACGCACTTACTTTATCCAATTTCTATCCATCCATGGCCATTGGGATAAAGGGACCCAATGTTGACGTGCTGTCAAATCCAGATGAAGGGGTGTGACGGAAATGAATCCCTCGCGAATTTTAGAAACATCTGAATCCGGATGCTCAAAATCTGGTTCACTGGGGCTATTTAAAACGTAACTAAAGTGCCCTTTCAAATCAGCGTGAGGCTCCAAATCATCAATATGGCGAAACTTTCCTTGATGGGTTAAAACCGATCCTTTGATGACGGAGCTCTCTAAAGGCGGAACATTGACATTCAAAAGCATTCCGGGTTCCAAACCTTTCTGCTCGATCCACTTCACTAATTGAGCGCAAAATTTCGCGCTGGCGTCATAGTTTTTATAAGTATGACTAGTTAAAGAAATCGCCAGCGCCGGAATACCAAGAATAACCGCTTCCGCCGCGGCCGCGACTGTACCCGAATAGAGAATCAAGCTTCCGTAATTGGCGCCTTGATTAATGCCCGAAATAACCAAATCCGGTTTCCAAGGAAGTAGTTTTAAAACCGCAATCCGGACACAATCCGCGGGTGTGCTGGAAACACGGTAAGCCTGATCGGCACCGGGCCAAGAAACCGGCTCAACCTTAAATGGATTATTAAGGGAAATAGAATGGCCCGTAGCGCTGACTTGTTTATCCGGGGCGGAAATGGCGATTTCGCCCAGGGATTTCACGGCCTCGAAAAGCGCCTTAAACCCCGGGGCTTCAATCCCATCATCGTTAGTTAGGAGAATTCGCATGAAGATAAAATTTCTAGAACAGATTGCCTAGATTGAAATGCAGGACACCGCCCGGCGGGGCCGCCGCGGTCGAAAGGTCAGAAGCGATCGGCCAGCCATAGTCCAAGCGAATCGCCATGATCGTGCCAGGAATAGTCAATCGAAGCCCGATACCCGCGCCATACTGGACATGGGATTCATCTAGGTTCCAAACATTGGTCCAGGCATCGCCGGCATCGAAGAAAATAACACCTTTTAAAGGACCCGCAATAGCGTGTTTTAATTCCGTATTAGAGACAAATAACGCGTTACCGCCGGCCGCAGGGCCGACACTTCGCTCGTTGTAACCACGAATCGTATCAGTGCCACCAGCAAAGAATTTCTCATATAAAGGCAAATCCGTGTACCCTCTTCCCGCGAACCAATACCCTTGACCCGCTCCAAACCTCACATGTTCCCCCAAAACAAAATCCGCCGGCAGTGGAATAAAATGACTCGAATCCTCAATAACCTTAATAAAGTTGTTATCCGCGCCTAATGGACCACCGGCGAATTCAACCGAGAGTTGATGTTTCCAACCAGTCGAAGGATCAAAATAATTATCGCGGCTGTCGTAAACGATTCGGGGCGTAAAGCTGCTAGTAGTACTATCCGATGCCTGGATATATTGAGGTGTTCCCGGAGTGGCGTAATAAGGATCCACATCCGTAATTTGAACATTTTGAAGCGTGTAGGTACCAAAAACACTCCACAAACGGCTCAAGCGGCGGCCCAAACTAATCGATCCGCCGATTTGAACTTCAGTATAAAACTGATTGGTTCCATCCGGATTGTTAACCGCAGTAGTGAAAATTTGAGTCGTATCGAACAGATTAACGCTAAAGGAAGTTGGTGTATTAAAAAGCCAGGGCTCAGTAAAACCTATCGAAATACTGCTTCGCGCGGCG
The DNA here is from genome assembly GCA_963849245.1 of candidate division FCPU426 bacterium. Taxonomy (GTDB): domain Bacteria; phylum Oederibacteriota; class Muellerivitia; order Muellerivitales; family Muellerivitaceae; genus CAWKIY01. The sequence goes on along the minus strand of CAWKIY010000069.1, from coordinate 825 downwards.
CCAAACTCGACGTCCAGGTTAACGTGCTGTCCTTTTCCAAAAAGGTTTGCTTCCTCAAGCTTCACGTTGCCGATAAAGCCATTAACTGAACTATAGCCGCCGCCGACGCTGATGGAACCGGTTTTACGTTCCTTAATTCTAAAAACGAGAACTTCCTTCCCAGGCGCGTCCCCAGGTTCCACTTCGGGATTGACTTCGTCGAAGAAACCAAGATTGTAAAGAGCCTGGGCCGACAAACGGATTTTACTCGCTTCGAATTTATCTCCCGCTTTGATCAGTAACTCTCGGCGGATAACATAGTCCCGGGTTTTATAGTTGCCAATAATTTTAATGTCCTGAACATACGCCGTTTGGCCTTCTGTGACCGTTAGATTTATATTCACCTTCTTCAACTCATCGTCATAATCAAGATTGGGCGCGATGTTTGAGTAAATATAACCTTTGTCCGCGTATAAGGTTTTTGCTTTTTTCAAACCATCATCGAGGTCATTCTTTTTTAGAATATCACCCTTTTTCAAAGCCAGAGCTTTCATCAAATCATTGTCGTCAAAAAGAATGTTTCCCTGAAACTTGATATCACCCGTTGTGTACTGCAATCCCTCTTTTAATGTAATGGTGATATAAACCTTTTTCTTTTCCAATTCCATTTTTTCTTTATGACCCAATACGACAGCCTTCAAGTAACCCTGATTATGGTAGAACTCTTCAATTGCCTTCATATCGTCATCCAAAAGATCCGGTTTATATTTATCTCCCGAATGATTTTCCTTGAGCTGCCCCGCTACCTTCTTGCTGCTAAAGGCTTCTGCACCTATAACCGCGATA
>CAWKIY010000068.1:0-4442 GCA_963849245.1 candidate division FCPU426 bacterium | reverse complement strand
ATGTATTGCTACTATAAGATAAAGAAATATTAAAACCCATGGAGTTTCCTATGAGAACGCGGTTTATCGGCTTGGCTTTATTTAGTTTTATCTTTCTAGCGCTTCCTTCCCTGACTCACGCCTATACTTCAAATGACTACTATCAAGCGGGCCTCAATTTTTACCAACAAAAAGATTACACCAAGGCAATCCAATATTTCAAAACCGCGGTTCAGATGGATCCCAACAATTGGCAAGCTTATCAGGTGTTGGGATCTTCTTATTATCAATCCGGTGACACACCCAATGCCTTAAGCGCTTTCGACCAAAGCCTGCAAATCCATCCGGACAATCCCGGCTTGAAATCTTACACCGATCATCTTCACGCCCAAAATGTCGCGGCTTCCACCGCCCCCACTTTGGCCACGGCCCCTCCGCTCGGTTCCGCGCCCGTCTCTTCTGTTGGAACACAAACCCTTTACGTAGCCGGGGATTTTACCAAACCGAAATGGATTACTCTCCATGTCGGAGTGGCTTACGCTACCCTGGGAGACCTTCCCGGGGCGGCCACCGCTTTTGAAAAGTCTTACCCCTCCACCGCTTCCTACACCACGAGCGCGAGCGTCAATAACATTGGGGTTTTGTTGGGTTTGGAAGGCGGGCTTGCTTTGGATCCGGAAAACGCCATCAGCGCCTCGATCGACGGCGCCTTATTCGGAGGATACCAGGATAGCGGCTTAAGCACGACAGATCTTACGCAAGGTGGAACAGACACCTTGTCCCCGACGATGATCGCCGCCCAGCTTAATTACTATCATTATTTTCTCATGGGCAATTCCCGTTTGATCCTTGGCCTCGGCGCGGGGGTTTATGGCACGATGCTCAACGTGGACTCTGTCGCGAACGGCCAAACTCTGATTTCCGGAAATTTAAACGGCTATGGATTCGGCGGAACGCTGAATTTGGGCTGGGAAACCATACTCGGCGGTTCATTTACTTTAAACATTTTTGCTCAGGCCCGTTTCGCAACTACTAGTAATATCCAGGGAAATGAGACCGATAGCGCCGGAAACAGCCAACAGGTCGGATTGGCGACCAACTCAACCGGCTTTTTGTATTATTTACCACTCTCGGAAATTGGCAATAATGGAACCCGTTGGGCCAATATTGACTACACGGGGGGCGATTTGGGAATTGCCCTCAGCCTGCGCTATTGAGGTAGGGGAATCTTGGGAACTTGCAGAATGTTCACGTTCTTCATTCCCTCGGCTCCAGCCTTTTTAACTTGGTCGAAAAACCCATCCAGTTTTTCCTTCAGCCACTTCAAATCCACACCCATATATTCCGGCGGTAATTGGACCCATTTATCGCAGGCCTTTTCATAGAGCCCTAAAGCACCAGGCCAATTCCCTTTGCGGAAATGCTCCACCGCGATCGCGGCCTGGATAAGGCCCTGATAGTGCAGGCGGGTTTGTCCTTCCGACGGATGCCATAAATCTTCCAGCATCTCATGGCATTCAAAATAATGTCCCGAGTTAAAGAGACGAAGGCCTTCCAGGTATTCATGCGGGTATTTAGCGTTTTCTTCCGCTTCCCAATCCTTAGTTGAAACTTCCTCGATCAAACTTTGATCCGCTTCAGGAAACTGATAATTTTTTAGGTCCCGGGGCTGCACCCAGGCGAATTCAGAACACTCAATAGCTTTCGGCGTTCCGCTTTTGAGCCCGCAAAGAAAAATATTGAGCCGAACCGACCGGGTCGGATAATGGTAAGTCACGATCTTATAGAAATGGCGGATATAGATTTCGATATCCAGTTCTTCTTTTAATTCGCGGATCACGCATTCTTCCAGTGATTCGGTGGGTTCTTTTTTGCCGCCAGGCAGCTCCCAGTAGCCGCCGAAGGAATCTTCCGGACGGCGTTTACTGATGAGATAAGTTCCGTTCTCGTAGACCAGGGCCGCGCCTACTTCTAAAGGTGGTTGAGTCATAATTCCTTTTTCTTGTGGAGCCGGTTTCGCTTGCGGCGTGATTTTGGCTTGGAGCGGGGTTTTAACCGCTGAAACGACATTTTGGCTTTTTCATCCGGAGGGTTCAAGCCTTCCCCAGCGATAAAGCGAATCTTGCGGCTTTTAGGAAGGCTTTTAATTTGATACTCACGCCGTAAAGCGGTTGAGTAATCCCCTTGAAGTTCCTGAAAAAGAAGTTTCACGGGCCCATGGGCCGCCGTGTACTTGCTTCCCTTTCCCGCGTTGTGGGTTTCGATACGCTTGGGAACATCCTTGGCGATCCCCGTGTAGTAGGAGCCATCGGCGCATTCGGCGATATAAAGAGACCAGGTTTCGGCTTTTTTGCGTTTCAAAGGCAACCTGGAATCAGCTCACGAACTCAATTTCACCGATGGGAGGGATAATCTTGTGTTTCTCCCCCTCTTTCAAAAAAGCCCGAATAGCGTTTTGGCCCTCTTCACCCATATCGACGGTGCGGTCGTTGACCCACATTCCCACAAAACGATCGGCTACATCCCGGGATAAACCGCGGCCAAAGGCCAGGGCGTAATCCAGCGCTGCTTCCCGGTTATCCAACGAATATTGGATGGATTGTTTCAGCTGGCGGGAAACTTTCTTTTTGATGTCCTCAGGTAAATCGTTGCGGATCGCGTTGACACCCATGGGCAAAACCATGTTGGTCTTTTTAAACCACCATTCGCCCATATCAATGATCTTATAGAGTCCTTTTTCTTTATAGGTCAATTGGCCTTCGTGAATAATGAGCCCCGCGTCGACGGTACCTTTCAGCACCTCATCCATAATCTGGTCAAAGTCCACAATGACTTCCTGAAAATCCGGAAAACAAAGCTTGAGCGCCAAGTAAGCGCTGGTCATTTTGCCAGGGATGGCAATCTTCTTGCCCTTAAGGCTCTCCATGGAAATATCACTCTTGGCGATAATCATCGGTCCATAATTTTTTCCGATGCTACCCCCATGGGTTAAAATAGAGTACTTGTCTTTGACGTAAGCGTAAGCATGGGCGGAAATAGCGGTCACTTCCATGCGGCCTTCTTTGGCCCATTCATTGAGGGTCTGGATGTCTTTCAGGACGTGCTCATATTTGATGCCTTCGGTGTTGATTTTGTCCTTGGCTAGGCCATAGAACATAAAAGCGTCATCGGCGTCAGGGCTGTGAGCGAGTCTGATTTTCATGAAAGTTCCTTTAAGGGAGATGCGTTCGGCCTAGAGTTTACCTTTTTAAGGCAGGTGTTCCAAGATCGCCGAGAGAACTTTCTCGGTATCCGTCAAATCGCTAAACACAAAATCCGGGCCCTCGGCTTTCAGCTCTTCGAGGGGGTAATGACTGGTGGCTACCGCGATGGTACGAACGTTCAAATGCCGCCCGCAATGGATATCATTAGGCGTATCCCCGATAATCACAATTTCCTTTTCCGAAAACCGCTGTCCCGCGTACTTTTCGGCGGCTTCCACTCCCCGGGCCGGCAATTCCACCCTTTGCCGGGCACCGTCACCAAAGGCTCCGAAGGGAAAATAGCGGTTCAAATCAGGCGGTTGGAGCTTCAAGCGGGCGCCCTCCTCAAAATTGCCGGTCAAAAGACCCATCAAAACTTCAGGATGCTCGTGCAGCCGCTGAATCAAAACCTCAACCCCAGGCTTGAGAATGATATAGTCCGGTCTTTCGGCCACCTTGGCCTTCAGATCTTTTAAATAAGCCGATTGAATCTTGGGAAATAGCGCTGTTACCTTTTCTTCCGCGATCCCGTTTTGTCCCAGAATCTCGTAAAAGATTTGGGGATCCGTCTTGCCGCCCTGGCGGTAGCGGGTAGTGTCAATAGACCGGCTCTCGCCTTCCTCGGCGAAAACCCTTTCCAGCACTTCCTTGACCGGATCGGGCCAAATCGCCCGGGAAGTGCCAAGGATGGTACCGTCGATGTCAAAAAGAACCAGTCGGGTGGGTTTCATGTGGACGATAGTTTACAACAACCGGGCTTAAAGGGAATGGCGTAGCGCGGAAAGAACTTGGGGCATATCGGATAAATCATTAAATAAAAAGTCGGGCCCTTCGGCCCTTAATTCTTCCGGCGAGTAACTGCCCGTCGCCACCGCCACCACCTTCGCGTCGATGGATTTGACGCAACGCACATCGCTGGGAGTGTCCCCGATGACCACCACGTTCTTTCCGCGAAAATCATGACCCCGGTGATGTTTAGCCGCTTCCACCGCTAAAGCCGGAAGTTCATCCCGGTGCTTCGCCCGGTCGCCAAAAGCCCCCGCCTCGAAAACGAAATATTTTTCCAACCCATGGGTGGCCAGTTTCAACCGGGCCGCTCCTTGGCAGTTGCCCGTCAAAAGCGAAAGTACCACATCTTCTTGTTTGTAAAGTTCTTCTAACAATTGAATGACACCCGGCTTCAAATCGGCGCTTTGGGGACCGTGAATAATTTGGGAGAGG
>CAWKIY010000067.1:0-3169 GCA_963849245.1 candidate division FCPU426 bacterium | reverse complement strand
TGGCGATTGATTCGGGAACGGAAAAAACAACATCGTTAGGGATATTGCCGATTTCCGTCAGGCTCACATGGGGAATGCCGAGTTGGGTTCCGACGAAAGCCATAATGACATCTTGGGTGACATAACCTTGGCTGATAAGGATTTTCTCGAGGCGGCCGCCCTTGATCTTTTGCTCATGCATGGCTTCTTGAAGCTGTTCTTCGGTAATAATGCCTTCATCAACGAGCATTTCGCCCAGGCGTTTTTTCATGGATTCGGGCATTGGACACCTCGAAAAGGGAGTGTTCGACCAAGTAAAAGCCTTGAGAAATAAGTATAGAATCGAAAAAAATCGAAGTCAACGATTGTTCCCCGATGAGTGGAACACCTTATCGGGAAGCTAAATGGACTAACAAAGCCTTTCGCATCGCGTCCAAGGGGGCCTTTTGACCGGTCCAACACTCAAATGACAAAGCACCCTGATGTAATAACATCCCAATACCACCCAAGGATTGCAACCTCACGCGTTTGGCTTCTTTTAGAAAAGCTGTTTCCCTGTGGTAGATCAGATCGATTACCCAAGTTGAAGCCTTTGCGGTTTTGAGGGAAATGGGAGACCCTTCACCCTTTAAGCCTAAAGAAGTCGACTGCACGACCCAATCACAATAAGGAAGGAGCTTTTGAGAATCTGAAAAAGAGATCGCGTCCGCGTCCAGTCGGGGATACCCTTTGAGGACCGCTTTGATCATAGCCGCCGCCCGGGAACCCGACCGGTTGGCCACATAGAACCCCTTAACGCCCTCGCCTGCCAATGCCCCTGCGACAGCTTTAGCCGCGCCGCCGGCTCCCAATATTAGACCCCGGGAACCTTTCAACTTTTTACGCAAAACCCCAAGCGATCTTAAGAAGCCTTCCCCATCTGTTGAAGTCCCACAAATCTTGCTGCCCTTACGGTAAATCGTGTTCACAGACCCCAACCACTGAGCTTTAGGCTCCACATAATCTAAGTGAGATAAAACAACTTCTTTATAAGGAATAGTGACATTGGCGCCTTGCACATTCAAAGCCTTCATCATTTTAAACGCCGAACCTACTTGATCGGGCAAAACTTCCAACGGGGCGTAAAGCCAAGGAAGGTTTAGTTTTTGAAAAGCCGCGTTATGCATGGCCGGGGACAAAGAATGACTCAAGGGATAGCCCAAAATAAAAACCACCCGACTGGCGCCGGTTATCCCACGCTTTGAAGAATATCTCATGACTCTCCCTAATAAGTTTACGGATGGCTCAAGGCATACTGAATCATGGAAACGATCGCGACACCCGCGGTTTCAGTGCGAAGAATCGGCGTGGGCAAATGAACTGGGGAAGCTCCCTTTTGCTGGGCCTCGCCCACCTCTTCTTTGGACCAACCGCCTTCTGGACCGACCAGGATGAGTATTTTACGCGCCGACGGATTTGATTCTAACACCGTTTTTAAGGTCGGCGCTTCTTTTTCATAGGGAAGTAATACTTGGTCAAAATCCCCAAAAAGCTCCAAACATTTATTCCACTCAATGACTTCGTCCAATCGAGGGACATCGTTGCGACCGCATTGCCGGCAGGCTTCTACTAAAATTTTTTGCCATCGGTTGTTTTTATGTTCGAATTGAGATTCGTCAGGTCTCGAGATGCTCCGTTGAGTCACTAAAGGAATAAAGCGGTTTACGCCCGCTTCCGTTCCCTGACGTAAAACGAGATCAATTTTAGGACCCTTGGGAAGACTTTGGGCAAGAGCGATAAATACGCTATTCGTGGATTTGCTTTCATTACGGGATAAAATCGAAGCGATAGCCTGTTGGGAGTCCGCTTTTTTCAAAACCAATTCATACTGAACTGCTTTCACGTCAAACCCTAAAAACCGCGCGCCTTCCGCCAAGCGAAGCACCTTAACCACATAACGGGAGGCGGCTTCATCAAAAACCACTTCATTTTGATGAGGAACAATGGTTTCTAAAAAAAGCCGGGGAATAAAACTCATTTTTTGCGCGAAAACAGGTTTTTCATCTTGTACATAAATTTAGAAACAGCGGGCGTGTTGTTTTCGGTGGAAAGCGCCTCAAATTCTTCGAGCATTTTCTTTTGTTTGGAGTTTAAATCCGTCGGGGTTTCCACAACGACTCCCACTAACAAATCACCCACGCTGGAATCCTGCGGATTTTTCAAACCCTTTTCTTTTAACCGAAAAACTTTTCCCGATTGAGTTCCCGCGGGAATCTTCATTTTGACAGCTCCTTCTAAGGTGGGCACCTCTAATTCGGTTCCCAAAGAAGCCTTCACAAAGGAAATCGGAATTTCACAATGGAGGTCGCTTCCATCCCGTTCAAAAAAATCATGGGCTTCCACATGAAGAAATACATAGAGATCGCCCGAAGGGCCCCCATTCAACCCCGCTTCTCCCTCGTTTCTCAAACGAAGTCGGGAACCTTCATCGACACCGGCCGGCACTTTCACCGAAATAATCCGTTCTTTTTCCGTACGTCCGTGGCCTTGGCAGGCGGGACAGGGGCTTCCCGGCATTTCACCCTGTCCTCCGCAGCGGGGGCAGGTGCGCGCGATGGTGAAAAAACCCTGAGCAGTACGGATTTGGCCCGTGCCTTTACAAGTCGTGCAAACCACCCGGCCCGAACCCGCTTTCGCGCCTGAACCATGGCAGGTTTCACAGGTGGTTAATTTTTTGATTTTGATTTCTTTGGTAATCCCGAAAGCTGCCTCTTCAAAGGTCAGATTCATGTCATAGCGAAGATCATCCCCTTCTTGGGCCTGGTTTCGGGTTCTGCCGCCACCCCGTCCTTCCGCCCCAAAGAAGTTGCTGAAAACATCGCCGAAAATATCCTCAAAGTCTGCGGCTCCACCAGCGCCCTGCGGTCTAAAACCACCGCCGCCATATCCCCCGCCCGGCGCGCCCGCGCCCACACCCGCGTGGCCGAATTGGTCATAAGCGGCTTTCTTTTGGGGATCGGACAAAACCTCATAGGCTTCATTGATTTCCTTAAATTTCTCTTCGGACTCTTTATTATTGGGATTCGCGTCCGGGTGGTATTTTTTGGCCATGTTACGGTAAGCCTTCTTCAACTCATCCGGCGAGGAACCGCGGGGAACCCCTAATAATTCGTAATAATCTTTTTTGGAAGCCATTTTTTCCTTCATGTTT
>CAWKIY010000066.1:0-11066 GCA_963849245.1 candidate division FCPU426 bacterium | reverse complement strand
ATGTCCTCTACTGGTTTCGTCGGTGTTTGCTGCATCTTGATCTGTTTGGCGGTCAAATATCAGCGGGGGCTTTATTTTTTCGCCAGTATGGCTCTGCATGACTTGGAAGATCTTCCGGTTCACGCCGAGGTGGTTCACCGCCATTTTCTTCCCTTCAGCAATTACCGTTTTCACAGCCCCTTTTCTTATTGGGAGCCTCACCACCACGCGGAGATTGTCGCTCCCCTGGAATGGATTATGGTTCTCATTTGTATCGGCATTCTTTGGCGCCGGGGATTAACCTCCTGGGCCCAAGTGGCGCTTCTGTTTGTCGGGGTCTTCCAAGGCCTTTTGCTGCTTTATACCGTGTGGGGAGTCCACTGGTGAGTAATAGTTTTATTTTTGAAATAATGAACACCGAGACCAAGATTAAATCTCTTCACCACAAGCCCCTTCGGGGCCACAAAGGGCACCCAGAAAGATTAATCATTCTCTGAATTTAAAATCAAAAAAAACGCCTTTGCTTCACTTTGTGCCCTTTGTGGCCCCGAAGGGGCTTGTGGTAAAAAGCTTTTTGTTAACTATCGTTTAAAAAGGAAATCGAAATGGCTAAAACCTTCGCCCAGTCCAATAAGTCGGTCGAAAAATACGCTTCGGATCTTTTCAAACCCCAGGATTCGGTCCTGTTGGAAATCATTAAGCGGGCAGCCCGCGAAGGACTGCCGCCCATCCACGTGGCTCCGATGGACGGCCTCCATTTGGAAGTGATTACCCGCTCCATTGGCGCGAAAAAAGCCGTGGAGATCGGAACCCTCGCGGGCTATTCCGGCGTTTGTATTAGCCGGGGACTGGCTCCCCAAGGCAAACTTTATACCTTTGAGTATTCCGATAATCACGCCCGGGTGTCGGCGGAATCGTTTAAAAAAGCCGGTGTGGAAAAGAAGGTGGAGATTTTTACCGGACCGGCCTTGGCAAATTTAAAAAAAATAGAATCCAAAGGCCCCTTTGACCTGGTCTTTATCGACGCGGACAAGCCAAACTATCCCGATTATCTTCAGTGGGCCGCTAAGAACTTGAAAATCGGCGGGATTTTCTTGGGCGACAATACCTTCGCCTGGGGCCATATCGCCGAGGCCCAAACCACTGACCCCGGAGTGAAGGCTTTGAGACAGTTCAATCAAATCGCCGCGACAAACCAGCGCTTTCGCTCCACCATTCTTCCCACCGGGGAAGGTTTAACCATGGGTGTCAAGGTCAGGTAAGCATGCGGCTTTGGTCCCTCCATCCCCAATACCTCGATGTGAAAGGCCTCCTGGCCCTTTGGCGCGAAGGCCTCTTAGCGCAAAAAGTGCTTCAGGGAAAAACCCGGGGCTACCGCAGCCATCCGCAATTAAACCGTTTCAAAGCCCACCCTTTCCCCCGGGCCGCGATGGGGCGGTATCTTTTGGAAGTTTGGAACGAGGCCGACCAGAGGGGTTATTCCTTTGAGCGTAAAAAGATAAAAAATGCCTTTCGAAAAACGGGAGCCATTCCGGTAGAGCGGGGCCAACTGCGCTATGAATGGGAACATTTAAAGGAAAAATTACGCCGCCGGGATCCCGTGCGGCTTAAGACGATGAAAAAAGCCCGCTTGCCCCGCCCCCATCCTTCCTTCCGGATTATTCCGGGAGGAATCGCTGATTGGGAAAAGACTTAGGACTTTTTCTTGAGGAGGGACGCCGCCGCCGCATCCATAGCGAAGACCAGTTTTCCGTCCGCGGGCCGTAAATATTGGATGGGATAACGGGGCGGATCGGAGGGGCCTTCCAAAACTTCCTTCAGCCGGACCGCCTTCTTCTGCCCTTCTAACAATACCAGCAAAAACCGCGACGCGTTCAACGGGGGAAAGGTGAGAGACACCCGCTCTTTTTTTTCTTTGTCCACGAAATAACCGACAACCCATTTTTCTTGTTCGTTTAATTGGGTCATGCCGGGAAAAAGACTCGCCGTATGGCCGTCGTCGCCCATCCCCATCAGGCTCAAATCAAACCGAGGTACGCCTTCGCTTCCGAAAAATTTCTTAAGCTTAATCTCATAAGCCCAGGCCGCCTGTTCCACGGGCAAAGACCCGTTGGTCGCGGGGAAAACCTGTTCTTTGGGAAGCGGAACCTTGGACAAAAGGGTTTCCTGGGTCATCCGGTAATTGCTCGTCGCGTCGGTAAAAGGCACATGGCGCTCATCTACCCAGAAAACGAAAGTCTTAGCCCAGGGGATCAGGGACAAGTAAGGCTCTTCCGTTAATTGCTGAAACAATCCCTTTGGCGTCGTTCCGCCGGATAAGGCCACCACAAACCGGCCCCGGGCGTTCACCGCGTCCCGGGAGGTCTGCATGAATAAGTGGGCCATTTCCTGGACCAATATTTCCGCCGTGGGATACAGCCGTATTTCTGGGGCGAAAGCGATCCGCTTCACCTTGACCGGCTTGGGGGCTGTTTTTTTTACCACCTTCACAATTTTCTTCTTAGCCGCCGAGGCTTTCGCTTTTTTAATTTTTGCCGCGGATTTCTTTTTGGGCGCGCTTTTTTTCATGGGACCACCGTCAGGGTTTTAAGGAACGAAGCCGTGGAAATCCCGGAGTCTTCGGCTCCAAAAGGCAGCGGGAACAAACGGTCAACCCGTTTGGGTGAAGTTATCTTAGCATGGGTGCCGAGGTTGGATTCAAGGGAGGCTTTGGATAAAGCGTTCTAACGGGGATTAACGGCCTTTATTTTTTTCATCGACAGTTAAATCGGGCCTATCCAACACGGTTCCCATCAGATGGAGCGTTTTTTTCCAAACACTGTCGTCCTCAAAATGCCGCAGTCCCAGGGAAAGCAGCTCATTGGTGTGAAGATGCTCGAAGGTCACGACCCTTGAGAAGGCGAGTTTGTGGTTAATTTCCGACCGGGCGACCACGCAATGGGGATCCTGGTCGCGGACCACCGTGAAAATCCCCGGCTGGTCCCCATCCGTCACGATTCCCACGGCGAAAATACGGTCCTGCTGAAGATCCGGCACGGGCACGGGTTTTAAAAGCACTTCGACGTCCCCCTTGGGGCCTTGGAAAATCAACGGCTGGGAAAAGTCCGAAAGCCGGGGTTTGTGATGCTGCCATCCCAATTGGGCCGCCAGCCAGCAGGCTAAAAAGAAACTGCGGGTCGGCTGGCTTCCTTCCCCGTACTCAATGGTCACTTGCCGCACATCCTTCAGGTACTTGGACCAATCCCCGTCAAACAATTCCGCGATTAAAGCCCGCCACCGTTGCACCCTTACCCAGTTCAAATCCGCCAGCACCGTATGGGGGTAACGCTTCGCCCAAAAAGCCGAAAGTCTCGCCATGGATTGAACAGGGTCTTTAAATTTGGAGGAGTCCACCCAAACCCGGCTGGCCTGTTCGGCCATGCGGTCAAAGAAAGAATTGTAATAGGGAAGATCGCCCGGCCACCAAAACTCCACCGCCAAGTCCGGCACTAAAAGCGAGAAGGTAAACCCGTAAAGATTTTCGATAATTTCTTTTTGAGCCACCAGCTTGATCATGTCGCAGCAAACCCTTTTTTCCCTCTCGGCCCAAAAAAGACAATGCCCCGTCACGTAATAGCGAAGGGGGGCTTCCGAGGTATCCGCCGCCGGGCGGATAAGGATATAACGGCCCGGCTGGGAGCCCGCCAAGTCATTCAGAATACGCTCCACCCGAAAACCTTCCTCGTGTCCGGAAGCGTAAGCCACCATGTTGGTGGTATAAACCCGTTGGAGGCCCAGTTCTTTTGTTTTATCCTCGCCTGGAGTTTTCCAAAGTTCCGCCAGGTCTTTTTCGATATTTTGGGCCGAGAGGGCGCTCATAACCTTCTCCACTTTCTCCAGGGCTTTTCCAAAAGCTTGTCCGCCGCCGCCGGCCCCCAGCTTCCCGCTTCGTAATTGGGAAAGGCTTCCTCGGGCTGGGTTGTCTCCCATCGGGTCAAAACGGGCATGAGGGCGCCCCAGGCCGCTTCGGCCTCATCCCCGCGGATAAAGAGCGTGGCGTCGCCGAGCATGCAGTCTAAGAGCAGGCGTTCATAAGCTTCCGAGGTGCCTTCGGCAAAGCTGGTTCCATAGCGGAAGTCCATGTTCACCGTGCGCACTTCCATGGTCATCCCCGGTACCTTGGTCTCAAACTTCAGCGTGATTCCCTCGTCCGGTTGGATACGAATCACCAGCACATTCGGGGAAAGGTCGCTTACGTTGCTTTTAAAGAGAAGATTGGGCGGCTCTTTAAACTGAATCGCCACCTCGGTCGTACGCTTGGGAAGTCGCTTTCCGGAACGTAAAAGAAATGGCACCCCGTGCCAGCGCCAGGTATCCAGAAAAACTTTGATCGCGGCGAAAGTCGGGGTGATGGATTTAGGGTCGACGCCTTCTTCCTGCAAATATCCTGGCACCTTCTGTCCCGCCAGATAACCCGGACCATACTGGCCCCGCACCGCCCATTCCGCCACCATTCCCTCGGTAAAAGGCCGGATCGAACGGAGAATCTTGAGTTTCTCGTCCCGGATCGCGTTGGCTTCAAAGGCCACCGGCGGTTCCATGGCGATCAGGCACATAACCTGGAATAAGTGGTTTTGGAACATATCCCGAAGGATCCCCGAGCTTTCGTAATAACCCGCCCGGGAGCCGACCCCCAAGTCCTCAGAAGCGGTGATTTGAATGTGATCCACATGCCGGCGGTCCCAGATGGGCTCAAAAATGGAATTCGCGAAGCGCATCACCAAAAGATTCTGAACCGTTTCCTTACCCAAATAATGATCGATGCGGTAAATCTGGTGTTCGTTAAAGACTTCTTTCACCTTGCGGTTGAGTTCCTGCGCTGATTCCAAATTGCGTCCAAAGGGTTTCTCAATAACAATCCGGGAAAATCCTTTTTCCTCTTTGGAAAGACCCGCCGCGCCCAAATTGGAAATAATCTGCTCAAATACATTCGGCGGAGTCGAAAGATAAAAGATCCGGTTGCCCGCCGTGCCGTTTTCCTGATCCAGTTCGTCCAGTTTTTTAGCCAGGGCTTGATAAGCCGCGAACTCGTCGTAGCCGCCCGCCATGTAATAAAAATGCTGGGAAAAACTATTCCAGATGGCGTCGGAAAGCTGGGGTTCGCTTTGTTTGAGCGACTCTTTGAGGCGCTGTTTAAATTCGTCGTCGCTGATTTTCGAACGGGAAATACCGATAAGATTAAAGGAGGTTGGTAAAAGGTGTTTTTCATAAAGATCAAACAAGGCAGGTACTAATTTTCGGGCCGTCAGATCTCCCGAGGCTCCATAAATGACCAAACTACAGGGCGGCGCGGTGCGGTCGCCGAACAGACCTTGGCGCAGGGGGTTTTCCAAAAGAACGGGGTTGGGCATAGAGACCTCGAGTGGAAGATTAGGAATGGCTTTTTATTCTACCGGGTTATTTCAACAGAGGCTTGTTTTTCTTTCAAGAGCGCCCCAAACTGATTTACCGGTTTGTTTCGGGGGAAAAGAATGGCAAATCCTCAAAAAAGAGTATCCACCAATGTGGCTGGCGAGTTCTTTGTTGATGATACCTGCATCAACTGCGACACCTGCCGTCAGTTGGCTCCCAGCGTCTTTGAGGATACAGGCGAAACTTCCGCGGTCACCCATCAGCCCCAAACCGCGGAAGAAATCCGCTCCGCTACCCGCGCTCTTTTAGCCTGCCCCACCGGTTCCATTGGGACCCTTCATCCCAATAACGCTTCGGAAGTTCAGGGAGATTTTCCACTCTTGATCGAAGAGGGCGTTTTTTACTGCGGTTATAACTCACCCAAAAGTTTCGGGGGAAACAGTTACTTCGTCCGGAATCCCGAAGGCAATTGGCTGGTGGATTCCCCCAAGTTTCTTCCCCACTTGGTTAAAAAATTCGAGGCGGCGGGAGGCCTGCGCTATATTTTTCTTACCCACCAGGACGACGTGGCCGACGCGGCCAAGTACGCAAGCCATTTTAAAAGCCAGCGGATTATCCAAGAAGCGGATCTCGGAGCCCAACCCGACGCGGAGATTGTGGTCAAAGGGGAAGACCTTGTTGAACCTATTACCGATTTTCTAATTATTCCCACACCCGGTCATACCCAGGGGCATTGTGTTCTGCTTTATAAAAATAAATTTCTTTTCACCGGAGACCACCTCTGGTGGCGGCGAAAACGCCGCCAATTGGGAGCTTCCCAAGGGGTGGCTTGGTATTCCTGGCGCGGACAAACCGAATCCATGGAAAAGCTATTGCGATTTGATTTTGAGTGGGTTTTACCCGGCCATGGTGAAAGAAAAAAACTGCCCCCCGCTGAAATGCGAAAAGAGCTGGCGGCTCTGGTCAACCGGATGAAAGCCTCGTTGGAGTCCGGCTGGGAATCTTCCTAAAAGGAAATGGACTGAATTTTTTCCTTCACCTGAGGTAAAAAAGCTTCCGGTAAGGGAACATAGGCATTATCCAAAGCGGCCTTTTGGCCCTCAGCGGAAAGCGCCCAATTCAGGAAATCCATCAGGGCTTGTCCTTTCGCGTGATTATGGTAAATCTTGCCATAGTCCTGATAAGTCAATATCCAGGCGAAAGTGCAAAGCGGATAGGCTTTAGCGGCGCGGGAACGGCTCAAGGAAACCACCATATCCTCCGGCAAGGCGGTCAAATCGGTTGTGGCGGCCGTGATCGATTCCAACGACGGCGCAATGAATTGTTTCAAGCTGTTCCGAATAAGCGCTACCGGCAATTGATTCTTCTGGGCGTAGGAAAAATCCACCGCCGCGATCACGCCGGGCCACTTGCGCATTTTTTCAAGGACTTTCGCGTTCCCCTTCACGTTTTGGCCCACCGGCCAATGCAGGTTCTTGTCTTTTTCCCTTTTCAAGGTCCATTGATGATTCTGCTGGGCCAAAAAAGCGGGAAAAAAATCATTCAGGGAGTTCTCATCCTGGCGGTGTAAAACCAGGATATCCATGTCGGGAAGGGTCACTTTGGGATTGAGTTCTTTTAACGCCGGATCGTTCCACTTCTTGATGACACCGAGAAAAATATTCGATAGCGCCTCGGGTGTCAGCTTCAACGACTGCGAGGGAATTCCTGGAAGGTTATAGGTAATCGCGACAGCGGAAAGGGCGACCGGCAGGCGCAAAAGATTGTGGCCCAAAGCCCTTTTTTCTTCCGGAATGGTCAGGGTCGCCCCTGTCAGAGCGAAATCACATCCCCGGCCCAAAAATTGGTTCACCGCGTCGGCGGCGTTTTTACTTTCCACCTTAATCTTGATTCCCGAAGGGCGGTAATCGGTGCCCCAGGCCCCTCCGAGAGGGCTTTCCAAAGTGGAGCTCGTCCCTTTTAATTCCACCCCCGCCAAAACGGGGCAGACTCCCATCATAAAAAAAGCCAAAGCTTTAAATAAAATCTTCATGAAGATCGTCCCTTCCGAATAAAAATAACAGCCCTCAAGGGGGTCCGGCGAGTGGCAAGATTGCCACGCTTCGGAGGTTTCCGTCAACGCTAAATTGGCTCCCGCTAAAAGCCCTTGAAAAGCCCCCGGCCCCGTTTCCTTGTTTTTGCCACAGGCTCATCTTATGATGAGAAAACCATGAAAAATTATGACTACGAAAAACTCAATCAAACCTTTGAAACCCAGTCTACGGAGAATATCGTTCGCTGGGCCGTGGGGGAGTTTACCCCCCATATCGCCATGTCGACCTCTTTCGGCGCCGAAAGCGCGGTTTTACTCCATCTGGTAACCCAAATCTACCCGGCGATTCCTGTCCTTTTTACCAACACGGGCTTTCATTTTAAAGAAACCCTGGAACACCGGGATAAACTGGTCAAACAATTGAACTTAAACTTGCGGGAGCTGAAATCTGAAATCCCGACCGAGGAGTTCCTGGCCAAAAACGGAAAACTCTACGAGCGTGACCCCGACGCCTGCTGCGCGGTGAATAAAATCGCCCCCTTCGAGAAGGGCCTGAAAGATTATCAAGCCTGGATCACCGGCATCCGCCGCAGTCAGGCGGACACCCGCAAAAGTTCCCATTTCGTGGAGAATTACCGCGACAGCCTGGTCAAAGTAAACCCGCTTTTAAACTGGAACGGCAAGATGTTCTGGGATTATGCCAAAAAGTTTGATCTTCCCTACCACCCCTTATGGGAAAAGGGTTATATGTCCATTGGCTGCTCGCCCGAGTGCTGTACCCGTCCCGTTCAAGCCGGCGAAGACCCCCGCGCCGGAAGATGGTCGGGTAAGGACAAAATCGAATGTGGAATCCACACCTTCCTAGAATCTGAGAAGTCGAATCAACCCCTTCAAAAGTAATTTCTTCTTTTGAATCTAGAACGACTTTTTTTGAAATACTTCCTTTAAAAATTAGAACCGAAAAGCATAAGCCAGACCCAAAGTGTCCCCGCGGGGGCCGTAAGCCTGCACACTTAAGGCAGGGTGTCCCAGAATTTCCAAGGTCAGCAGGGTAGCTGTGTGGGTTCCTACCGCAATCCAAGCTCTTTCCCGGATCCCGGGATCGCTCGCGCCCAAAAGGGCGATGAGGGGATAAACCGTCTTGGCCATTCCCGCCAAATTCACGAATTTCAGCCCGGCGTCGTAATCCCCGGCGGCGAAAAGGGTCCAACCCAAGCCATCCACCCCCGCGGTGGACCAGCCGTAGATATCCGCGTGATCCTCGAAAACCTCTGTATAAGCCCAAACGTAATAGTCGGCGAGAACCACCGGAACCGTGATGGCTTCATTACCCGCGAAAGTCATTCCTGAAGGTAAAACCCAGAGTCCCAAAAGAATTCCCAGGCTTTTTAAAATCCCTTTTTTCATTCGTCGTCGGAAAGAGGGGTTGCCGTTGGAGTCGGCGTAAAAGTGGGCTGCGGGATAGGCGTTGAGGTAACCGTGGGGCTCGGGGTCGGATAAACCCATTGAGTCGTCCAAGGGAGATTACCCGTAGGACAAATATAAATGAAAACTGGATAACTCGTTCGGGGGCTTTGACAATCGGTTCCTTCACTATAGCTATAAAGC
This sequence comes from candidate division FCPU426 bacterium, assembly GCA_963849245.1. Classification (GTDB taxonomy): domain Bacteria; phylum Oederibacteriota; class Muellerivitia; order Muellerivitales; family Muellerivitaceae; genus CAWKIY01. Next base: position 2,056 of record CAWKIY010000066.1, on the reverse strand, counting down.
CACATCGTAATGGTATAACAATCGGAGGTGACTTCATCCCCATAGGGTTGGATTCTCATGCAAGAGTCCCCCATGTATAACTCAAAAACAGCTATTTCCTGGTTCCAATTAATTACCGGCTTTAGATTAGCGACGGGACCGCTTGAGTTATCCAATTGGGGTGTAATCGTCCCCCACCACTGGTCAAAAGCTGCCTGAGTGGTTACCGTTTGAGAGCCCGCTTGAATGATCGCCGAACCGCTGCCAGCCTCAGCCAGAATAAGACGGTGGGGAAATTTATGCGGATCGCATTTATCCAAGGGGCTTCTTTGAAACTGCTCCACTTCGCCGGGCGGAATCACGCTCACGTGCGGGTCGTCAATGGAAACACATCCGGCCAAAATCAAAAGAGCGGCAAAAGAAAAACCCACAATCTTTTTCAAAGCGTCAGCTCCCTTTTTCGCCCCGAACCGGACGTCCATCCAGCACGTAAACTTTCCCCTCGGAAAGAATCCACTCCACTTCGGAGAATTGCTTCCAGCGGGAAGCCAATTGCCGGGTCAGTTTCACCACGTCAAAAAGTTCGAATCCTTTAAGTGGGAAGTCTTTCGGGAAGTATTTCCAAGGCGTATCAATGAAGTTTTTAAAGAGTCCCTTATCCGGCGTGATCCTCAAAATCAACTCATCGCCCTTGGGCAGGGAAGTCATCCGGATTTCCACATCGGTCAGTTTAAATCCAATCGGCGGGAAGGAACGGCAAACGCCCACTGAGGAAACTTTGAGTGCCTTTTGAACTATAAAATACCGTTTGGAACCCCCGCTGAAAACCGTCCGGATAACCTGCTCGAACGAGAGGGGTTTTAACGCCATCAGCGTATTTCGTTTGGAACCGGAATTTTCCGACGGCCTAAGCCAGAAAGGCCCCTCACCAATATCTTTCAGCGCCTGGCGGAGCGGTTCTTCTCCCCGGTTCCTCGGCACCCCCCCGCAAATGAGCCCCGGGGATGTTTCCCCGCCCAGGGGCAAAAGCTCGCTCAATCGGCCTGCCAGTTTTCCATAAGCGTCCCCATGGCCTTCGGTGAGGTTTAACAGCCAAACCCGGGGTGGATGGAGGGAGCGGCGGAAAGCCCCGGCGAGAATTTCTAATTGGGGACCCAGCCAGGCGCTGACCATCGCCAATAAGCCTCCGCTAATCAAATCAGGAAAATAATGGAACCCCAAAAAAAGCGTCGAGAGCCAGATGCCCAAGGTGAGAGGAACACCCCAAATCAGGGACCTTCGGTCATGGGCCAACTGCCAAAAAAGAAGGTAGGCTGAAATGGCTCCATGCAGACTGGGAAACACATCAAAGCGGGAACCCAAAAGGCCGATGACTTGCTCGGCGGAGTTAAAAATAATGCCGCCGTGAAGCCAGGTCCATTCCTGGGGATAAGCGAACCGGGGTCCAATCGCCGGATAGATGAGATAACCAATAAAACCGCCGATATAAACGAGGATGAGCCCCAGCATGAAACGCTGATAAAGGGCCCGGCGCAGATAGCTGTGATAAACCAAAAGGCTGAAAAGCCAGACGAAAAGACCAAGGTAGCAAACAGCGAAAAAATCCGTCCAAGCGGGATGACCCATGAGAATTTGCTGCCAAAGCGAGGGACCCTTCCCCATCAAACGGATGTCCACACTCCGTAAATCGGCGTCATAAAGCTGAGGATGTAAAACCGGAACCAGCGGTTTCATAAGACCGTAGCAAAGGGCCAGTCCAAAAAAGGGCGCTAAACCCCGTAACAGTCCAAGCCAACCAAAAGGCGGCGGACGGCGGACGGAGACAAAATACATCCAAACCAGCCAGAGAAGGCTGTCAAAGGAGCAGTAAAACAGGGCCGTGGAAGCGCCGGGCCTTTCGGAAAAACAGGCGCCCAAGCTCAGGGAGAAAAAAACGATAAAGAGGATCGAGGTTAACAGTTCGGAGGGTGAGAAAACCCAAAAGTTTTTCCGGAGGTTTTGAGGCAGAAAATAAGACAAAAAGATCTCCTTCAAGAACTCAATAACGGCAGTATTTTAACATACTTTGATTATTTTT
>CAWKIY010000065.1:0-17624 GCA_963849245.1 candidate division FCPU426 bacterium | reverse complement strand
GTATGTTCTCCTCTATTTGGTTCAGTTGGTGTTGCTCTAAGCGTGGTCCAGGCTCGCCTCCCCGGCGAGCATCGCGTCAACGATCGCTGGGCGTGGCACTACTGAGCGGGCGACCGTCATCCGGGCCCCGGCATCACCACCGGCCAGGAGCTGGTCCTCGACCAGCCACGCCCGGGTCGACCGGCCGCACTCCACCGTCGTCGCGTCACGGGTGTCGATCACCTGAAGGCGGCGAGCTGCCGTTAACGCGCCCTTGTCTTGTTTCTCACACAGTTCTCGAGACGCTTGGTGACTAGGGTCCGGGCTATGGCCATTGCAGCGGCCGAGGTCGCTTCGGAACCGACGCGGTTCCGCTTCAACCCACGCCGTATCTGGTGGTCGCTTGACCGAACGCGCGCCGCGGAGCTGTGGGACGAGATCGGTGCGGCGGCGCGCAACGATGGGATCATTCGCTTCCGGTTCGCCGGAGACGCCTGCTGGGTCGTTACCGATCCGGCCTGGGTACGGCAGACATTGACATCGCCGCCCGATGTCGTCGGCCGCAGCACCTCGTTCCGCAAGCTGCGGATCATCCTCGGTGACAGTCTTCTAACGACCGAAGGCCCCGCGCATCGACTGCGCCGTCGCCAGATGCAGCCAGCCTTTCAGCGCGACCGCCTCAAGGTGTACGCAGACAGCATCGTGGAGGCCGCGAAGGCAACCGACACGAAGTGGCGAGCCGGAACCCGAGTCGACATGGATCGTGACATGGCAGCACTCACCATCGATGCGATCGGGCGCGCAGTGCTCGGCGTCGATGGCCGAGCACTCGCTCCTGAGATCGGCAAGGCGCTCGAACTGCTGATGCGCGCCATGCCGCTGATGTTCGTTCCCAAGATCGAGTGGTTCGCGAACAAACGGATACCCGGTCTCGGCTGGCTTCGTCAGTCCATCGACGTCCTCGACCGCGTCGCGCGCAACGGCGCAGCCAGCAGCGAGGCCGAGCTCGTGCAGTCGCTCCGCGCTGCCGCCGAGGACCTCCCTCAGCTGTCGGAGCAGGACGTCCGCGACGAGCTCCTCACGTTGCTCATGGCAGGGCACGAGACCACCGCGGTGACGCTGACCTGGCTGTGGTGGCTTCTCGACCGCCATCCCGGTGTCGGTGACCGGCTTCGCGACGAGATCGTGGAAGTCCTCGGTGACCGCGACCCGACGTACGACGACGTCGAGCACTTGCATTACACGCAAGCCGTGGTTGCCGAGACCTTGCGCCTGCGTCCCGCGGCATGGATCAATGAACGCGCCGTCACCGGTGACCTGATGCTCGGGCCCTACCGCCCGCGGCGTGGTGACCTGCTTCTGATCCCGTCATGGGTCGTGCAACGTGATGCTCGTTACTGGACCGAGCCTGACGCGTTCCGTCCCGAGCGATGGCTCGATGCCGACGGTCGCTACGACGAGAAGACACCGGGCCAGCCGCGGGGTGCCTACCTGCCTTTTGGCGCAGGCGCGCATGCGTGCATCGGACAGGCGTTCGCCTGGACTGAGGCGGTGCTGGCTCTCGCCGTCCTGGTGCCGCATTGGCGGCCGACCCTCGCACCCGATGCCAAGGTCGGCATCCGCGCCTCCGTCACCCTTCGGCCGGCGCACGGCATGCCGATGGTCCTGGCCGCCCGCACCTGAGTCGGAGGCGCTATGCCGCCAACCATGCGGGCAAGTCGGTGATACCGGCTTCTCGGAGCTGGTCGCGGAGCTGGTCGTTCCACGGCGCGTAGAGCGCCTCAATCTCTCTGCGCAAGGTAGGCGGAACGGTGACCTCAGCAGCCTCCGACTTGTTGACCGCCTCGTAACCACGACGCGCGGTCGAGTAGAGCGCCGGGTATCGGTGCAGCGGTCCGCGGCCGAGTCGGGCTCCGGCCGCGGCGGCACGTTGGACCAGCCGACTGCGGTACGCCGGTGCGCTGTTGTCGGCGGAGACGTCGCTGGGCAACAGGCCTGGATCGATGCCGAGGCGTCGGCACTGCTCGGCGAGCAGGCCGAGCGGGTCCGACCGCAGGTAGTCGAAGAAATAGATGTCGCAGCGTTCCGAGTACGTCGCCAGCCAGGCAGGGAGAAAGCGGGCGTACTGGCCGCCCCACAACGCCGTGTAGTCGTTGGAGGATCGCCGATCCATCTCGGATGGCGTCAGCGACTGGCACCGAGCGACGTACTCCGCCAAGGTCATGTCCGGCGGAAGTCGCAGCCGACCCTGAATGAACCGGAAGAACGAGATCAGCCGGCTGACTGGATCGCGCAGGATGATCGCGACCCGGGGGTCGCAGGTCTCCTTGATCGCGGTCGCGGTGGCCTGGCCGCCGTAGAAGTAGTCGGGGGTGCACTCCATGGTGACCGGCTGTCCGTCGTACCGACGAAAGAAAGCCTCGTAGTCCGACAGCGGGCCCAACGGTTCGCCATATCTCACGGCCTGGAAGTAACGGGTCTCTTTCGTCGACGAAGCCAGGATCTGCGGGTGTCGCGACAACGTGTTGAACATCGTGGTCGTCCCCGCGCGACTGACGCCGACGACAACGAAGTTCGGGAGCACTGTGACAGTGTGACGCCATGCGCGAGCGGGTCGTCGTGGTGATCCCCGCACTCAACGAGGAACAGCGAATCGGCGCGACCGTTGCGGCAGCGCGCACCCTTCCCGGAGTGGCTGCTGTGGTGGTCACCGATGACGGATCCACCGATCGGACGTCGGTCGTGGCAGCCGAAGCCGGTGCCCACGTCGTCCGTCACCCGCGCCGCCGTGGCAAGGCCGCGGCGATGGTCACTGGAGCCGGCGCTGCACGCGCCGAGGGGTACGCCGACGCACCTCTGCTGTTCCTCGATGCGGACCTCGAAGGCACAGCCGCGGGAGCTGCTCCGCTCGTCGAGCCGGTACTCGACGGCCGCGCCGACATGACGATCGCTGTGCTACCGCCGGCGCCCGGCGGTGGGCATGGCTTTGTCGTGCGACTAGCGACGAAGGGCATCGTCCGGGCGACTGGCTGGACGCCGACCCAGCCGCTGTCCGGTCAACGCTGCATCGCGCCCGACCTCTTCGATGCGGTCCAACCGCTTGCGCGAGGCTTCGGCGTTGAGACCGGTTTGACGATCGATGCGCTGCGGCACGGAGCGCGCGTGCTCGAGTGCCCGGTGCCCATCTCGCACCGCGTCACGGGCACGAGCTGGCGCGACCAGCGGCACCGGGCGAGGCAGTACCGCGACGTCTGGCTTGCCCTCGTTGCGAGGCGGCTACGCCGAAAGCCGGAACACTTGGGATCGGTTTGAACCGCCATGCCCGCCGGTATGTCCAAACAGGCGTTACAAATCGCCAAGCTCTGGGGTAAAGAACGCGAACAATGGGGCGCGCCCATCGGTAAGCACGAGCCGGGCGCGGTGAAGATCGCCAACATGGCGGCTTCCACTTTCGCCCAGGAAGCCATGACCTATTACACTTCCGCTCTCGTCGATAAGGGCGGGGCGGATATCCGACTGGAAGCGGCGATGGCCAAGCTGTTCTGCAGTGTGGCTTCGTGGAAAATCGTCGATGACCTGATGCAATTACGCGGAGGCCGGGGCTATGAGACCGCCGCTTCGTTAAGAACCCGGGGCGAAAAGGGTTATGCCGTTGAGCGAATGATGCGCGATTCCCGCATTAACCGAATTATCGAGGGGACCGACGAGATTCAGCATTTGTTCATCGCCCGGGAGGCTTTGGATAAACATATGAGGACCGCGGGAGAAATGCTCAATCCTAAGGCGCCGCTTTCGGTGAAGCTAAAAGCTTTGGGCAGCTCCATGCTCTTTTATCCTTTTTGGTATACCCGTTTGTGGCTGCCGCTGGGTCTTTGGCCCCGGTTTTCCTCTTATGGGTCCTTGGGCAAGCATATGCGCTATATCGAGCGCACGTCCCGCAAACTGGGACGGACCTTGTTCCATCAGATGATCAGGTTCGGGCCCAAGCTGGACCGGCGCCAGATGATTCTGGGGCGGTTAGTCGAGATCGGGACCGAGCTTTTCGCCATGACCGCGGCGGTTTCCAAGGCCATGGCTTTAGAGAAGGAAAATCCCAGCGAAAAAGGTCCGCGCGAATTGGCAGACCTTTTTTGTAAAGAAGCCAAAATCCGTATTTCCGTTTATTTTCAAGGTGTTTGCTGTAATACCGATGTGGCCGAGAGCAAAGTGGCCGCGAAGGTTTTGGAACACGGCTACGAGTGGCTGGAAAAGGGAATCATTGTGGATGACGGATTGGGATTTAAAGGTTCCAAGAAATAGGACAAATTCCACTCCCGCCTCAAGGTTGGGCGCGGACCTTCAGGAGTTGTTTTTTGCGCATTCGGCCTGGAACTCTTTCGGATGTGGACGCGATTTCCCGCGCTTACGTCGATTCCTGGAAATCGACTTATCAGGGGATCATGCCTGAGATTTTTATCAAGGGCATGACGCAAGCGGCGGCGGTTAAAATTTTCAACGACAGCCTTCAGCCTAATGAGTATTCCTATTTTCTGCATGTGGCGGAAACTCCCGAAGGACGCATCATTGGTTTCGCCGACGGGGGAAAGGAACGAAGTCATCCCGAACAGGGAATCGGCGAGCTCTACGCGATTTATCTCCTCAAGGAATTCCAGAGGCAAGGGGCGGGGAAGTTGCTCTTGAAAGCCTCGGTGCAAAGCCTCCTCCAAGCGGGCATGGAATCCATGGTGGTTTGGGTTGTGGAAAAAAGTCCCTATCAGCAATTTTATTGGAAGCACGGGGGCGTCAAGATGCCCCGCATGAAACAGCTTGAAGCGGGCGGAGAGAGAATCCGGCTGGTTTGTTATAGCTGGGAAGATTTAAAGACGTCCGGTCTTTCATCTTTGGTTTAGAATCGGGTCTAACACCCTCCCGCCTGCTTTCGCTAAGGGCTAGAAGCGTCTAGAAAGTTAGAATGAAACAAACTCCTGAGGATATCGCGCTTGACGCGAAGCAGATCGAAGCGGCCCTCGGGGGCGATTCAGACGCTTTTCGATGGATTGTGGAAAAGTACCATCAATATATCTTCGACCTTTGCTGGCGCGTGACCTTGAACGAACAGGACGCGGCGGACCTGACCCAAGAAACGTTCCTCAAGCTCTATACCCACTTGAAAGACTATAAACCCGGTCAAAAGCTCTCCAACTGGCTTTATACGATTGCCCTCAATGACAGCCGTAAGCATTTGCGGCGCCGCAAAATCATCCGCTTCTTTTCTTTTTCGGAAGAAGGGGTATTGCCGGAGATATCCGCGGAAGGGGCCGAATCCGATCAGACGGTTCGCCAGGCCCAATCCCAGTCTCTTTTTAACCAGCTCGCGGCGGTTTTGCCGGACCAATTCCGGCCGGTTTTTGTTCTTCGATATTTCGAGGAATTGTCCGACGAGGAGATTGCTCAAATCACCGGACTGAGTATTTCCAATGTGCGGGTGAGAATTCACCGAGCCCGGCGCTATTTGTGGGAAAAGCACGATGATTTAATAAAGAAAATTCTGTAATGGACGATAAAGTTAAGGATAGATTTAGTAGGAGAACGTTATGAGCCGTTTGACGAAAGAACAACAAAAGAGGATTGAGGACTACTTGGAGGGCCGCCTTCAAGGGGAGGACCGCCTGCGCCTGGAAAAGTGGCTGGTGGAAAACCCTGCGGGCCAGGCTTACCGGCTTTTCTTGGAAAAACTCGGCCCACTCTCCGCTTCCGCTTCAGGCAAGAAGGCGCCAGCGGAGTTGGTGAATCAGATTATGAGCCAAATCGAAAGGCCGAATACCGTTACGGTTTCCCCTCTGCCTTGGCCCAAAGCGGGCTTTGCTTTGGCTGGATTGCTGCTGGCGGCTTTTATCGGTTTTCAATGGTTTCATTCCTCAAATCAAGCTGGCCCTAAGACTACGAAAGCAAATATTTCTTTTATATTAAACGCGCCAGGGTCCCGTGAAGTGGAGCTGGTTGGTGATTTCACCGCTTGGAAAAAAATTCCCTTGAAACGGGAAGGGGAACAGTGGAAATTACAAATACCTGTATCTGCCATACAAGATAGCCAGTATGTATTTATTCTGAATGGCCGGTTGATGGTGATTGATCCGGACAACTCCCGGGTTATCCGTGAAAAGAACGGCGACTTTTATTCGGTGCTCCACCCGGGGACCCAAGCGGAGGAAACGATCAGCATGAGACGTGCGGATTTATTTAAAACAACGGGAACTCTTCTCGCGGCCATATGGCTAGGGGCGTTTTCCCCCGCGGCGGTAGAGGCGGAGGGCCTTTCGCAGTTATCTCTGAAAATTAAAAGCGAAGCCCAATCAGCAGGCCTCACCCAGGCCCAAACTCAGTCCCTAGTGGAACGGGCGAATCAATTGGAAGCCAAAGGTCTCCCGGAAAAAAGCATCGAGGATGTGGCGGAACAAATTTTAGTTTTAGGAAAAGGTCCGGCTCTGGAAAAAGCCTTTAGTCGCCTGGGGTTACTTGTGTCCGAGGGATTGGCTCCGGGAGACGCGGGCAAGGTAGTCGTGAAAGAAGCTCAGGAGGACGCCCGTGCCGCTGATGAGGAAATGGAAAAATCCCTCGAAGCGGGGTTAAAGGAATCGCCGTCGAAATCCCCATCCTCCCCCGTGAAAGTTTTGACCCGGGTGGAAATTGAGGAAAAGCTGGAGCAAAAACAGCAGGAATGGGAAGAGCGGATGGAAAAGGAAAAAGAAATCCAATTCATTCAGCACGATAATTTAGAAAGAAGCCGTTGATGTTGAAACAGGCGATAAAAAACCAACTCCTGTTTCAAGTCCCCGCTGCGACTTCTTTATTGTTTTTTACACTCCTCTGGCTGGTCTTCCAGTGTTCAGCCTCAGCGGCGGTTTCTTCGAACACTGCGGTTGAGAATTGGATAGATCAAGGCAAGAAAGCTTATGATCTGGCCCAGTATGAAGAGGCCTTTTCCGATTTTAAAAAGGTATTGGCGCTTGATTCTCAAAACTCTTCCGCTCTTTACGCCCAGGGTCTGGCTTTGATAAAAATGAAGAGATGGGCCGAAGCCCGGGCGGCTTTTCAAGCGGCGGCGGCGGCGGATCCCGCGAACCCAAAGGTTTGGCTTGGTTTGGCCTGGACCAGTGAAAAAACTGGAAACTCCGTCGAGGCCGTCCGTTGCTATCAAAAGCTATTTCAATTGGAGGCTGATTCTTTTGATATTGGAATCGCTCGCGACCGATTGACTCGCCTGGGAGTTTCCGTCGCTGTTTCGGAATCGGTTCCTTTATCAGAGAATGAAACGGCGTTCACAAAATCCGATCGTTCTTCTCAAGGTTGGAAGCCGACTTTAAGTCTTCACGGCGGGGCCGGGTATGATAATGACTTAAATGCGGCGGGCCCTTTCAGTAATAACGGAGAAAATTCATTTGGCGACGGATTTGGAGCGATAGCCGCATCGTTCGAAATCACGTCCGCGGCGAAAGACGATCCTCGTTTTAAGGGAGACGCTTTTTATCAGTACAAAAATTATTTCTCTGATACTAGTTTCAATTCCCATACCTTTCTGGGAAAAGCGGCTTTTGAAAGCCCGCTGGTTTCCTCCTTGAACGGGGAGACTGGAGTGGGAGGGGAAACCTTTCTTCAGCTTTATGGAACGAATTATTATTCGGATTGGGGTTGGGCGGGCTTGAAATTCAAAGAAGGAACCACAGGGGGTTCCGTTGTTTATACCTACAGCCAGGAAATTTTTTCTAATCTTTCCTTTAATCAAAATTACCGATCCCTTTTCCTCGGTTTGGGTAATGGCGGGAGCTATTTAAATCCAAATGACTCCAACCATCAGGTGGAGGTGAAGGCTTATGAAAGGATATTTCCTTGGATGACCCTTTCGGCCAGGTATCAATTCAAGGATAACCAGGCCACTGGGGCCCTTTACCAATACCTGGGAAACAGCCTGGGCGGGGGCGCCGAGTTTTTCTTCTTTTCCGGAGACAACCTTGTCGCCGGGCTTCAATTCAATTATTTGAGATCTTTTCGGCAATGCTCAACCCCTAATCAGTCCGGTAATCCTCTTACAGGGATCATCAGCGTTTACGAGCAAGATTGGGTAGATCTTTTCACCGCCGAATGCGATTTTCCCCTTCAGCCTGGATGGTCGGCAGATCTTTCTTATCGGTATGAGTCGTTTAATTCCAACATCAGCTTCCTTTCTTATACGGATAACTCCTTCGAATTGGGTCTTTCCTATCAGTTCCTTTGACGTGAGTAGGTTTCGCTCACTTTTAATCGATGCTGCAGTCCCTTCCCTTTAAAACTGGCCCGCTCAGCGGCTTTTCAACCTTTTTCCCTTTAAAACACCCCGGAAAACCAATTCCCGCTAGTCCTTTAAAAAATCATCAAAGTTTGTAATCGGTTCTGAGTTCGTGGATAGAGAAGACGAAGAGCTGTTTGGAAAATGGGGGAGGAAAGTTTATGAAGAAAATTTTGTTTTTTTCAGCCGTCTTGGGAATGATCCTTGTTGGGCTGGTCAGCTGTTCGGGGAAAAATAGTCCTACCGCGCCTTCTTCTTCCTCTTCGTCCAATCCCACCGCCACGCCGACGGTTACGGGCACGCCTACGCCTATTCCGGGAATTTACTTAAAAAACGCCGAAGTTTACCGTTATAACGGCAGCAACTACGCCTCGGTCAACTTAACCGTCAACGGCCAGGCGGTGACGACGGTTTCCCTTGTGGTGACCGGTCTCGCGCTTTCCGCTCCTGTGACGATTCCTTACACCGGCACGAACACGGTGGGGGGGATTACTTACGCGACCTATTTCGTCACCAACTCCAACTTAAATTACACGCCGGGAGACTCGGTCACCCTGACGGCTATTTCAGGCTCCGTCACCGCCACCGCCAGCGCGGCTTTGCCGGGAGGAATCACTAACGCCGCTAATGGTTCCCAAGCCAATTGGGTCATCAGTTCGGCCTCAGCCCAGGTTTCCGTGTCGGGGCCGGGCGTTACCTTTGTCAGTCCCAGTAACCTTTCGTCTCCCTACAACGTTCCGGCTACTGTTTACGCGAACGGGGGTGTTTTCACCATGACCACCACGATTAGTTATACCAATTCCGCGGTCACGGGCGCCGCCAGCGGAAGCCAATTTACCGTTTATGACCAACTTTCCACCACAGTGCTCGTGAATACTCCTACTCCCACGGTGACTTCCACCATTACGCCGACCGCCACCGCTACGGCTGTCCCAGGGATTTATTGGGAAAACGCCGGGATTGACCGCATTAATAACGAGGGGACGGTAAACCAATACGCGCAGGTTTTATTAACCGTGAATGGGCTGCCCTCGAATAGTGTGAATGTGGTGGTCAGCGGCCCCGGTGTTACCTCGCCGGTTACGCTTGCTTATATTGGAACGTCATCCCCGGGCGGAGTTCTTTGCGCTAATTACCTTGCCTCAACTGGTTTTACTTATCAGCCAGGCCTCAACTATATCCTGACGACTACCTCGGGTGCTTTGACAGCGGCGGCGACTTTAACCGCTCCCGGGAATATCACGAATGCCGCGGACGGATCCCAGGCTAGCTGGAGTGCGTCAGGAAGTAATGCAGTTGTTTACGTGGAGAACTCCAGCAATGTCTACGCCTATAGGAGTTCTACCTATTTTCCCTTGAATAACCTGACGCCCCCCTTCAATGTTCCGGTTACCGCTTACGCGGGCGGGGGTAATTTCACTTTGACGACATCTGTTTATACGGGCGATAGTTCCATTACTGGAGCGGTCGCGGGGAGCTATTTTCAAGTGGAGGACAGTCTTACGACCTTGGTTACGGTGAACACCCCCACCACGACTCCCACTCCCCTTTTGAGTTATACGCCTACCAATACCTCCACGGGCACACCCACGATTACAAATACATTTACCGCCACCAATAGTCCGACAGTGACACTCACTTATACTGCCACCGCCACACCGACCCAGACATCTACTATCACCGCTACTAATTCCGCTACCACGACCTATACCGCCACCCAAACCGGCACCATCCTTACCTCGACCCCCACCCTAACCGCCACTCCGCCTCCCCGGTCGGTATATTACATCGGATCATCCGGAGCGGCTTATGACGGAATCCAATACGATGGGAACGGAAACGTCTGGGTAGCGGACTCCACCAACAACGCCCTTCAAAAATGGACCACCGCCGGGGTCGGACCTTCTCTCAACATCACGACCTTTAATGGTTCCGATACCTTTAATACACCCATCGGCTTGGGCCTTGATTCCACAACTGGGAATGCTTATGTGGCCGATTATGTCCACTCCCGGATCGTAGTTTTTTCCTCCACAGGTACCTATCTCACGACTTTTGCCAACGCTCAAATAAGCTCGTTTGTGACGGGAGTCGCGGTTAATTCCTCTGGTACGATGGTTTGCGTCTCGAACCCGGGCAATGCTAATATCCTGAAATATTCCATTGGCGGCACTTCGTCCAGCCCTACCTTCAGTTATTTAAACGCGATTTCATCCTCTGCTACAACCCAACCCTATGGCCTTGCTTTCGACAGCTCGAATAATTTGTGGGTGGCTAATCAAACCGGGGCGGTCGTTGAATTTAACGCCTCTTCGGGAGTTACCTTAGCGTCGTTCAATGTGGCAGGAGCTGAGCCTGCTTATGACGTCGTGGTGGATGGATCGGGAAATATTTTTGTGGGATGTAATCCCCATACCCAAGAATTTAACAGCTCCCATCAGCTCATCAATGAATGGAGCCTTTATGCACTAGGAGTCTCCCTGGATAAAACCAACGATATCCTTTATGAGGTGACTAGTGGAGCCAATATATCTGGATATCAGGTTCAATAAGTAGTCTTTTGAAGCCCCGCCTCAGGCGAGGCCTTTTTATTTTATAAAGACTTTCCGAGCGGCAATGTACGGGAGGAGGATGGTCTCGGTCGAATCATCCTATTTCTGTTCTTTTTGACCGCTGTCACTTTTTTTCGACTAATTGTTTCTTAGCGAGGTTTCCTACGGTTTGGAGTTTCTTCTCGACTTTTTCACTCCAGGGTTCGGCGAAGCAAAGCTGAAGGCAGTCACTGTAATCAGCCCCCACTGAAAAAGCGAAACCCGCTACCAAATAAAGATTGATGGCGGCGGCTTCCTGATAAAGCCTCATGACATCCACCTTGGGCGGCAATTTCAACCACATGGATAGCCCACCCTCGGGCCGGCTGGTTTGAGTCCCTTCAGGGAAATGGGCCGCGATGGTTTTTTGAAAATGCTTCAGATTATCTCCGTAAAGCTTCCGCAATTTTCTCAAATGTCTCTCGTAAGATCCCAAGGATAAAAAATCCGCGTAGGCTTTTTCCACCAGCGGCTGGGAAGTGTTGTGCGGCAAAACCTTAAACCCGATGCATTCGGTGAACCGTTGGCCCGGCAGCACCCAACCCAATTTGACCCCCATGGAAACGGTTTTGGAAAAAGAGGAGCAAAGCATGACCAGGCCCCTTTTGTCGTAGGCCTTCGCCGGCTTGGGCCGCACCTCGCCGAAATAAATATCGCTATAGGTGTCGTTTTCAATGAGTGGAATATCTTTCGCCGATAGCATTTCCACCAGGGCCTTTTTGTTCTCGTCCGGCATGGAGCAGCCGATGGGGTTGGAAAAATTGGGCATGGCATAACAGGCTTTGATGTCATGTTTTTTTAATACTTTCCTCAAAACGTCCAGGTCCATCCCGGTTTGGGGATCGGAGGGAATGTTGACGATCTTTACCCGCAAATTATTGAGAAGCATGGAGATACCCAGGAAATAGGGAGAGGAAACCGCGACCACATCTCCGGGGTTGACTACGGACAGAAAAGAGAGAAAAAGGGATTCCATGCCGCCGGAGGTGATCACGAAATCATCCGGTGAAAAATTGAGGCCCATATTGAGATGGTGTCGGGCCAGTTGGACCCGGATTTCTTTCACCCCATTGGGCAAGGGGAAACAATAAAGCTGGGGGTCCATGTTTTTACGGGCGCGGTCCAGGCACCGGCCCAGTTCGGCGGGGATAGTGGAGACATGGGGGAAGGGTGTGCCTAACGTAATATCCTTATGTCCGAAAAAAAGCGTCACTTCGCCCATGGTTTTTTTGTCCAAAGCCATGGTATGGATGCCCGGAATGGGCGCGGTCGTAGGCTGGCTTTTAAGCTCCAGCGGATAATGGGAGGCGGCCGACTTCACAAAAAATCCGGATTGGGGCCGGCATTCCAACAGGCCCTCATTTTCCAATTTCCAATAAGCGCGGTTGACCGTAGCGGTGTTCACTCCCAACTGGCGGCTAAAATGGCGCACCGATGGAATTTTGGATCCGAGGGGAAGAACTCCCTGGCGGATTTGATCTGAAATTTTTTTGGCGATTTGATCAAAAATTTTAGGGGGCAGGTCACTTCGGGAAAGGGATTGTTATCAACCCCTGGCAGCTCGCTTTTGACTCAAACTTGAACCTCTATGTCTCGGATAACGGGCCCAACGAATCCAACCTCCAAAGCCAGATCGAAGTGTTTCGTAAGAATTGAGGTCTTAAAGCTTGATGGGTTTAAGGAAGTTCATTGACCCAACATGGGTTTAACCGCGACGACCGGCCCAGCTTTCACGCGGAAGCTTTGGAACAGGCCTAGATATGACCTTGGCTTTTTCAAAAAGCACCTAAGCTAAACAATAAAAAAGACCTCGGCATTTACGCCAAGGTCTTTTTGCTACACAGTCGAAATTTTTTATTGGTAATACATGACCGTCGTATTGCCAGTTGTCGATGCCGCGTCCGTAAAAGCCAGGTAAGGAATACCGCCAGTCGCTACTAAAGAAAGGTAGCTGGCTCCCCCTGGCGTGAAATCCGCGGTCCCGACAACCGACCATGTACTGGCGCTATACTTCATAACCGTGGCGTTGAGATTAGTGGCGTTATTATCCTGATAAGCGACCCAGGGGGTGCCGCTGCTGTCCACGTAAAGGGTATCGTATCTCGTATAGGTACTGGAAAAACCCAAACTTCCCACACTGGACCAGGTGCTTCCGCTTAACGAAAGTACTGAAGCGGATTGGGTATGAGCACCGTCTTGGAAAGCCACGTAAGGAGTCGTGCCGTGAATGGAGAGGGATGTAAATTGCCCATCGCCGGAACTCACTACCTGGCTGCTTCCCGCGGCGACCCAACTGGAACTAGTCGTGTTATAAGTCAACACGTTTGCCGCACCCGCATTGGAATAATCGCTATAAGCCAGATAAAGCTTGCCGTTACTGTCGGCTGCCAGGGAACAATATTGGGGTACCCCTGAGGTAAAGCCAGCGCCACCCAACGCAACCCAGTTAGTGCCGTTATATTCCATCACCGTGCCTTTATTGCTGTTTCCGCCGTCCTCATAGGCGACGTAGGGAATGGCGGTGGTGCCGTTGTCATAAACACAAATCGAGAGCCAATAGGGGATACCCGCCGAAAAGGCCGCGCTGCCGACGTAACTCCAAGAGGCGCCGTTGTATTTCACGACTGTGGCGTAGTCACTGTTGCTGGAATCCGCGAAGACCGCATAAACATTACCGTTATAGCTGTCGACACAGGAGGCGATCCAGCCCGCGTATATTCCCGAATCCAGATTAGGCGAAGCCCAGCTGGTTCCGTTAAAAGAAGTAAAGGCCGCGTTACTGGTTGAAGAGTCCCCATAGCCGCAATAAACGGTTCCGCTGTACAACGACAAAAATGGATCATAACCGGAAACAGCTCCCTCGCTTCCCGCGTAGCGCCAATGGGGCCCCGTGGGTGTGCTCGTGAGGGTGGCGGTAACCGTTGGCGTTGGGGTAACGGTGGTGGAAGCTGTCGGAGTCAAGGTAGGGGTTGCGGTCGATGTCGTCGTGGGAGTTAAGGTAATGGTCTGGGTGGAGGTCGTAGTAAATGTGGAGGTTGGCAGGATCGTTAGTGTTCCTGTCGACGTTATCGTTGGCGTGACGCTGGGGGTCGCGGAGCGTGTAGGGGTGGGCGAGGAAGTCGGCGTGGACGTATTCGCCGACAGAACTATGTTTTGAGTATCCGCCTCAGACACGTCGAGAGTTCCTGAGGTAATCCCTGGAACGGTTAAAGCATCGCTTATGAGAGTCACTGTTGTTGTATAGGTACCGGCTCCCGCGCTATAAGCGCTGGCAGGGATGGTAAAGGGAGAGGTCAAAGCACCGCTGCTAAGATATTCCTGTGTGGCTCCCAAATAAACTTGCACGGACTGCTCAGTTCCGCCGTTGGACCAGGTAGCGGACAAGCCGTTGGCGGGGATGGAAATATTGCCAACTGCAGTGAAGGTCACCGCCGCAGTGCCCTGGGTGGTGGTGGTACTGAGAACATAGGTTTGGCCGCCCGTATAGGCCCAAGCCGCTGTGGAATAATAGGTCGCGTAGGCCACCCCTGAGATGGTGGTGGAACTTAAATAAGGAATCACGACCGGCGTGGCCAGATTGCCTCCCGAGACCTGAACCGTCGCGTTGGTCTGGGCCACCCCATTTACGTCGAGGTTTAAGCTCACTGTCATGTTAGAGGTTCCGTTGGTAACGCTTTGTTGAATATACGTACCGCTCCAGCGGACCGCCAAAGGAGTGGGGGTAATGGTGGGTGAACCTACCGGCACCGGTGTTGGAGTGGACTTGGGAGAAGTGGGGCTTGAACCGCAGGAGGTAAAGAGCGCCGGCAGCGTCAAGGCCAACAAGAATGACAGCAAAATTCCAAGTTTATTTTTCATACAACTCCTTTAAATACTTTAAAAAAGTGATCTTTACAAAGCGGCACATTTTATACTCCCCGGGCGCAATAGTACTTAATTATTAGTAATACTTTGCGCAACCAATCAATCCAATGAGACTGGGCCGCTGGAATTCCTGGTGCCTCTTTTTGTTTTACGATTTCCTTGTTTTATCTTTTAGATGAAACCGCTTTTTTGAAAGTCCATTTTTAGGTTCAAGACGAGGACGGTTGTCCTCCATAGATCAGAAGATTAATATGACCCTGTCTTAGAAACTCAAAGGATCCAGCCATGTTGAAAATGACGATCAAACGACCGCCCATTCCTGAGCTGGCTCCTTTTATGGAATATGTTACGGCGGGTCAAAATCATGGGGATTTAAATTCCATTAATTCCTTTTTATACAAAGATCTCCCGAACGCCCAAGCCCGGATCATTTTTATTATTGGTCAGAAACCGGGAGATATTCATCTTTGGGTCGAAGGTCCTCGAACGAAGATTACGGTGATTCCCGTGAATTCCCTCGAAGTGATCGCTTTTATTGTGAGGCCGGGAGCCTTGAAAACGCTGATCGGAATTCCGGTTTCTGAAACCCGGGATGGTATGATTGATTTATCCCTGGTCTGGGGAAAAGAAACCGAAAATCTAAAAGAAAAATTATTTCTAGCGCCCGATATCGAGACCCGCATCGATTTGTTTGAGAGGGTCTTAGCGGAGCGAGTCCGGGTTTCCAACGACGTGGATTATTTTGTTCAAGACGTCGCCCAATTAATTCAAAAGCAGGGGGGCTTAGGTTCTTTGGAGCCCGTTTTTCAAAAAACGGGCTATACCCAGCGCCAGGTTTTAAGGAAATTTAATGATTGGATGGGGATGGGTCCTAAACAATACGCCCGAATTATTCGGTGCAAGAATCTCATCGAGAATATAAATTTTCAGGAAGAACAAAACTGGACCCGTTTGGCGAAAACCCACCGGTATTTTGACCGGACGCATTTAGCCAGCGACTTCTACAAACTGCTCGGCCAATTGCCTTCAAGATTCATGGAGGACTTTAAAAGACGCGGCACATTTCTTCCGGGCCAGAGCAAACGACACGTCTTGGTTTATTCCCAAGACTTGCCAAATACACCCAGTTGAGGAAGGTGTTTTCTTTGAACTGTCCTGTTTCGGTTTTTCTGGACTGCTAGGACTTTTTTTCAACCAATTGTTTCTTGGCGAGGTTTCCAACAGTCTCGAGTTTCTTCTCTACCTTTTCGCTCCAGGGCTCAGCGAAACAAAGTTGAAGGCAGTCGCTGTAATCGGCTCCAATGGAAAAAGCGTTACCCGCCAATAAATAAAGATCGATGGCGGCCGCCTCTTGATAAAGCCTCATCACATCCACTTTTGGAGGCAATTTCAGCCACATCGATAATCCGCCGTTGGGACGGCTGGTTTGGGTCCCTTCAGGGAAGCGGGCCGCGATGGTTTTTTGAAAATGATTGAGATTATTCGCGTAAAGTTTCCGCAATTTTCTCAAATGCCTCTCATAAGAGCCTAAGGACAGAAAGTCGGCATAGGCCTTTTCCACCAGCGGCTGGGAAGTGTTATGGGGCAAAACTTTAAAACCCAAACATTCGACGAAGCGCTGTCCCGGAATCACCCAGCCCAGCTTGACCCCCATGGAAACCGTTTTCGAAAAAGAAGAGCAAAGCATGACCAGGCCTCTTTTGTCGTAAGCCTTCGCCGGTTTTGGCCGGACGTCGCCAAAATAAATGTCGCTGTAGGCGTCATTTTCAATGAGTGGGATATCTTTTGCTGAGAGCATTTCCACCAAAGCTTTTTTATTCTCCTCCGGCATGGAGCATCCGATCGGATTGGAAAAATTGGGCATGGCGTAACAGGCTTTGATGTCATGCTTTTTCAATACTTTTTTTAGAATGTCCAGATCCATCCCGGTTTGGGGATCACTGGGAATATTGACGATCTTGACCCTTAAATTATTAAGAAGCATCGAAATGCCCAGGAAGCAGGGAGAAGAAACGGCCACCACGTCGCCCGGATTGACCACGGATAAGAAAGAGAGAAAAAGAGATTCCATACCGCCGGAGGTGATGACGAAATCATCCGGGGAAAAATTGAGCCCCATGTTGAGATGGTAACGGGCCAGCTGAACCCGAATTTCTTTCACCCCGTTGGGCAGGGGAAAACAATAAAGCTGAGGGTCCATATTTTTACGGGCGCGGTCCAGGCACCGGCCCAGTTCGGCGGGTATGGTGGAGACATGGGGAAAGGGCGTGCCTAACGTCAAATCCTTATGTCCGAAAAAAATCGTCACTTCGCCCATGGTTTTTTTGTCTAAAGCCATGGTGTGAATGCCCGGGATAGGCGTCGCCGAGGACTGGCTTTTGAGCTCCAGCGGATAATGGGATGCGACGGATTTCACAAAGTACCCGGATTGGGGCCGGCATTCCAATAGCCCCTCATTTTCCAATTTCCAATAGGCGCGGTTGACGGTGGCGGTGTTCACGCCCAACTGGCGGCTGAAATGACGCACCGAGGGAATCTTTGATCCGAGGGGAAGAACGCCTTGGCGTATCTGCGCCGAAATTTTTTCCGCGATTTGATCAAAAATTTTAGGGTTCGGTTGATGTTTCATGGCTTTTGCCTGTTGATCATTTTAAGTGCTGGTCACAATTTACCCCTAATTCTAAAAAACTGACACGACAGTTTTTGTCTTTTTGGCGTGAGACAGTTTATTTTTTTATCTTCTGTCATTCACTGTTCCCAAGCTTCGAAGGTATAAAAAACGGACATTTAAAAATTAACCGTAACCACTTCTGCAAAAAAAAGATACAAATAACCGGATAGATCACCATAAGGAATTCGAAATCCCACTTGTCGTGAAGGACGGGTTA
>CAWKIY010000064.1:0-3887 GCA_963849245.1 candidate division FCPU426 bacterium | reverse complement strand
TTCCATGCTGCATGCGGGCGTTTTAAAAAGCTTGGGCGGCTATAGCATTATCCGAGTGGCTCTTCCGATCATGCCTGACGGCGCCAAACAATGGCTTCCTTATTTGGCGATTTTGGCTTTAATTAACATGCTCTACGCCGCGATCGTGGCGCTTAAGCAAAAAGATTTTAAATATGTCATCGCTTACTCATCGGTTTCCCATTGCGGAACAATTCTTTTTGGCATCTGCACTTTAGAAGTTGCCGGTTTAAACGGCGCGGTGATTCAAACCTTCTCCCACGGTATTGTGGCGGCTCTCACCTTCGCTTTGGTAGGAACAGTTTACGGAAAGGCGCATACGAGGGAATTGGCGAAGCTCGGCGGTCTGGCGGCTTGTATGCCGGTCTTGGCGGGTTTGTTTGTGGTGGCCGCCATGGCAAATGTAGGATTACCAGGCTTGAGCGGTTTCGTAGGTGAATTCTTAGTGTTCCTCGGTTCTTACCAAAGCGGGTTTCACGGCGGCTTTTCCATCTTCCAGGCTTTGTTCCCGATTGGGGTTTTGGCCATTGTCTTGACGGCCATTTATTATTTGCGGCTGGTGCAAATGGTGTTCTTCGGCCCGCTGAAGGACCCGCATTTTAAGGAAGAAGTGAAGGATGGAACCTTTATTGAAATCCTGCCGCTTGCCTTTCTTTTGATCGTCTCGCTGGCGGTCGGTCTTTATCCCAAACCTTTTGTTGACATGTCAAATACGGCCATCGCGCCTTTGATTGACCATATCGGAGGATTCAAGTGATCAACTACCACGCTTTTTTACCCGAGCTTTGGCTGGTCGGGACGGCTTTTCTTGTTTTGATTGTCGATTTGTTTCAAAAAGCGGGTTCCTCAAGGACGCTGGTAAAGTCCATCGCGGTTCTGGGTGTTGTGGGCGCGATTCTTTCCCTTTGCTGTGCGGGGAACTTATGCGGCAGCTGTCCGATTAGTTCCTGTTGCAGCGCTTCGGCCGGGCCGGCTGAGGCTTTTGCCGGGTTTCTTAAAACTGACGCGGTGGCGGTTTTCTTTAAGCTGATCATTCTGCTGGCGACGCTTTTCACGCTGCTCATTACCTTCCGTTATTTTACTACCCACAAAACTTCGTATTTCGCTGAATTCATCACGGTTCTTTTGTTCTCGGCGGCTGGAGCTTCCGCTTTAACTTCGGCTCAGGAAATTATTACTTTATATGTGGCTTTAGAAACCTTAACGATCAGTAGTTATCTTCTGGCTTCCTTTATGAAAAAAGACAAAGGGAGCAATGAAGCGGGCATGAAGTATCTCCTGCTGGGCGCGTTTTCCTCCGCTTTGCTTTTGTTCGGCTTTTCCTATCTCTACGGATTTACCGGAACGACGCTTATCGCCGATATGGGGAAGAGTTTGGCGCTTCAATCCTCGTCGCCTCTTCTGGTCTTGGCTGTCATTTTGGTGATCGCTGGATTAGCTTTTAAAATTTCCCTGGCTCCTTTTCATATGTGGACTCCGGATGTTTACGAGGGCGCGCCGACGCCCATCACGGCCTATCTTTCCGTCGCCTCTAAAACGGCGGGATTCGCCGCTTTTGTCCGTTTGTTCTGGGTCGGTTTAAATGTGCCTTCGCTTCAACCGACCTGGATGGGTCTTTTCGCGGTGCTGGCTTTACTCAGCATTATCCTCGGAAATCTGGAAGCCATTCCCCAGCGCAACCTCAAACGCCTCATGGCTTATTCTTCGATCGCGCAAGCCGGCTATATCTCCACTGGGTTTCTCGCGGGGGGCCAATTGGGTCTGACCGCGGTTTTGTTTTACCTCTTCGTCTACCTTTTCGCCAACATGGGTGTTTTCTTGGCGATCGTGATTGTCTCCGGAAAAACAGGAAGCGATCAAATTGAGGATTACTCGGGAATGTGGAAAAGATCGCCGCTTATCGGCGTGGTTCTCCTCGTTTGCTTATTGTCCTTGGCGGGTGTTCCGCCTTTCGCCGGCTTCGCGGGGAAGTGGTACTTGTTTGGAGCGGCTATTTCCAAGGGCTATACCTGGCTGGCCTTGGTCGGTATGATTTTCAGCGTGGTCTCCTTGTACTATTATTTGCAAGTGGTGAGGCAGGCGCTCATTTCGGATCCGAAAGATTCCTCTCCTATCGAGATGAACTGGATCGAACGTACAGTGCTGGTGATTTGCGTGGTAATGACCGTGACCCTGGGTTTCTGGCCGACCCCGGTGATGCATATGGCTCAAACGGCGGCCTCGGCTCTTTTTAACTGATTTTGACCGCTTTTAAACCCTCCGGCCCCTGGCCGGAGGGTTTTTTGTTTTTAGGCGGTCGGTTGCCACAGCTGGAAATGGGTTGTAGAGTAAGCCCTGTTCTCATTCCTCACCTGAACCCGGGTTTCGGCTTTTATCCGCGCGGATAAAGGCCGCATTTTTAAAAGACAAGAGGGGCCGTCATGATGAATTTGCTTTTTGGGGCGACCGCTATTTTCTATGTGGTGGGCTGCTGGAACTCCTTCCGTTATTACCGAAGCTTAGAGACGGTATTTGATAACCGGGCGGCGCAAGCCTTAAGCGGGGGGCTTTTTCTCCAACTGGTCTCGCTGATTGGGTTATGGGTATCCCAGGGCTACGCCCCTTTTACCACTGTGGAAGGGATTCTCATGACCCTGTCCTTTTCTCTGGGAGCCGGATTGCTTTTAGGGCGTTTGAAAGCGGTGGTGCCGATTCTCACCTCGCTTTTTCTGCCGCTTATTTTCTTTCTTTCCTTTTTGGCTTTTCTCATCGGGCTTAAAAGCCTTCCCGTGATGGACAGCCATTTAATGTCGGCGGGAATGGCCAGCCATATTTTTCTGACCTTTTTGGGTTTCGCCCACTTCACCCTGGGTTTTGGCGTGGGGGTGGCTTTCTGGATTCAGGAAGGCCAGTTGAAACAACACCAAATTAAAAGCTGGAGCTACCGACTACCAGCGCTGGAAATTCTCGACAACCTCACTATCTTTTATGTCGGCCTCGGATTTGTTTTTTGGATGGGCGGGCTTCTGCTGGGGGCGGTACAAGCCTATCAGGTTTGGAACCGTCTTCCGCTTTTGGATCCTAAAATCCTCGGGTCTTTTTTGGTGCTGGTGATATACGCCTTCTTTTTTCTGCTGCGATGGGTGTTCGGCATGCGGGGAAAAAAGACCATGATGTTGGTCATGGCCGGCTACTTTTTGGCGCTTTTTACTTTTTTGGGTGTGCGGGTCTTTTTAACGACTCAGCACACTTTTTAAGGGAGAAGGAAGCCTGATGAAGTTTATCACTTACGGCTTAAACCACACCACTGCCCCCATTGAGGTGCGCGAAAAATACGCCCTGGAACCAGAAAAGGTTAAAGAGGTTTTGCGGAACCTCAAAAGCCGGGCGTCCGAGGGGGTTTTTCTTTCCACTTGCAACCGGGTGGAGTTTTATCTCGCCACCGAAGAAGCCGAGGCGGCCATCGAGGAAGTGCGTAAAATTCTGGGTTCTTTTTACAAACTGAAGCCGGCGGAAGTTAAAAAATACTTTTATTTTTATGAGGGGCCCGAGGCTTTTTCCCATTTGTTCCGGGTAGCGAGCTCCCTGGATTCCATGGTGGTGGGGGAAGCCCAGATTTTGGGCCAAGTTAAAGAAGCTTTCGAGAACTCCAGGGAAACGGGAATGATTAGCACTCTTCTGAACGGTATTTTTCCGAAAGCTTTCTCCGCCGCCAAACGAGTCCGCAATCAAACGGAGATCGCCCGCATGCCAACCAATGTTTCCAGTGTGGCGGTGGATCTGGCCAAGAAAATATTCCGATCTTTGTCCGAACAAAAGGTTTTGCTTCTGGGCGCGGGGGAGATGAGCGAACTCACGGCCAAGTACCTGGTGGATTCGGGAGTCGCCGG
>CAWKIY010000063.1:0-13304 GCA_963849245.1 candidate division FCPU426 bacterium | reverse complement strand
AACTAAGCCTGATCACAGGAAAAATACTCTCCGAGGTGGAAAAACTTTCGGATAGCAAATCAACCTTTGATATTGAATCAGGCGGCGTGGTGTGCGGAGTACGCGGAACCGCCTTTGAAGTGGCTAAAGATGAGGGCGATGTTCAAACCACGACTTTTCATGGAGCAGTGGAAGTTCAAAAGGATAGCAATACCCAAACCGTCGAGGCCGATCAGCATTCGGATTTTTCTTTAGGCCAAGGAACCTTTCTTCCTAAACGCGCCTGCACCGATGAGGAAAAAGCCCGCTACCAATCCTGGCAGGCTAAAGCCGGCAAGCTTCGGAAAAAAATCGCCGAGCGCTGGGCCCGCCTTCGGGCAATTGACCGTCTGCCTCCCATCGAGAGACAAAACATGCTTCAGCAATTGAATGGGGCGAAAGGTAAAAACCGTTTAAAGATGCTTCATCAAGCCGTTCAAGAAAGAAGGGAAAACTCGAGTCCAGGGGGCGCCCAAGAGCCCCAGCGGACTAACAACCCGACGCGGCCAAATGCCCAGGCCGAGGGTCAGACACAGAGACAAGCCGCGCAACAACGCCGGCCAAACCCGCCCGCCTCCCGAACTCGGCCCAAGAACCGTAACTAGCCGCCAAAACTAGTCGAGTTAAACTGCCCGTTTATAAAGTAATCCGCAAATAAAAAAAGCCGGTCCCCTAAAGGAACCGGCTTAAGGTTAAAGACCAATCTTGGATTAATTCAAATAATCCTTCAACTGGCGGCTGCGGGAAGGATGCATCAGTTTTCGCAAGGCTTTGGCCTCAATCTGACGAACGCGCTCGCGGGTCACTTTATAGATGTTCCCTACCTCTTCCAGAGTATGCGGGGTGCCGTCGTTCAGGCCGAACCGAAGGCGAAGCACATCCGCCTCCCGCTCTTTGAGGCTTCCCAGTACTTTGGAAATACGTTCCTGCAGAAGCACAAAGGCCGTCGCGTCATCCGGGCTGATGGCGTCAGTGTCCGCGATAAAGTCCCCTAATTGGATGTCCTTTTCTTCCCCAACCGGCGTATCCAGGGAAATCGGCGACTGGGCGATTTTGAGGATCGACCGGACCTTTTCCACCGGCATTTGCAGGCGTTCGGCGATTTCTTCCGCGTGGGGTTCCCTCCCTAACTCCTGAACCAACTCGCGGGAAACCATAGCCGACTTGTTGATGGTCTCAATCATGTGCACCGGAATACGGATGGTGCGGGCCTGGTCCGCTAAGGCGCGGGTAATGGCCTGACGGATCCACCAGGTGGCGTAGGTGGAAAACTTATAGCCCCGGCGGTACTCGAATTTCTCAACTCCGCGCATCAGGCCGATATTGCCTTCCTGAATCAAGTCCAAAAAGGGCAAACCGCGGTTGTTGTATTTTTTCGCGATGGAAATAACCAGGCGCAGGTTGGCTTCCGCGAGCTCAATGCGCGCGTGATAAGCCTCGCGCTCGCCCACACGGGTCACCCTCATGATGTGTTTGAGGTCATCGCGCTTGATCATGGCACCCTTCTCCAATTTCTTGATCTCCCGGCGCGCCGCGTCCCAGAGGCCGCAGGCCTTGGCGAAGGCTTCGCCCTTTAAGTGGCTCTTTTTTTCTAAAGCGTGAAGATTAATCGGCTCGCCGTCTTTTAGGAGGCTCGGGAGTTTAATATAGAACTCCGGAGTCAGTTTCATCTGCTTTTCCTGCGAGTGCATGATGTGTTCCTGCTCCTCGATGGCCTCGCCGTATTCGCGAAGACAGCCGATGAGCCGGTCTTTCACCTTTTTCAGAAATTGGCAGTCTTTCACCAGCCAAATCAGGTCGATGAGTTTGATATCCAATTGTTCCAACATCACTTTACGCTTGTCGTCTTTTAAAGATTTGAGCGCCGTCTTGTGTTGAAGGGCTTTAACCTGCTTTTCCAACGCCTTGAGTTTCACGTGATTCTTTTTAAGCTTGGCGAAAATCTTTTTTTCCGGCACTCCGCCAGGGAGCTCCGCGTAAGGATCCAGATTAATGGTTTCTTGAAGAGTCTTCTTTTTCTTTAGGATATCCAGCAGAAGATTGTTTAATTCCTGAAATCCCAGGAAGGAGCCTAGGACAGCCTTCTCCACTTTAAACTCGCCCGCCTCAATACGCATGGCCAAGGTAACTTCCTGCTCGCGGGTAAGCAGCGGAATACGGCCCATCTGATGCAGATACATCTTCACCGGATCTCCGACACGGGTTTCGATGCCGGCGATTTTAAAGGCTTTCTCAAATCCCTCGTTCTCTTCTTGTTCCTCATCTTTGGCGAGCACTTCAACGGCGCCGACTTCTTTTTCGCCGTCCGGAATGGCCTCGGTCTTTTCCTCTTGGTCTACGATCTTAATGTCGTTTTCACCCAGCATGAGAAGGATGTCATCGATCTCCGCGGAAGAAACCACCTCATCCGGCAGGATGTCATTCACCTGTTTATAGGTGATGAATCCTTTTTCTTTTCCTTTTTTAAGGATATTGTTTCCATGTTCGGTCTTGGATACTTGTGGCTTCATTGCGACTCCATATTTTAGGAATAACTCTTCAAGGAACGACCCCCCCGGGGCTGAAGAGGCCTTTTCCGGCGGTTTGAGATTTTACCTGTTTTTTCGGAAAAGTGTTGCGTGAATCAACAAACTTCTGGACCCCAAGGGACTGAAGTGAAGGTAGGAACCCTCCCCCTCTCGGAACAAGGGGTTGATTTCCTGTTTTAATGCCCCAGAAAGGTATTTTTACCGTCTTTTTTATCTTGAGATGCCTGATTTGTCGGTCGAAATTGGAGCTTCTAGGAAAAGAGAGACCCGCTAACCCCGTATTTCTGCTTGGGTCCCCGCGGTTGGCAAACCCGATTCAGCCCACTCCTGAATGCCGCCCGAATAACCTTCCGCTTCGAACCCGGCTTGACGTAGCGCGTCCGCGGCTTCCTGAAAATGACGGCATGGGAAACCGGAGCAATAAGTGATGAAAAAATTATTCTTGCCGAACCGTTTCTCAACCCGCTGAACAAATTCTTCCGGACGGGAATGGACAATGGGAATACAGTACGAACCCAGAATGCAAAGCTTCTCGTAATCCTCCTGGGGCAGCACATCCAAAACCACTACATTCCTTTGTCTCATTTTTTCCAAAATTTCTTCTTTGGTGATGGACATATTTCCTCCATTCAGGCTTTCGAGGTCAGGTTTGGGCCGCAATCGTTTCTTTCAACGCGGCAAGAAAGGGACTGTATTCCCAATCGCCGTCATAACGCGTCCCATTAATAAAGAAGGTCGGCGTCCCATTGACTCCACTAATCACTCCGCCCTCAAAATCCGATGAGACCCTTGCCTCTACCTTAGAATCCGCGACCGCCTCATTTAAAGCCGCCATATCCAGTTTGAGCTTCGACGCGTAGAGCGAGAGGCTTTCCACGTCCAAGCGGGATTGGTTTTCAAAGAGAGCGTCGTGCATTTCCCAAAACTTGCCCTGAAGGGCAGCAGCCTCCGCCACCTTCGCCGCGTTCACCGCATCCGGGTGCGCTTCTGAAAGAGGAAAATTGCGGAAGACGAATTTCAAATCTTTCCCCAACGCCTTTTGAAGGCGTTTCACGATGGGAAAAGCGTGTCCGCAATGGGGACATTGGTAATCCCCGTACTCGACCAAAACGACCGAAGCTTTATCCGGACCTTCCGAATGGTCCTTGGCCGTCACCGCGATTTTTAATTTGGCGCTCATTTTTTCCCCTTTGCCGACAAGGATTCCAGCGCTTCCAAAATACCATCCGCGCCTGGATTCACTCCCACCGGAGACAAATAGCTCCAGCGGATGATTCCCTGTTCGTCGATCACGAACAGCGCACGTTCAGTGGTGCCCTCCTGGGGCCGGTAAGCACCGTAGAGTTTCGCTACCTCGCCCTTGGGCTCAAAGTCTGACAACAGCGGGATGCGGTACTTCCGGTCCTTACCATAAGCCAAATGACACCAAATACCATCCACCGAGATTCCCAATACGGTCGCGTTATGTTTCGTGATCATAGGAAGCACTTCATTGTAGAGGGCCAATTGATCGCCGCAGACCGGACTCCAGTCCGCCGGATAAAAAACCAGGACCACGTTTTTCCCCCGGAATTCCGACAGGGATACTTTTTGATCCGGAGTCGAAGGCAGGGAAAACTCCGGAGCCTTTGTCCCTTCTTTAAGCAGGGGCATGTTCTTCTCCTCGGGATGACTGTTTTGGTCAGAAACAGGTCCAGAATGCTCAGGACAGAAGCAAAGATCAAGATACCAAAAGTAAAACAATCATGAAATTTCTAAGGAGCCCAAATAATAAGGAGTTTAAAAAAGAAAACCCTTGGGTTTAAGCCCAAGGGTTTGAGATGACTTTCAAAAAACGATTACGCTTTGTCGGAAACACCTTCCAGATGAACCTTCAACGAATTAAGATCCTCGTCTTTGATCGCTAAAAATTGCAGTCCCGCGCCCGTCTCATTTGCCCAAGCGACATCCACAAAAGCTGACAAGGGATCGGTGTGATTTGGAAGATTAATCTTCAAACTGAGAATATCCCCGATTTTCAGGGTATGGTCGTCCGTCACCACATACATGCCGCCCAGACTTGTATCGAGGGTTTGGGCGAACTTAAGTTTATTGCCCATCTCTCGAATATTGTTCGCTTCGGGAACTTCCTCAATAACTTTAAAAGAAATCGGAATTTTTACGGCAACTCGGGGATGAACTCGTTTATCCAAAAACAAGCTGGCTTCGGTCATGGTGGCACCTCTTAATTAAAGCGTTAAATACCTTTGCAACCGGCTTCATATGTACGGTTTTCCAAAAAATTAAAACAAAAAACTTAAAAAACCAATCGATAGAACAACGGTTTAATAAGAGCTAGTCTAAACCAATTCCCCCTATTTGAAAGAAATTGAAAACGCTTTCATGTCAAATAATAAAAAAGCCCCCGGGTTAAGCCCAGGGGCTTTAGCGTCGACGCCCTTTTGGGGCGGTTTTGAAGAAGTTACTTGGCGACTGGCGTCGTGGTCGACGCGGCAGGAGCGGCGGCCTTCTTCACTTTTTTGACCTTTTTAACTTTTTTCTTCGCGCTCTTCGCCACCGGCGTGGTGGACGGAGCAGTTCCCGTTTGGGCGAAAACTAAACCCGTCGTGCTGCCCAAAAACAGCACCGTTACTAAAGTCACAATGAGCTTTTTCATTTGAAGCCTCCAACCCTTTCGGGTTTTTTATTTTCGGGCTTTAATTGCATCCCGCTATTAGGACGAGACACCAGATGGAAAAGTTGCAGCACATGATAAACCGTTCTTTTCCGGGCATTTCTCGAATGAGGACCTCAAATGAACGCCTTTTCTTTTTACTTGAACCTGGATTTGGCGTTATCGATGGAGTCGCCCAGAGACTTCCAAGCTGTATCAGCGCCGTCAACCAGGTCTTCCCACGCGCCCTCTCCCGCTTTGTGTAATTCCTCCATACGCCCCTTCAGATCATCTCGCTTTTCTTTTAATACCGCGATTTGCTTGTTATAAGAAACCAGCATTTCTTCATGAGCTGAATTCGCCCGAACCTGTAGTTGATCGATTCCAGCGTTCCACTCGTCCAGTTTCAACTTGAATTTCGCCAAGTAAGCGTCTCGTTGCTCTCCCATAAAAAAGCCTCCTTAAAATTCGGATCTTCTGAAACATTTAATCTGCATACGGCTTTTCTTGTGGATCGATTTTTATTGGACCGCCGGAAGCTTAACCGAGCCAGACCCTTTGTCCAACAAGGGCAGCGTTTGATCATTACGGGGGCGCCAAGCCAAATTTCCTGTCAGCACGTAAGTCGCGATGGCCGCCAGCATCAAGAAGACAATAATCAAGAACCGCCAATCCCGATGGGCACGCATCCAATAAGGATCATGAATTTCGACGCTATCTTGTCTGTGCCTTTGTTCATGTTTGTGTTTTGTCATGTCACCACCTTTTCAATACAGAGAGTAGGAGACGGAGCTACTATAAACAAAAGATCGAAAGCAAACGTTCTTCCAGATTCAACCAATAAAAAAGGCCGGCCTGGGGAAGCCGGCCCAATCTATCACCATAAGGAGTTTTACGCGCAAGCAAACCGCTCACTTCACAGCGGTTAACTGTTCCTCAAATCTTAACGATCATAATCATTACGATCATTATTCCAAGGATGGTTTCGGCGCCATTCATCGTTATGATCATGATCATAATGCCATCTCGCATCATGAACATCGACCTCGACTCCCACCCCCCGATGATAGCCATAACAGCCGGTGCCTAAAGCAGCCGAGATCATTAACAAAAGCGCAGTAACGCTGAAAATAATTTTTCTCATGGAACCTCCTCAAAATTTCAGGCTGACCTTTGGTGGTCAGTCCTTTCGACTTTAATTGTAATAGGAAGAGTTAAAGCAAGAAAGATGCCCCGAATCAGCGAAATGAACTTTCAAAAACTATTTGATTCGATGCGGTTTTAAGGCAATTACAAAAAAGTGATGTCGGAGCTGAAACTTAACGTGAAATCAAAACGAGGGACTGACTATCATTTTGATATTCCGCAAGAAAAGACTCCAAGGAACCGTTTTTTCCCCGCAGAGTTATCGTCTTCGCCCTCAAATCCCCCGCCTTCTCATTAGTCGAACTAAAGTCAATGGATCAACGATATCAGCTCTCATTATTCCAGTGGTTTAGTGCTATTTATCTCGAACAAGCCTAAACTCTTTCCCAAGATAAAAAGCGAGGTATCCATGGCGTCCTATAGCCTTCAACAACGTGTTGGAAATTTCAAAACCAATAAGATTGGCACCATTGTGTCGGAGATGTTCCGGGGGGCTGGCGGCGAATTTCGAGGTTATGTCATCTCGACTGATCGGGACGGCTTCGAGGTTTGGGAAGAAGGCAATTTGGTGGTTCTTCCCCAGGGATTCGAAACCTCTCCGGCGATAACCCCAGCCTAAGCCGAGAGACTTATTTCAAAACCGGAAACTCGGTCACGCGCAAGCGCGTGGAGCCATAAGGGACCAGGACCAAGTCCTCTATCGGCTGTTGGCTGATCACCGGACTGAAGGGCGGAGGTTCCGCCGCGCCTTGAGACATCACCCAATCGTCCAGGCGCCTTCCTTTCACGAAAACCTTTTCCGGTACACCTTCCGGCGTAAAAGGATCGCCTTTTAAATCCTCTTCTTGAAAACTCAGCGATTTCTCAGGGTGACGGAGATCCATAGCCAAAGCGCAATTCCAAGGACTTTCCGGGAATACCTCAAAATAGTTTTCATGTTTTCCCAAAGGCTGGTACTTGTAGGGTTGAATCGCCTTCCATCCCTCCCGAATTCGCAGGCTGTAAACCAAGGGGCCTCTTTCCACACTCACCGAGTTCTGAAATCCTTCCCGAAGGCGGAACGACATCGGCAGTTTTAGAACCAGCGTTTCTTCCCCGTTCCACCGGCGCGTAATTTTATGAAAACTGCCAGAGGTGAGTGACCGAAGAGTTCCATCCGGAAGCTGAAGCGAGGCGTCCTTAGCCCAACTTGGGACGCGAAGATACAACGGAAACTCCACAGTTTGGGGAACGCTCACCTTAAAAACCAAACTCTCATCAAAAGGATAATGGGTCACTAGTTCCACTCGGACCGGAGTTCCCGAAACCTGAGTTTGTACTACCGACGGCGCGTAAACCACCGCGGCCAAACCACCGTCTGGAGTTGCCATCCACAAATGAGAAGCCAGCTTTGGCCAGCCTTGGTGCATATTTGCCAGACAGCAGCCATATTGAGGCTCTAAGCCGAAAAGATTCGCCCCGCCCCGGTTCGTGGTATAGACAGGCCGAGGCTCAAACACACAGGCGACCTGGTTCGCCTGCTCAACGTATTGGTGGCCCCAATAGTCCGGGGTAAAAGCCGCAGGTAGGGCATTAAAAGCGATTTTCTCCAACCGGTCCGAGAATTCCACATCCCCCACGACTGAAAGCGAGGTCTCCAGCGAGAACATAGTTTCCACAATAGCGCAGAGCTCCGTACCTTGGGAGGGGCTCCGGCCGGCCAGGCACTCGTCGCCGCTAAAAAGTCCATTCGCTTCGCCGTGCCAGCGGTCCATTTCTTTCAGAGCCCCCAAGGACAGGGCCTTGAATTTTTGACCGCCCGTAAAACGGTAAAGAAGCGCCGGCACTTTTAAACCCATGGCGTTATTAACTACATGTCCCCGCCAATTCCATTGGACAGACTTCTCCTTAACGGGAAGATTCGAGAAGTGCTCAGGCCAGCTATATCCCTGAATGGCTGCTTTGCGGGCTAAATCCAACAGCCAAGGCTCGCCCGTCCGGTCATAGAGCCAAAAAAGGCTGACCAGCAAATCACCCCAGCGGAAATAGCTCCAATCAAAAAGCTGTCGGTGATCCAACTGATAGTTGAGGCTCGCCAAGGATCTTTCCATGGCTGGAATGACCCTGGAATCCCCGGAAGCTTCCTGATACTGGGTCAGCGCTTTAAGAATAATAAACTGAGGCCAAGGATCACGCGGGGTGGTTGGCGGAAGGTTAGAACCGGGAGGCGGAAGACTTTGTTCCGGCCCCAGCCATCCGTCTGCCAGCGGATGCCGCAGGATATAATCCATCCAGCGGGCGGCCTTGGCCTTCAAACGCGCGTCATCGGTTAAATAGGCCAACGGCACCAGCCCATCCAGCCAATATGGTGCCCTCTCCCACCCCTCAGCTTTGCCTCCGATCCATCCACTATCCTTCACATCCGGCCAAAATTCGTCTAAATGGCCTGAAAGTCCATCCGCTTGGAGTTTAAGCTGGTCTAACAACCATCCCGTTGGATGAATACTGCCCAATGGAAGAGGTTGAAACGTGACAGGTCCTAACGAATTATTTAAGAGAGTTCCATTTTGCCGCTCTTCCCAGCGTTGATAGAGAAACCAAAAAAACACCAGAACAACGAAGATAAGAATTAAAAGGATAACGAAACGTGTGAGTGGAAATGATTTTGGGGGACTCGGGTTGTTTTCCGTGGGCCTATCCTTTTTAGTTATAAAAAGCGGGCGAAATTCCTAAAAACCAGACTAAGTCTTTTCCACGACCACAATCAATTGAATCTGTTGAAGAACCGCCGACACCTTTTCACAATCCGCCTCAGATCCGACATAAATCATCGCCTTGCCCTTTTCATGAACGCGTATAGTAAGTTCAAAAGCCTTTTCCAAGGAATAGCCTGCGGCTTTCTGAATCTGAAGGATCACCTGATCAAAACTATGAACCTCGTCATTGAACAGTATCACTTGCCACGGATTATTTAATTCCGTCTGTTCTTCTGTTTTTTCCCGGGTAATAACAAGCGTTTTCGTTGTCACTTT
This sequence comes from candidate division FCPU426 bacterium, assembly GCA_963849245.1. Lineage (GTDB taxonomy): Bacteria > Oederibacteriota > Muellerivitia > Muellerivitales > Muellerivitaceae > CAWKIY01. Next base: position 3,948 of record CAWKIY010000063.1, on the reverse strand, counting down.
AAAAATCCTATCGATCTTTTTGTTCTCCAGAGATTCTGACTCTATTATGTTGGAGGCATTCTACTCATTCGAGACTCTTCCAGGGAATCAACCCTAGTACCCCAGAAAAATCTCGATTCAGATTCGGATATCAATTCGCTTGGTAACTGGAGGCGGGCCGCTTTCTTCCGAGCCGGAGGTTTCCGCTTTTTTCTCTGCGGTTTCTTCCTCTGATTGCTTTTCCGGAGTGGCTTGTCGGGAATTCGAACCCGGGCCTTGGATACCTTTTTGTTTAACCGTGTCCTCGAATTTCCTGATTTTCTCCGAGGCTTCGGACTCGGTCCTTAATTTTTTCCGATTTTGTTCCGCCTGGATCATCGCTTGGGTTTCCGCGGCTGATGGTCCCAAACTTTTTAAGTAATTGTTATTATGATTAATCTTCATCCCGGTTCCCTCCCAAATAACCGCTTACTTCTATCTCTATTTTAGACGTTTCAGAAGGATAGAACAGCATTCCTTTTTCTCTTACAATCTCTCATCTAATATTTAGAGGTACCGCATGGAAGTTCCTCAATACCCTGTAGGTCCCTTGCAAATCGTTGAAAATTATGGCCTCGAACAAAAGAAGGCCTATATTACCCAAATCGAACAGGCGCCTTCCCTACTCCGGCAAGCCCTTAACGGCTTGTCCGAAGACCAATTGGACACAAAATATAAGAACTGGACGATCCGGCAAATTACTAATCATCTAGTGGATAGCCACGTCAACAGCTATGTCCGTTTCCGCTGGACCCTTACCGAAGAAACTCCGTCAATTAAGGCATATAACGAAAATTTATGGTCAGAATTGCCGGATGCCAAAACAGGAAAATTGGAGCCATCGCTGGTTTTAATGGAAGGTCTTCATCAAAGGTGGGTCCGCCTCCTGATCTCCATGACGGACGATCAATACAACCGCGCCTTTATCCACCCAGACGGCAGAACCATTTCTCTTTTCCGGGCTTTGGGTATCTACGCTTGGCACGGCCGGCACCATACGGGCCAAATCCTTTGGCTCCGCCAGGAAAAAGGCTGGACCTAAATCAAAAACAGACGGTTCTCGCCTCGCAGTTTAAACGAGACTGCTAATTCCCGAAAAATTCCCTGACCTTTTCATCCCAGTCCCCGATAAAGAAGGTTATTTTTTTTGTCGGTTCCTCCACCCAAATATTTCGACCCTTGGGCGTCACTTTATTTTTTTTCATCAAACGAATTTCTTCTCCTTGGTATTTCGAACGGTCAAAAAAATTAACAACCCAATTTAAACAAAAGCGCTTGCCGTCAGCCGATTCCACCCAGGTCGCGGCGCGGCCCATCGGGGCAGGGTTGGAGAAACCGCTGGCGGTTCGAACCTCTTTGGGAAGGGCGAATCGGGAAGGAAAAATATCCACAACATCCTTCATCAAGCGGACTCGAATCTGATAAGACGCTAAGGGCGGCGCGGTCTTAAATGTCAGAAGGCATTTATCGATCCGCTCCCCCTGCCGGGTATGAACCTCACAGGGAATTTCAGCGAATTCCTTTTCACCGGAAACGGAGTGAGCCGCCGTGGCGCCGATCACCTTGGCCTTTTCCCATAAATGAACCGGAAGCGAAATCGGACCTGATCCCCATTCAGCTACCAGCGCTGCCCGGTCCCGGGGGATAAGAACAATCGTCTCCTGCGGCTCATCCAAGTACCACTGCTCTCCGCAAACAGCGCACTCATATAAAAAACCAGCCTTTAGCTTTTGTTTCATGGGCAGGGTTTGGGTATAGCCACCCAGAGAACTGGAGGGCTGCGCTTTCGCTATCCGCCAATTAAATTGGATGGTTTTTCCCATTCCATCACAAATCGGACATCCCCGATTGGACCCCGCTCCCGCGGAACCGGATTCGAATGGATTTAAAAACATAACTCTCCTTACAGGTCCCAAGGAAGCTTCCGCTTTCGACCATTCTACATTTTTTCACCTGCTCAACCCGGTTGGGTTGACTCTCTCATTCACTAAAGCGTTAAACCATTTAAGATTTAAAGATTTCAATCGGGGGCGTTTTCTTCAAAAGGACAGCAAGTGGTGAGTCCGGGAATTCTTTGATATCTTTAACCTAATATTTAATCTTCCCTGAAGGGATGGTTTTTAAGTGAGTCAAAAAACTGGCTGGTTGGAAAAGTGGAACAACGGATTAGTAGCCTCCATCCTGGAGGTTCAATTTCACCGGGTGAAAATCAAAAAGACCTCAAAAAAAAAGACTTCCAAAGCCAACGTCGCCTCCTTCCGCGACTCCGCTCTCTATTACGTTCTGGATAAAAAAGTAAATTTAGGCAAGTTGACCCTGACCGGAAACAGTGTCTTTTCCCAAAAAGAAATCGTGGAAGTTGCCCTTCCTGTGCCCAAAAGCACTGAACGTATCCGGCTCTTGGGAAAAATTATCCAGGTCACGACTTTTATGGAATTAAAAAGGGTTGTTTTCCGGGGACACGTTCAATTCGTGGCGGCGAATAAGGAAGATTTCGACCGGCTTGTCGCCCAGCAAAGTCAGCGGGCCGCTCTGCCTCCCCAACCTTCCCTAGGCCCCAAACGCTCCCCGGTTCAAAGTGGCGGCAACGGCTTGCCTTCAAAGAGGCTTTCCTCTGGCGTGCTGCCTCTTCAAAAGAAATGTTTTGGGGAACTTACCCTCGCCGCAAAGCTTAAAACTTCCGAAATCCTTGAACCATTCACCATCGGGGGCGTCCGGATCCGATTCGCGCCATAACTTGAGCTGGTACAGGTCTTCCACTGTAATTTGTCTGTCTTCAAGACGATCAAAAAGGTGCTGCCGCAGTGGAAGTGGCAAATTTGTCCACTGGATTTTCGGCATCAATCACCGAATGTCATACGCGCGAGTTCTTGATCCGCTGGCGCTCGGCAGCATCTGTGGATTCAGAAAGTCGGTTAGCAAGCGCGAAGAATTTATCCTTTTCGGCTTCTTTCGACGAAGACCGGCCTCAATCAAATCCACCAAAACCCGGTTGGCGCTTATCTTTCGCGTGCTGGCAATAATGCGCACATGCCTGGCGATGCGCGTTGGAATCGAGATACTTTTTGAACAGGTTTTTCAGCTTTGGCCATGATAACCATTTTACACCATTCTGAATCACAATGCACCACTCCCCATACGCAGTAATCTGAAAACCTTTATGTCCGCTCCAAGCTGTGCCCCACGCCTCCTTCAACTTTGGCTCGAAAAAGCTCCACCCTTCCCAAAGCGAAGGATGGGGCACCCAGCGGCGTGGGCGAAATGCGTGTGGAACCGATTATGCGGGATTGTCTGACGATGCTGTCCGTCAAGAGCCCGGAAGATATAATGAAGATGGCCACCCGCCCGAGACTAGCGGAGTCAGTTATAAGTCGTGATCACCTCAATTATAGAAAGCAAAAGGAGATTTCATGCCTAAGCCGACTCAAAAAATAGCACTCGTTACCGGCGGCTCCCGCGGCATCGGCGCCGCGATCGCCAAACGCCTGGCAGCGGATGGCGCGAACGTGGCGATCACCTACACGAAAGGCGCGGACGCGGCCCGCGCGGTGTCAAAGAGATTGAACGCGCCGGCGGAAAGGCGATCGCGATCCAGGCGGACGCCACCGATGCCAACGCGGTCAACAGCCGCGGTCGAAAAGACGGTCGCGACCTTCGGCCGGCTCGACGTCTGGTGAATAATGCCGGCACGGCCATTCCCAAGCGGTTCGAGGAGGCGACGCTGGAGGAGCTGGATCGCGTGATCGACATCAACATCCGCGGTATGTTCGTCGCGACGCAGGCCGCGCTGAAGCACATGAAGAGCGGCGGCCGCATCATCATGATCGGTTCGTGCGTCGGCGAGCGTGTGATGACGCCCGGCCTCGTGCCCTACGCGGCCACGAAGGGAGCGTCAAGAGCAAGACGCAACTGAACCAAGGAACCAAAACA
>CAWKIY010000062.1:0-11592 GCA_963849245.1 candidate division FCPU426 bacterium | reverse complement strand
TGGAATGATCTTTTGTTCCATCATCGGCCTATTGGCTTTTTGGTTTTTGGAAATCTCCACTTTTCTTTTTGTGGTGATGATGATTGAGTTTTTTTTGTCGGGCCATTTGATTCCCTTAAACCTTTTGCCCGCTTCGATGCAGCCTTTTTTGATGTGGTCGCCTTTTGGTTACGAAGGCTACTGGCCCTGCGTGATTCTGATGGGGAAGGTACCGCAAGAACAATTGCTTCAGCTTTTGGGCATCGGATTTTTGTGGGTAGGGATTTTTTACGCTATCAGCCAATGGATGTGGAAGATGGGGCTGAAACGCTATTCGGCGGTGGGTGGATGAAAAGAAATTTGAACCACAAAGGTCACGAAGTTAATCATCAGGATAGGTTAAAACATTGTGGATTTTACTTGGTGCTCTTTGTGCCCATAGTGGTTAAAGGTTTTGGAGGTTTAGATGTTAAGTGATACGGCTCGATATACCCGATTAACCTTTTTAATGATGAAGAACTGCCTCGTGCGGGAGATGCAGTTTAAGGCTAATTTCCTTGTGCGCCTCGTCACTGAGTTTATGTGGGTCATTATGCAGTTCATCTTTATCGAGGTTATGTACGGCCAAACCGGGGAAATCGCGGGATGGAGTAAATGGCAGATGATCGTACTGGTAGGCACGAACCACGTCATTACCCAGCTCTTTGAAGCCCTTTTTTATGACAATTGCGTGAGGCTTACCGACCAAATCCGCCAAGGGGATTTGGACTTTACCCTGATCAAGCCGATTAACAGCCAGTTCCTCGTGTCCCTTCGTTATACCGACTACTCTTCCATCGCTAATAGCACCCTGGGTATCGGTATTATTTTTTACGCGTTGAACCAAATGGGAACCACGGTTACTTTTGGGGGAGCGCTTTTGTTTGCCGCTCTGGTAGTTAACAGTGTTCTCATCTACTACGCCATGCTTTTTACCCTGTCAGTTTGGACCTTTTGGATCGGGCGGTCCAACAACCTGATGGAACTCTATTGGCAATTCGGTCAATTTTCCCGCTACCCGGGAGATATTTATCCCTGGATTATCCGCCGTCTGCTGTTGACCGTGATTCCCATGCTAATCGTTTCTAATTTCCCGGCAGGGGTGCTGGTGAATAAGCTCCAGACGGGGTGGGTCTATTATGGTTTCGCCATGGGATTAGTTTTTTTTTCCTTCACCGTATGGCTTTGGGGCAGGGGACTGCAAAGGTACCGATCGGCATCCTCTTAAAAAACAGTTAGAAGTGAGGAGTTTGCAGTAAGAAGTTAGGTCAAAAAGATTAACTTCTAACTGCGCACTCCTCACTTCTAACTTGTATTGTTGACCTGGTTATAGGTCAACAATACAATGCACCCATGCCCGAAGCCCCAGCCCGCGAAATTAAAGTCCGTTACAGCAAGAGAATCTCCCTTTGGATGACCTTGGGGGTCATCTTCTTCGTTCTATTCCTCAATATTTTTAATATCTTCGAGAATCTTGAAAACCAAACTATCGATTTTCGTTTCAATGTGCGCGGCGCTAGGCCAGCGGACGCTCCGGTTAAAATCATGGCAATCGACGAGAAAAGTCTCCGGGAGGTGGGTCAATGGCCTTGGCCCCGGGCGCTTCACGCCCAATTGGTCCGTCAGCTAAAGGCGTATGGCGTGAAATGTGTTTTTTACGACGTTTTTTTCCCTGAGCCGGAGCGCACACAAGGCAAGATGCTGGATCAATTGCAAACCATTTTGAATACCTCGATGCAGGGCTCCTCCAAGTCGGCAAAGTTAATGCGCGACAAAGTGGTCGCTCAAGTTCGCCAGTTTCAAGAGTCTCAAAACGGCGATGCTGATTTCGCCGCGGCGATGAAAGAGACACATAACGTCTTTCTGCCGATTGAGCCGATTGTGAACGGAAAAGACGGCCGAACCCCAAGTCCTGATTCTATTCATGTGACTGAGGCGGAGTTGTTGGGCGGCTTTAGCGCAGATTTGATCTCTGTTCAATCCCTGGTTATTTCCATCCCGACGCTTCAGAACAATGTGGAAGACTCGGGACATACCCGCCTGCTTCCTAATCCGGATGGGATTTACCGTTATTTTCCCACGGTGTACAGCTATCAAGGCAAGTTGATCCCGCATTTGTCTTTGCAGGTGTCCCGTTACCTGATGGATGTGAAGGAACCGGTTAAGATTCATATGGGCGAATATGCCGAAGTGGGAAGCCGGAAAATTCCACTTTTAGATAACGGGACGGCTCTTATTAACTTTTGTGGACCATCCACACCGGATAAAGATGGGAAATACATTATTCCCAACTATTCGGCCAGCGACATTCTTTACAACCGCATTAAGCCGGATGAGTTAAAAGGCTCGGTGGTTTTGGTGGGAGCGACTGCCGCCGGTCTTTTTGATTTGCGCCCGACGCCATTTACCCGCGCCTCGCCCGGGGTGGTGATGAACGCCAACATTATTGAAAACGTTTATAGCGGCCATTTCTTGAGGCTTGCCCCGGAATATTTGAAATATCTTTTGACTGTGTTGTTGGCACTTTTTGTTTGGTACGTTATTCCGCGTTTGACGCCCATCCAAGGAACGGTCGGGGTCTTCCTATTGCTCACGACTTATGTGGTTTTGGCCTGCATCCTCTTCGCTTATTTTGATTTAGTCATCGATATCGTTCATCCTGGTCTTTCTTTGCTGTCGACCTTCGTTTTATTGACCACTTATAAGTTTAGAACGGAAGTGCGGCACAGCCGCTATATGAAACAGATGTTCCAGAGCATGGTGACACCGAAAGTCGTGGATGAAATCCTGAAACTGCCCGCGGGTATCGCGCTGGGCGGCGAGGAAAAAGTATTAACGGTCATGTTCTCAGATATCCGCGGTTTTACCACTTACTCCGAACACCACACGCCGCCTGAAGTCGTCGCCATTCTGAATGAGTATTTGACTCAAATGACTAATCTCATCTTCCAAACAGAGGGAACACTGGATAAGTATATCGGCGACGCGATCATGGCTTTCTGGGGAGCTCCCACGGCCCAGCAGGATCACGCTTACCGCGCTTGCAGTACAGCTTTGGGCATGGTTGATCTGCTTCACAATATGCTTCATCCCAAGTGGGAAACGGAAGGCAAAGAACGGCTGGACATTGGTATCGGCTTGAATACCGGAGGCATGGTTGTCGGATTCGTCGGTTCTCAGGCTATTAAAAACTATACGCTTATCGGCGACGCGGTCAATTTGGGAAGCCGTTTAGAGGGAACCACAAAGGAATATCACGTCGAGATCATTATCAGTGAAACCACTTATGACCACGTGAAAATGGATATGTTATGCCGGGAATTGGATTTGATCCGCGTGAAAGGGAAGACCAAGCCCATTCGTATTTATGAACTGGTCGATCACCGCTTAAGGGGAGCTGGAGTCAAAGAAATGAAGGTAAAGGCTTTTGAGGACGGGTTAGCGCTTTACCGGGCCCAGAAGTGGGATGAAGCGATCCAGCAATTCAAAAACTGTCTTAATTTGGACCCCAAAGACGGTCCGGCTGAAATATTCGTGGAACGCTGCCTGGCCTTGAAGAAAACACCTCCTGGTTCAGACTGGGATGGGGTTTTTGTGATGAAAACCAAATAAATAAGTCCGTTTTTTATGTGTTTTTTCCCCTGTTTTATTCATCTTTTTATGCCTGATTTTTATGGGTTAGGATAAAATGCAACCGCTATAAAAGACGGGTTCGTTTTTAAGAATCCAAATAATTTACATAAGATGGAGTCGACATGAGATTTATTTGCGCGCTGGTTTTCACTTTGATTTTGGCCTGTGGGCAGGTTATGGCGGCCACTCAAGCTGTTTCCACTAATCCCAATCAAGGGGTTTTTACCTCGGTGGATGGGAAAGTCGAAATTAGGGGCGGCAAAGGTCATAAGGTTCGCGAAGCGAAAAAAGACTCTACGGTTATTGAAGGCGAAAAGATCGTCACTTCCGATAATTCCACAGCGACCCTTAAATTATTTGACGGCTCGGAGCTTAAAGTCAGCCCGAAGACGGAGTTTGGTTTGACGAAGCTTCAAAAGACTTCTGTCCAAGATAAAGTGATTCAATTCAAACTATTGGTCGGCAAGTTGTTCGCGCAGGTAAAAAAGCTGGCCTCAGCCAAGTCCTCTTTTGAGATTGAGGCGGGCGGTGTGGTTTGCGGTGTTCGGGGAACTTCCTACTCTGTTGAGACGACCCAAACTCAGAACGGCAAATCCCAGCAGGTGTTGGTACAAGTTACGGACGGCAGCGTTTTGACAACTGACCTAGATGGACATCATTTCATTATCAACCCCGGACCTCCGGTCAAATTTATTAACGGGATTCAATTCACAATCCCGAGCGGACAGGGAGGCACAAATCCCAATCAGGGGAACGGTTCCACGACCGGATTAAATGATTTGAATGGTCAATTCACGAATCAGATCAAAAATAACGGCGATAAGAATCGAAATGATGGATCGGTCAATGGCGTAAACGTGAACGTGAATGTTCATGTGAGCGGTAATTAAATAATTCAAGAAACGGGAGTTCGTCATAATGATGAGTAAAAAGATTTTCATCGTTGCCGCGCTGTTGCTGATGCCGCTTCAAGCCTTGGCCGAGGGGAAAATAGATCTAGGTATGGATTTTGACGGGTGGACCTCTAATTATCTAGGGGCTGATAACGGATACGAACTTTTTGTTCCTCTTTCCTTTACCTATCAACTGGAAAAAGGTTTTAGCGTTTATGGGCAAACGGAATTCGCCAACGCTAATTACACCTCGACGGATTCGACATCGATCACCACGTCGACGACCCTCACGAATCTATCGGATTCGATCATCGGAACGGAACTTCATTTTAAAAGTTTCTCACTCAATTCCATCGTGAATGTCGCGGTCAATATCCCGACGGGTGACCCAACTTGGGAAACGAAAGAATACGCGTCCAACATCCCGACGGAGTTTATTGATACCCGCTATCAAGGCAGGGGATTTGGTATGAGCGCTCTTTATGGATTGTCCTTCCCGGATGGACGGGGAGAATTTGGCGCGGCAGCGGGATATTTGTATTCCGGTGCCTTTAACCCGAGCTATGGGACTGTTTTTAATCCGACAACTCAGTTGAAGTTGGGGGATGCGGTTTTTGTGGCCGTTAATCATGTGACCCCTTACTCCGGGGATCAAAATGAAATTATCCGTGTTACCGGATACCAGTCTTTTCCCACTCAAACCGACGGCCAAAATGTTTTTCAATTAGGCACGAATTTTATTGCCTCTTATAAGTGGTCTAACCCTAGCGCCTTTTCGTTTGAGGCCGGAGCGCAGTATTTTTTGCCGTCCGGAAGACTTAACAGCACGACGGGCGTTTATGGTACGGAAGCGGATAATTCCTACGCGCCGCGTTTTTATGTCACGCCTAGCTATACTTTTGGAGACTTCGCAATCGCTGGTAATTTCAAATATATCCTGCAAAATGATTATTCGACGTCAAATGCTTTATATGACGGCGGTGGGTTCTTGGCGGGAATTGAGCCTAGCTACCATATGAAACTGGATGAGGGTTCCTCATTGTTGCTTTCAGCCTCTTATAGCTATATTTATGCCATCAACAAAGGGTTGGACCCGATTACGAATGTTTTTGACGCCAACGCTACCTATAGCTTTTTTACGGTGGGTGCCACTTACGAGTTGAAGCTATAAAACCGGAAGTTGCTTTCACGGTTTAGTGAAGTATTTGAATAAAATTTGAAACGGTGTGAGGTGTGAAGTGAAAAAAAGTACTCTTTTAGTTTTGGGCGGAAGTTTATCGCTGGCAGTTCTGCTTCTTTGGGGTTGTAACGGCGCACGGCCGGTATCGCCAGGCCGCATTGCGACCCTCAACGTGAGTATTCCAACAACAAATAATAAAACCGGCGCGAAATTGTTGGCGCCTTTCAATGCTATCTTGTACAAAATTGTGGGTCCCAATATGGCACCAATTGTGGGTTCCTTAAGCCCGATCGCGAATCCGAGCGGAACCGGAACCAACGTGGTTTTCAACACAACTATACCTGTTGGTCCCTCTAGGGTATTGTCTGTGGAGCTGAAAGGTTCCAACACGAATAACACGGCGACTTTTCTGCCGCTGGCTTTGGGCGCGGACGCTTTTGATTTGGGTGGCACCGCCTCCACAGTGGACGTGACCGTGGAGTTGGGTTCGTTGACTGGAACTTGTTATGTGGTAAATGGAAGCGGGTATTCTGGGTGGCCTAATAGTTATAATTTTGATACCGCGAGCTACTCAACTGCTATAAGCGGTGCCGATATACAGACGAGCGTGGATGCCGGAACGAATAATTTTGATTTGGTGGATGGCAGCGGTAACAACAACGCGAGCATCGCTTACTTGGGCAATGGCGATTTGGTAGATTATGACTATGTTCCGTCAGATCCCAATTACTTCGCCAGTAACTCCTATAACTCAAAATATTATGTGGGTTCAATTTCCGCGCAAGAGCCGCCTGTACCAACCGCCACTCCGTTTAATGACTCCGATTCCGATTCGGATTCGGATAGTGATTCTGACGTGGATATTTCAGTGGTTAGGGGGAAGCTAACTGGCGCTGCGATTAATTCGGATTTGGCTGTGGGTGATGTTTACTGTATCGCGCTCAATACGGTTCCGGGCGGTCACGCCTGGATTCAGATTACCGATCCAGGTGTTTCGGGTGTTAGTAACCCTTCCTTCATTTTTCGTATGAATAGCACCTTGCCTTATTACCAGTTTCAACAGTCTCCGGCTGATTCAGGCGGGGTAACTTGTTATGGGAATGTGTTGAACGGCGGTTAGTTGAAACTTGTTTCTTAATTGAAAGGGCGAACTTCGGTTCGCCCTTTTTTTTTGAATGGAAGAGTTTCGGTATTTCAATGTCTAAAAGCCGATTTAAATACTGAGAAACATTCCGCCAGAAGAATCGGTTATAATTGAATCAATCCTTCTTCAGTAAGGCTAACTTTTATGAACACTTCCGACCTTCTGAGCTTATTTCTGCCGCTGTTTGTGGCGATGGATCCTATGGGTGTCCTTCCCGCTTTTATCCAAATGACGGGTCAATTGTCTAAAGGTCGGCGAGATAAAGTGGTTAATGGGTCGGTTCTCGTGGCCGGAGCAGCGGGGATTCTTTTTATCTTTGTTGGCCCGCTAGTTCTTTCAGCTTTAGGGCTTAAAACAGGGGATTTTCAGATTGCGGGAGGACTTTTGGTTCTCGTTATCGGTTTGCGGGACGTGGTCTGGGACCAAAAAATGTTCGTTATGCATGAGTCGGGGGATGAAGGCGTTGGAATTGTGCCGATTGGTATCCCTCTCTTGGTAGGGCCCGCGGTTTTCGCGACGCTTATTCTGCTTCGGGACCGATTTTCCTGGCTTGAAATCGGATTGAGTCTTTTGCTGAATCTTTTATTGTCGTGGTTTATTTTCCGCAAATCCTCCAGTTTGATGGAATGGATGGGCCTCACGGGAACCAAAGTGGTCTCGAAACTCGCCGCCCTTCTTCTTTCGGCCTACGCGGTGATGATGATTCGGGTCGGTTTTTCATCTTTTAAATAATATCAGAAAGTGCCCAGCTCATGCCGAAGCCTAAAGTTCTCGTGGTTTATAAAGAAAGTACCTACAGCCGCTATAGCTCCTCAGAAAAGATCGTCCGGGGGTTCAAAAAACGGAACTACTGGGCGGTTTTGAAGGGAAGCCATGACAAACATAACCGCACTTTGATGGGGGTTTGCGGTGTCTTAAAGGCCGCCGGATTTGAGGTCACGCGGGTTTTTCGAAACCGGGTGGAAACTCTAAAAAATGTGGATGAAAAATTTCAATTCGCGGTTTCGGTCGGGGGAGACGGCACTTTTTTGGATGCCTCCCACCGAATTAAAAATATTCCTTTGTTAGGTGTCAATTCGGATCCGCTGCAAAGTGTAGGCCGCCTGAGCGGAAGCCGGTTGGAGAATTTTCCTAAAATTTTAAAAGCCTATTTAAACGGCCGTTTAAAACCGATCTTGGTTTCGCGGCTCGAGTTTTTTCTAAACGGGAAAAAAAGCGAGTGGAAGGTTCTTAATGATTTGTTGATTTGTACGGCGAATCCGGCCGGGACTTCGCGGTATATTTTGAAAGTGGGTCCCCAAAAAGAAGCCCAAATGTCCAGCGGCGTTTGGGTTGGTACGGCGGCGGGATCCACCGCGGCGATCTATTCTGCGGGAGGAAGGGTTCTTCCGGCGGATGGGAAACGGTTCCAGTTTGTCGCAAGGGAAGTTTATCAAAAAAAATATGGTCCCCGCCGTCTCCTCAAGGGTCTGCTTTCTCCGAATCAAACGCTGGAAATGATCTCTTATATGAGAGAAGGACTTATTTTTATCGATGGTGCGAATTTGGTGGTGCCCTTTCGGGTGGGTGATAAGCTCAAGGTTCGAATCTCAAGCCAACCGCTTAAAGTCATCGGCCTCAAAAAGTAAAAGGCAATTAGAGCAAAAGGGTTTTTGTTTGAGATATTAAAATGGAAGTTGGATTAGTTTTTGCGGCTATCTTGAAAACATTCGGGATTGATTGATTTCTTTTCGACGTTGAGGATTTTTTTGAAATTCTTCATGATGTAATCCACCTCGTCCACGTCGATGTCCATTATTTTCTTAAAGTCTTCAATGGCCATGAATTGTTTTTGGTAGGTTCTTGAAAAGGGGAGATAGCTCCAGTGCCACGGCTCATTATGAACCGCCCCGGATTTACCCAGGTAGACCTGGCAAAAGCCGAAGAGAGGGGCGTTTTCAGCCATCCATTGGTAGAAATCTTTCACCTTTTGCGGGGTATCATCGTTCAAGCGAATCAATTGTCCTCGAAGTGAGTTTTCCGAAATATCCATATCCGTGCCCCAGTGGTGACGAGAAAGCCCAGGGACCGAGACGAGAGTCATAATCGATTCCACCCGCTTCTTTTGATCCGTTTCGCCGGCTTTAAGGTATTGGGCATTCGACTCATTCCAAATCCGGCGCTGGGATTTAAAAGACCGGTAGCCGGAAACTAGAATAAGATGCCATCCGTCCTGTTGGGCTTTTTCCTTTAATTTCCAGAAAGCATGCATCACTTCGGGCAGGGCGACCTGGTGGGAAATTGGATCCTCGATCATGTCTTCGGGATGTTTTAAGCCCAACAACTGTTCGTCGGTCAATGGAGGTGGTTCCGGGACCACAGTAGGTTGGGGAGCTGGGGTCGTTTCCTTGCTGGTCTTGAGGACGGAGCGGTGGGAACCGCAGCCCCATAACGGGATGGATAGTAAAAAAATATAAATAAGACTTTTTCTCACGGTTTGGAAGGCCCCTTCAAAATAAATCGTTCGGTTATTTCAGGTCTTTGACGGATAGAATCTTGAGGTTGGCATCTAACTCATAGACCCGGGGAACAGCAGTTTCCAGGTTCAACTCCAAAACCTGTTCTTTGGTCAGGTGTTCCAAATGCATCACGATGGACCGAAGGGAGTTCCCGTGGGCGGCGACCAGCACATTTTTTCCCGCCTTCAAGTAGGGGATAATCTTCTCATCGAAATAGGGAAGGGTACGGGCAGCCGTATCCTTTAAAGACTCGCCATTGGGGGGAGCAATGTCGTAGCTCCGGCGCCAGATTTTGACCTGCTCATCCCCGAATTTCTTCGCGGTTTCAGCCTTGTCCAAACCCTGTAAGTCGCCATAGTGACGCTCGTTGAGAGCCTTATCCTTGATGATCGTCAAATCCGTTTGCCCGATTTCACCCAAAATGACCGCCAAGGTTTTCTGCGCCCTTTGAAGATCCGAGGTAAAGGCGATGTCAAACTTGCGGCCTTTTAAAAGATCTCCGGCTCTTTTGGCTTCCTGCTCGCCCAGCGGGGTGAGGGGTACATCCACCCATCCGGTGAACTTGTTTTCTAAATTCCATTGTGATTGTCCGTGACGGACCAAGACTAAAGTCGGCATTTTTTACCCCTTCGATGTTTAAATCGTTGATTTTTCATTTAAAGGCTCTGGCAAGACTGGAAATTCTAACCTTTGAACCTGATTTTGAAAAGAGGAAAGCCCTGACCTTGAATGAGGGTAGGGCCTATAGGATACTGAGGGCCATTAAATCCAATTCTCTAACTGGCGGAAGTGTTGAAAAATTCTGATTTAAAATTTATGAAGCGGGCTCTGGAATTGGCGCGAAAAGAAGGAACTTACGCTTCGCCCAACCCCCAAGTAGGCGCGGTTTTAGTGAAAAACGGAAAAGTGGTGGGAGAAGGCGCTCACCGAAAATACGGTGGCCCTCACGCGGAAGCCATCGCTCTTCATAAAGCTGGACGCCGGGCACAGGGCGCGACCCTTTATGTCACCTTGGAGCCCTGCAGTCATTACGGAAAAACCCCGCCTTGCGCGCGTGCGGTTATTCAAGCGGGGGTCAAAAAAGTTGTGGCGGCCATGCAAGATCCTTTTCCTTTAGTGCGGGGAAGGGGTTTCGAGCTTCTTCACAAAGCCGGCATTGGAATCCAAATGGGGCTTTTAGAAAAGGAAGCGCGTTTGTTAAATGAACGGTTTATTTTCGGGATTACCCATCAAAGGCCATGGATTCTTTTAAAAGCCGCTGTCAGCCTGGATGGTAAAATCGCGACTATAACCGGTAAGTCTAAATGGATAACGGGGGAGGCGGCCCGTCAAAAAACGCATCAGCTCCGATCCCAGGTCGACGCGATTCTGGTCGGTTCCCGGACGGCCCGGATGGATAACCCTTCTTTGACGGTCCGCCTGAAGGGGTTTCACCGCCAAGACGGCTGGCCGTTGAGGGTGGTTTTGGATTCCAAACTTCAAACCCCGCTAGGCTATCGACTTTTTCAAGGTTCGCAAAAAACGGTTGTTTTTACCTCACCGGCTGCATCTCGGGAAAAGGAAAAACAGCTTCAAAAAAAGGGAATTCTTGTTTTTCGGGTGCCTTTCAGGCAAAAAATGTTATCGTTGGGGGCCGTTTTGAAGGTTCTCCATTCTTTGAGGGTTCGAAGTCTGTTGGTGGAGGGCGGCGGGGAAGTCCACGCTTCCTTTTTAAAGGAAAAACTCGCGGACGAATTGTCCCTTTTTATTTCCCCTAAAATTTTAGGCGGCAAGGCCCCCAGTTGGGTAGGCGGTCAGGGAGTCTCAACTCCACAAAGCGCTTTTCGTTTACAAAACGAGAAGATCGAAAAGTTTGGTGAGGATTTTTGTATTACAGGTATCTTTAACAAGGATTGAAATGTTTACAGGATTAATAACGGAAGTGGGCATCGTTCGCAGGGCCGAAAAGCACGGACAAGACCTTTGGCTGTCGCTGGAAGCTCCTCGGCTGTCCCCGCGGGTTAAATTGGGCGACAGCGTGGCGGTTAATGGGTGCTGCCTTACGGTAGTGGAGATTAAAATTCCCCAAATGTCTTTTCAAGCAGTGCCTGAAACCCTGAGCCGGACGGCCTTGGGTTCTTTAAAAGAAAACTCGCAGGCGAACCTTGAACTTCCCCTGACCCTTTCCGATCCATTAGGCGGTCATTTCGTTCAAGGGCATGTGGATGGAGTGGGCGAAATCACCAA
>CAWKIY010000061.1:0-14984 GCA_963849245.1 candidate division FCPU426 bacterium | reverse complement strand
GGAAATCCAAGGACTGGTGATGGCAGGCGACGCGCGTCTTAATTTTTCAGGTGGACCCGGGGCCTTACCCGAACAGGTTTTGTTGGAAGCCAGTGAAGCCATCCTGCGGGCCCCCGGCACGAACCAGTCCATCCTGGGCGTCAGCCACCGATCCGATTATTTCAATGAAATTCTCCGGGAATCTGAGGATCACTTCCGGGCGCTTCTCCAAATTCCTCCGAACTACCATATCCTCCAGCTTCAAGGCGGCAGCAGTCTTCAGTTTTCTATGGTTCCCATTCTCCTTCTTCGCGGCAAGAAAAAGACCGCCGAGTACCTAAAAACCGGGTATTGGAGCGCCAAATCCATTCCAGACGCCCGCCGGGAGGGTCAAGTCCGTGTTCTTTATGACGGCGAGGCCCAGCGTTTCACGCGGTTGCCGGAAAAAAGGGAACTCACCCACGATCCCGAAGCGGCCTATTTGCATTACGTCTCCAATGAAACCGTGGAAGGCCTTCAATTCAATTACCTTCCGGGACTCGGCGAGGTACCTCGTATCTGCGACATGTCCTCCGACTTTTTAAGTCATCCTTTTGATATTCTCGACTACAGTCTTATTTACGCTCATGCCCAGAAAAATCTGGGACCCTCAGGCCTCACCCTGGTCATCCTCAAAAAGAATCTCTTAAAAACCGCTCCCGACAATGTTCACAGCATGCTGGATTACCGCAACCATGTGGAAATGGGTTCGGTCTACAACACTCCTCCGGTTTTCTCCATTTACGTCACTCTGCTGGTTGCCCGCTGGTTGAGGAACACTATCGGCGGTTTGGACGAAATGAAAGCCTTGAACGAAAAAAAAGCTCAGGCCCTTTACCAATTTCTGGACCGACATCCAAAGTTTTTCATCGCCCACGCGGTTAAAAAAGACCGCTCCCGCATGAACGTCACTTTTCACCTGCCAAGCCCCGAACTGGAAAAAACTTTTCTGGAAGAAGCCAACGCCGCTGGATTTTACGGTTTGGAAGGCCACCGCTCCCTGGGCGGGATCAGGGCTTCCTTGTATAATTCCGTCACCCAAGAGGACGTGGACCAGCTTTTGGAATTCATGGCGACTTTTAAGGCCTGGCACTCGAAATAATCTTTTGGAAAAGGCGGTGGTTTTGAACAAGTACGCCAAAAGGTTTTTGTGGCGGGCGCTTCCGGCCAGCGTAGCCGTCAATTGGGTTTTCGCCCTTCCTTTTTTCCGAAAACACCACCGGCGCTTCCCGTGGAACCCTTCCTCACCCCGGGCCGTTTTTGAGGATTATATTTTCCATCACATGATCCGGCCCTGGACGCCTTTTCACGAGACCTGCGTGGACAAAGAACACGCGAAGCTTATCGCCCTCACCCTGGCTCCCGGCCTCAAAGCCGCCCGCACCGCTGCCGTCTACCCCGTTCAATCCCAAACCACCCTGCAGGATGTTGGAAAATTCATCTTCCCGTTCCTGGGAAAACCCTTCGTCGCCAAACCCACCCATACTTCCGGCGGCATCCTTTTTCTGAACCAACCGGCCTCCGTGGTCGCGGCCCAAAGCCTGACTCTTTTCCAATTCGCGAAACAGAACTTTTTCTTCAACCAGTTCGAGGCCCAATACCTCCACTTGCCGCTGAAAATTTTGGTGGAGGAGTCTTTAAGCGCCGAGCCGCCGCCGGATTTCCGGTTCTATTCAACCCGGGGCCGCGTTCTTTTCTGCCAATACGACCAAGGGCGCTTCACTGACCACCGCCAGGCCCTCTTCACCGTGCCGGACCATCGTCACATCCCGATCCCCGATGATTATCCCCTGCCCGAACCCTTACCCGAAAAACCCGCCCATTGGGAGGATATGCTGAAGATCGCCTCACAGCTTTCCAAGCCTTTTGATTTCGTCAGGGTAGATCTTTACGACCTGCCGGACGGCGTTTATTTCAGCGAGTTCACCTTCACCCCCAACGCTTCCGTTCTCCCCTTCCAGGACCCCGCTTTCAGCCGGCGGTTGTTGGAGGATGTGTTAAAACATTCCTCGAAAACAGCATAAACTCCAAAGACGACGTCAAAAATCTTCTGACGCTCACTTTTTCCAATAACACTAAAAGATAAAAAAATGGGGCGGCTTTCAAAACGAAAGCCGCCCCCGGGTTAATCACAATTTTCGTAAAATGCCACCGAACCCTCTTCTTGTTTTGCTTTCCCTATTCTTCCTCTTCCTCAGTAACTCGAATGACATACTCAACGTTTGAGAAAGGATACATTCCGTCGATCGTGCCATCCGCTTTTTTGACCACGTAATGAGCCTCATTCCCCACCGCGACCGCCTCGACGAGACAATCGGGTTCATGGTCAACCGCTTCATCTTCTGTCATGGTATAAACCCGGTAAAAAGGTTTTATTTTCTTCGGTTTTTTCTCAACAGGATTTTCAGAATCAAATAAACTCATAGAACCCTCCTTGAATAATTAACGATACTATAAATTCCAGTTTAAAAACTTTCCGAACCATCATGCGGCTCCGAAACTCCGGCAACGCCGGTAACTAACTTAATGCTTTTCACGGATCCAAACGGGAGCCAGCCCAGGATGTTTCCATCTGTCCCCTTAATCACATAATGAACCTGTTTGCCAACTTGCTGCGAACCAATCGCGCAGCCCGGCTCCAGATCGATATCGTTGTTGCTTTCCCTCCGGGTCAAGATCCGCAAGAAGGAAGTTTTCGAGTTTTTTACCAGATCGCCGTCGGTCTGGCCCTCAAGCAAGGAGTCGCCCATGCCAATCGCCAGCAGCTCGTCCCGGGTCAATTGCCACCCAAGTTTGGAAAACATTCCTTCCCAAAAGTAAAAGAACTTCTCAACCGATCCATGCTTCCGGAAGTCTTTTTGGATCTCTTTTGTCAGATCCTCTCCCGTCCCGTGCGAAATAAATTCAGAAGCCGTTCCGAATCCCGATTGGGTTAATTCACTCGAGGTAAGTTTTCTCATCGAAACGCGCCTTTATTACTTTTTATCGGAAGCCGGGGCGCTGGGGACGGCCGGCGCGCTTGGCGGCGGCGGAGCCAAGGCCGGAGCCAACTTCACTCCGCCCGCCATCATGCTGGCGATAAATGCCGCGAGCACGTTGCTGGAGCCTCCCTCCCCATTCCCCGAAACCACGATATCCGGAGTAATCTTGACGTTGCCCTCCGATACCTGTTTCATAATTTCAATAATGGAAAGAGGCTGCTGGCCCAAAGCTTGGGCCTGTTTGGAATAAGCTTCCGCCGTCGCCTGGCCGATAGCCCGGATTTTTTCGCCTTCCGCCTTACCCACCGCCTCTACGCCCGCCGCGATACCCTCCTGTTCCAGCTTCGTCGACTGGCCTTTTCCCTCGGCCAAAATGACCGCCTGTTGCTTCTGCTGGGTGGCGATCTGTACGTCAATTTCCGCCTTCACCAGACTGGGCTGTAAATCCGCTTGAGCCTTGGTCTTTTCCATTTCGCGCCGGCGTCCCTCGGTTTCCTGCTGGGCGTCATACATGGACATCTGCTGGTTCGCCACAACCTTATTGGTCATAGTCTCCATCAATCTCTCGGGCAGTTTAATCTGGCAGATGAGCACGCTCACGCACTCCACATGGTATTTCTTGAGCTCATCGATGATATGGTCTTCCGCCTTACTTTGTTCCTCATGCCGGTCTTGCATGAATTTCATGGCCTCTGAGGAAGAAGCTTGGTTGCGGAAAGAACTGTCCACCAGGGGATGGATCACATGCTCGATCAAGTTCTCGATGGTTCCGATCCGGGCCACCATGTGGGGCGCTTGTTCCGGCTGGACCCTCAGGATCACCTTGACTTCCACCGTCATCTCGAACCCGTCTTTGGAAACAATGGAAAGCGGGTTGAAAACCCGGGGAGTCTGGGCGCTGTTGATTTCCGAAGCCCAGTCGATAGTGATGTTTGTCGTGGGAATAATGTAGGAGGTAAAGGCCAGCTTATTGAGGTAATAAGTTCCAGGACCCAAAACTTCCTTTTGAATACCGCGGAAACCCGCGTCCACCACATAATGCTCCATACCGTCTTTTAATTGGCCGTCCATGGAAGTCACCTGAGGGTCTGCCGCGGCCAAAACCGGGTCTTTCCCGATGTTGGAAACAATCACCGCCACTTCGCCACGCTGAACCATCAATACGTCATCCAGCGTCATACCAAACATATAAGGATTCACGTAATAAGTGCCGGGACGCAGAAAATCGAGTTGGGGTCCTCTTTGGCCGCTGTTTTGCAAAAAAGCCGCCGCGTCCTGAAAGTCCCGATGGCCTTGAGTGGTCCGCGCCACATATTCGGTGGATGGCAAAGGCTCGCCGTCTCGCGCCGTGACCAATCCCACTTTCTTGGTTGGAACCACGGTGGCGTCCTGAATCGTCACTTGAAACAGTTTGGTGTTGATGCGGTAAGTTCCCGGAAGAAGCGGGTCAATTTGGGGTCCCTTTTGACCGCCATTTTGTAAAAAGGCTTGGCCATTTTGATAGTTGTTGTGGCCGTCCGCTTTTTTACCCAACAGCCGGCCCGGGCTGATGGGTTCGCCGTCCGTCGCGACCACCACGCCTACCATATTATTGGCCACGCTCACCGCGGGTTCTTTTTCAACGCGAAAAAGATAGGGATTAATGCGGTAAAGCCCCGGAGGCAAAATCTGAACCTGCGAACCTTTTTGTCCGCCATTACGCAAAAAGGCTTCTCCATCCTGAAATAGGTTATGCTCCGGCACTTCCCTGGCGAAGATTTGTCCCGGGGCAACCGGCTTGCCGTCAATGGATTCGACCAAACCGATTTCGGTTTCGCCAATGGTGATCATTGGGCTTTTCATAACTCGATATATAAAAGGAGTTAACATGTGAAGTCCCGGTCCCAGCAAACGGGCCTGCATACCCACTTCGTCGGCCATGGCCACAACCCGGCCTTCCGGCATATGCTTACCGAAATAGCGTCTTTCCAAAACCGCGATTTGAGTTCCACCCACCAGCACGACCGAGTTGAAATAAACAATCAGAAGAATAAAAACGCCAAAACCCAATAAAAGCATCCCCATATCCATAAAACCTCCCTTAAATAATTAAATAGAACCCGATACCCAAGACTATTTTCCCATTTACCCGGGATTAAAGTAAAGAGATGGTAAATATTCCGAATCTTTCGCCCGCTTATAATTTGGACGATTTTGACCAACATAAATAAATCAACGGGATTAGAAGTGGATTCATGTGAATGAACTTATTTTTGAGTTTAAAAGGAAGAACCAACAAACACTAGCGGCCAGAGGATCAACAAGCTGCTGACTAATCGTCCCCTGGTTTAGGAGCCTCTTTCGGTTTGGGCAACCGGCCTTGTTTGCGCAGGGCCTCGCGGAGGGCGAACTCGATTTGGCCGTTTAAACTGCGGAACTCGTCCTCCGCCCAGCGCCGCAATGCCTCGACCGTCTGGGGGTCCAGACGAACCAGAAAGGTTTTTCTCGGGTCGGCGGCCATCTTAATTGTAGAGGCTTCCCACGTTGACGACCGGTTTGGCGTCGCTGTCCCCGCAAAGAACGACCATCAAGTTGCTGATCATGGCCGCCTTGCGCTCCGGGTCCAGTTCCGCCAGTCCTTTTTTCTCGATTTGGTTGAGCGCCATTTCCACCATGCCCACCGCGCCCTCGACGATTTTCTGCCGGGCGGCGATAATGGCCGTGGCTTGCTGTTGGCGGAGCATCACGCTGGCGATTTCCGGGGCGTAAGCCAAATGGCTGATCCGCGCCTCGAGGATTTCAATTCCCGCGCCGGCCACCCGCTCCTCAATCTCCTCTTTCAGTTTTTGGGCGATGGACTCGGTATGGGTCCGCAGGGATAAATCCCCTTCCTCGTGCTGGTCGTAAGGATGCTGGGACGCGAGATTGCGGATCGCGGACTCGCTTTGAACCTTCATAAATTTCTCATAGTCATCCACTTGGAAAACCGCCTGCGCCGAGTCGCCGACTTCCCAGACGACCACCGTGGCGATCTCAATGGGATTCCCCGTGCTGTCGTTCACCTTCAGCTTTTCCGTCTCAAAGTTGCGGGTTCTTAAGGAAACGCTCCGAAAAGCGTAAAAAGGGTTGGTCCACCATAAACCGGTTGTCTTAACCGTTCCCACATAGGTGCCGAAAAGCTGAAGCACTTTGGCCTCATTCGGGTTTACGGTAAAAAAACCCTTCAATGAGAGGACAAAACCAATCAAAGCCAAAACCGCCAACGCCCCCCCGAACCCCGTCCCGGTGGAAAGCACACCTGCGATGATAATCGCGGCGACCAGCCAAATGAGAATCATGGTAATCCCGTTCATAGCCCCGACAACCTTCTCTTGAATCCCGCCTTTTTTCCCACCCACGGAAACATTGGATATCGACATAATTCCTCCCTTGACAATTAATATCTAAATGATATCTATTTGATATCAACCTGTCAAGCCCATTTGAACATAGGATTTAGGGGTATTTAGGGTTGCGCCTAATGGCAAATTCCTCTTTTCCATACTGTTCCGCTATTTATTTTCATAACGAGAACCGCATCGCGCTTTAGCGCAAGAGGTAGGATTAACTTCCTACAAACATAACTTTTAAGTACGAAGTGGAAATTAAGTCTCCAAATCCCTTTCTTGGTGAAAAGACAAAAAGTGAAATATAATGCGCCTGTCCTTTTCAGAATATCCGGATAAACCCGAACCAAAGGTTTCCACTTTGTCCAACACCCCTGTTCACCTCGTCATTGGCACCCCCTGTTACGGGGGCCAGATCACCGTCGCCAACTTCCTCGCCGCTTTACGGCTCCGAAACTTTTGCGCGAAAAACGGAATCCGCTTGTCCTTCGCCATGCCCTGGGGCGACGCTTTGGTCACCCGGACCCGTCAAAATATCGTTTCTTATTTTTTAGAGGACCCTACCGCGACACACTTGTTGTTCATCGACGCCGATATCAGCTATGAGCCCGAACAGGTTCTGCGGTTCCTTCAGTTCAATAAGGAAGTTTGCGCGGGAATTTATCCCCTCAAGCGCTACAACTGGGACATGCTGAAAAAGAAAATGTTGGCGGGCTACGAAAACTTGGAATCGGCGGGGCTTTCCTACGTCATTGAATTAAAAGAACAATACCAAATGGTCAATGGGTTCGGCCGGGTCGCCCAAGCCGGGACCGGTTTTTTAATGATCCAGCGGAAGGTCTTGGAGGCCATGGCGCAAAAGTACCCCGAGTTGAAATACAAGGTGCTCGGTCCCCAGGGCGAGAAAGACCATTTCGCCCTTTTCAACTGCCTGATCGACGAAAAAGGCGATTATCTTTCCGAGGATTATAGTTTCTGTAAACGCTGGACCGACATGGGCGGGGAAATCTGGGCGGATTTCCAAAGCCGCTTGAACCACATGGGACCCGAGAATTTCAAAGGCGATGTGGCCCAGAATTTCCTCATGAACGCCCCGAAGAAGCCGTCATGAAAACCAATTCCCCCCTCCACCTGATGATCGGCACTCCCGCTTACGGGGGCCAGCTTTCCGCCGTTTACGCCTCTTCGGTCCTGCGCTTTCTGGAAGTCAGCCATCAATTCGGCATCCACCATGTGGAAGTCTCGGTTCAATGGGGCGACGCCCTGATTTCCCGGGCCCGCCAGGATTTAGTGACCCGCTTTATGGAAACCCCGCAGGCGACGCACCTGCTCTTCATCGATTCGGATATCGGTTTCAAGCCCGAACAAGTCCTGCGGCTCCTGGAATTTGACGCGGAAATGACCGCGGCGGTTTATCCCTACAAGCGCTTGGACCTGGATCAGGTTCGGCAAATCTATCAAAGTCAAAAAAAGGTCCAGAGCGGCGAGCTTTGGTCCTACGGGGTGGAGTTTGAGAATCCGGCCAAAATAAATCTCAAAAACGGTTTCGCCCAGGCGCTTTACGCCGGGATGGGTTTTGTCCTGTTTAAAAAATCCGTCTTCCAGAAGATGATCCAGCGCTATCCCGAGCTCAAATATACCAGCGGTTTTCTGGCCACCGATCCCTTCCCCAACAGCCCCAACCGTTTCGCGCTTTTCAACGAGTTCATCGACGAAACCACCGGCCGTTACCTCCCGGAAGACCTCAGCTTCAGCCGCCGCTGGACCCGTATGGGCGGCGAGATCTGGGTGGACACCCAAAGCCGCCTTCAGCATGTGGGTCCCATTGTTTTCGACGGGGATTTATCCACCCAATTCACTCCCCAAGGCTCCTAGGTCCCGTCGCCGCCGCCCCTCTTGTCTTGAAGTTTTTATTTTTTTATCGAAAGGCCTTCCCGGTTTTAGTGAATACCCAAATCAAAATGATCGAAAAAAACTATCATTTTGATTGTGATGGAAATAAAAAATCATTTTCCGTCCCATCCTTAACCCTTCTTCTGCCTGAATTCTTAATCTTCCCCTGACTCACAAAACGGGTATGGTATTTGCTTTAACTTACCCCCAAAGGAACCCCAAAAAATTAACCGCTTGGTTTGTAATTCCGGGCGGATATCGGTGAAAAAATGAAATTTTTAACCGTTCCAATGGATCGCCGCTTATCCAAAAATAATTTCCCGGCAAATTTTCCCGGCCTCACTACCCATTGGCGTCTGTTACGGCGAAAATTCTTCCACTCCCCCAAACCCCGGTTTGAAAACAAAATCCAAAAATTTCTTTTTCACCTGACCAGCCTGCTGACCGCCTGGTTTCCCCAAAGCGGTTCCCGGCTTTTGAACGCCCTCATTCCCCCTGTCCTGGGCCATCAACTTCTCGTCAAAAACGCTTTCAACAAAAACCTTCGGATACTCAAGGGCATCCCCCGGTTCGGCAAAATCCTCGTCATCTCGGATATTCATATCGGCGACGCGGTCATGATGCAGGGGGCGGTCATGGCTTTTCGGGATTATTTCCACGGCGCCCAAATTGACTATGTGGTCAAAAAATCAGTGGCGGGCCTGATCGGGGGTAATCCCGCCATCACCCGTCTTTATCCCCTCTTCACGGGATCCGTTTTTCCCGCTCCGGAGGACATCCAAGCTGTCCATCAGTTGGTTCAGGAAAACCATTATGACCTTTGCTTCAACGCCTCATCCCTTTTGCAGGACAAATGGCTTTTTTCCAAAAAACAGGCGGTCCTCAACTTTATGACCACCGCCCCTCAAGTCATCCGGCGTGAAATGAACCGCGAAGGCATCAATCATTTCCTGCATTTGTCCTATTCCTATCTGGAAGAGCTTTTCCAAACCCTGGGTCTGCCCGCCCCCGCCCGGCGGTTTCAGGGCGTTCCGGTCACCCTGTCGGATGAGGCTGTCCAGAAAGCCCAAACCTTCCTGCGCGCGCGGGATGTTCCCCTGAATAAGCCGATTCTCTTTTTAAATCCTGATACGGCTTCCCCCTATACCCTCATCCCCCTCGGGCACCAGGCCCGGATTCTCAAGGAATGGCTGAAGCTGGACTGTTCTGTCCTGCTGGGGGCGTCTTTTACTCATGAGGAAATGGGAGAAAAGCTTTTGGAAACCTTGTCCCCGCAGGAAAGAAGCCGGGTTTTTCTTCCCCCGCCTACCCTGCCGATCGAGTCCTACGCGGTTTTAATTGATTACGCGGATGTTTTTCTTTCCGGGGATACGGGACCTCTGCATATCGGGGCGGCCCGGAAAGTTTCACGCACCGGGAATCACGCGTTTCGAAACAAAACTTTCGTCATTTCGGTTTTTGGCGCGACCCCCTCAAGAATGTCGGGTTACGATTCCACCGATCCCCTCTATCCTCCCGCCAATCAGGACGCGCCCTCCAAAACCTACGTTTCCCAAAGTCCCTGCCGCAACATTACCTGCGTCAATAAGATGATGAAAACCTGCGCGAAAGCCCGTTGTGTGGAGGGTCTGGCGGTCGATCAAATCATCAAGGACATTCAGCTTCACTTGAGCAACACCGACTTGAGGAAGAAAACTTTAATCGCCTAACTATTCTGTGATGCACTAATCGAAAATAAATATAACCTTTACCACAGATGAACACAGATCAACACTGATGGTAAAATCCCCAGCTTCAAAAACATCAATTTGTTTTATCGGTATTGATTCGCGTTCATGCCGATTAGCTCTGAAAAAATAAAATCAAAGTGATCGGTATTGCCCCCAAAAAACAACTTAACTGCTTTAAGTAATGGGTTTTGGGGCATCTGTGGTTAAAACGCCCCTAGTATATACGTCTCAAAAAAATCATGGCCCGGGTAGGTGGCTTGATCATATTGATAATCCCCCGCGGTCATGGCGCAGACCAGTTCCAGTTCGGGGACTACGAAAATAAATTGCCCGCCTTTGCCCGCCGCGTAAAAGACCCGAACCATCTTGCCCTGGCAGGGCATCTGCTCCATCCACCACAAATAGCCGTACTCAAAGTAGCGGTGACCTTCTTTGGGGTTGGGCACCTGGGGCTGGGTGGAATCCTCGACCCATCTTTTGGACACGATCTGCTTGTCTTTCCATCTGCCATTCTGCAGATAAAGCTGGCCCAGTTTGGCCATGTCCCGGGGCCTTAACTTATCCCCGCCGGAAATTCCCACAACCTCATGGGGCCCCTCAGACCAATGGAAATAAGGAATCCCCAAGGGATCATTCAGGTATTTCTGGGCGAAGTCGGACACGCTCAACCCGCTCTTATTTTTCAAAATCTCGCCCAGGGGTTCCATGCTGGAGGAAGAGTAAGCGAAATGAGTGCCCGGTTCATGGGCCATCGGCTCTGAAAGGATCAGCGATATCCAATCGGGAGACTTCAGCATTTCCTTCAAGCACTTGTCCGCCGGCGCCATCCAATCGTCGCAATCGTAACCGGAAGACATCGACAAGAGATGCTTCAGTTTAATTCTGCCCTTCTGGTCCGTCCAATTCGGCTTGTTTCGGTAGTCGGGGTAATAGTCGTAAAGCTTGTCTTCCAGATTCATTAAACCCTGGTCCTGGGCGATCCCAAACAGAATCGAGAAAACCGACTTGGAGACGGATTGCAGTTGATGCATATCCCCCGGCCCAAAGCCCTCGAAATACTCATCCACCAAAAGCTTGCCCTTCTGGACCACCACCAGGCCTTGCTGATTCAAATACTTTTGATTCAGGATTTCCTGGATTCCCTTTTCAACAATCTTCGGGTTCAAAGGGCTGTCTTTCAAATCACCCACCGCCCAGCCGTCATCCAGGGTTTGGGGCACCTGGTAGCTATAGTCCGTCACCGCCTGGCCGTCCACGTCCACCCGGGGCAGGGTGTAGTTCAAGCCCCGTTTTAAATCCAGTGTGTAGGTGAACCCTTTGTAACTGCCCTCGCCTTGAATCGTATCCGTCTTCGGGTCCAACCTCATATCCGTGACATCGGGCCCAATTCCCCAGTGAAGCTTGTTTCCTTTCACCGTGACGTTTTTATTTACCTGATGGTACCGCCCGCCTTCCAGGTCGTCATAATAGACCGTCCATTTCCCATCGGTTCCACGGGTAATGAGCAGGGCTGTCCGTAACCGGCGTTCCTTGGCCTGCGCCATCCCGTACCAAGTCCCCTCAAACCCTTCTTGATTTGTCCGGCTCAGGCTGTCCGCGGTGGTAATGTCATGGTTCAGCGTCACGGTATAATCAAAATCCTTTGTCTCTCCCGCCTTCCAAACCCAGGTTTTATCCTCCGGCTCGTGGTGGTCCAAGACCAGCCCCAAAAAAGGATAAGCTGCCCCAGGATCCACCAGCCCCCAATTAAGCCCTTCCCCCTTCACCTGAAAAGTCAGTTCCTCCGAAGCCGTCGGCCCCAGGGAAAAAGAATCCGCTTTCGAACGGGCCAGGATAAAATTTTTCTTCTTTTGCGAAGGAACAACACCCTTACTCTCACCCATTTGGTAAGGCGCCCCCACCCAATCCGGATAAGGCCAATAGACCAGCCCCTGCACTCGAAAAACCTTCACGTCTTTCAAAGGCGTAAAGCGGTAATGGGCGTGAATCTCCCCGCCCGAAACCGTCACGGAGGAAACCAGCCCCACCTGTTCTCCCGTTGGAAGAGTCGCCATCCCGTTGTAAACCGGGTCTTTCACCCAGGAATCGATGTGGACATTCTCATACCCCTCCAAGTAAATCCGGGGAGCGATGCTGACCACGGGGTTTTGATTCCGATAAACCGTCACCACCCCGTTCCCCAGCACCTGGGCGGTGTAGAGGTCTTGATCGGCGAAAAGGGGGGACGCGAGGGCGAAGAGGATGAGGCCAAAGAGGGATTTTTTCATTCCAATTCCTTGATCGAAGGTATTTATATCCAATTTTAGAGGATTTACGAAAGAATTTGTCATTCTAAAAAATTCTCTTTTTCCACTTTTGACCCCATTTAATGCGGCTCCCTTCCGCTGTTTTTGTGCCGTCGCGGCCGTGTTTTTCCGATGTATTTTTTTCGTGGAAATAATATCCGCGACACCTTTCCAAAACTCCTTCGTCCTAACCAACGGAAGCGCGCTCCGATGAAATTTTATTCCAAAAAAACGGAATAAAACCGCAGGTCGAGACTCTATTGAATGGGGATAGGTTGAACCGCCCCCGAGATGGACAAATCTGATTCTGGAGAGGTGACCTATGCGTTTCTTGATCGTGTTTCTTTTGCTGATCAGTGGACTTTCCCAAGTCCAGGCCGAAGAAGAGGGCGTTTGGGATTTCCCAACCGCCACCCCCATTCCCTCAAAAGATACCCGGCCTCCAGCGCCAAAAGCGCAATTACAGACCCCAGCCGCGGCGTCCCCTACCGACAACTCGGATTCACAGGACTCCCCGAAAAGCCATCTCCAACCCATCGATATCTCAGCCCGCTGGGACTTGGCTAGGCGTTGTTATGTCCCGCTCAGTTTTACTTACGAGGGGACGGTCCTGCAAAGTTATGACCAGTTAGAAAGTGTGATCAATCCCCTTCAAGACCCGCAAGCGACCCACTTGATTGAAGCCGCTAAGGATGAGGAGGCAGTGGGTTGGGGACTCATCGGCGGCGGCGCGGCGGCGGTTGTCATCGGCACCATCGATATGATTGGACGGCTGTCGGCCAATTATCAAGCCAACGTGAACAGCCAAAACCAAAGTTTCAACAATTTCCAGGCCACCGGCAACTTAACCACACCCACCCAGACCCAACCCGATTTGACCGTGGATGTAATAGCCGAACTAATCGGAGCAGGAATGGGACTCGCCGGTTTGGCGCTTGAAACGAACGCGATCAATGACAGGTATTCCGCGGTCACCCGTTATAACTACGTGGTGAAGGACGAAAACCCGGTTTCCTTCTTAGTCGAGCCAGGCCCGCATCAGGTGGAGTTGGGGTTGGTTCAGAGGTTTTGATAAAAGGATTTTTTAAAAATCCGCACAACAAGTTTTTAAAGAAAATCAGTTTAATTTTTAGTTTGTAAATAATTAAATAAATAAGCCGCAATTAACGATGCAACAATCGCAAAGAGCCAAGATACAATTGAAGGCCAACTTCTAGAAATTATGTTCGGCTGTTTATCATTCAGTACAATCATAGTATTCGGAATAAGTTTTTCATGAACGTAATACAAAACAAGAAGTAAAACATATATGCCGAAAACGAACACAATTCTCTTTTGCCAAGATGTTATTTCCGGAATAAACACAAGCATGATAAAGAAAATCAACAAGTTAAAATTAAGGCCGTGCTTTTATATTTTGTTACCACCCAACTTAAATTGCTTGAAATTTCCTTGTGAATCGATAGAAAACCTCTATCAATACATTTTCCAGCCCTATATAAAATCTCTTTAACGCACACGATAGAGCGCCCGGAACTCCTCCGCGTTAAACCCAATTCGACGTTTCGGTTTCTCCGGAGTTTTCATCAAATCCCGAATGGCATCGAATACCGCCTGAAACTGGTGGTCATGGGCATTATACTTCCTCTCCAATTCTTCCAGCCTGCGGGCAAAGTCTTTGTTGACCGCCAAAATTTCCCTCAATCGGGCAAATGCCCTCATGATTTCGATGTTTACCCGAATAGCCTTCTTGCTCCGCAAAACGCTGGATAACATGGCGACACCTTGTTCGGTAAAAACGTACGGTTTGGCCCTGCGTGAACCACCCCAACTTGAAATCACAAATTGTGATTTCAAGTTCTTCAGTTCCTGAGGGGATAATTCAAACATGAAATCGTTTGGAAACCTTTCCCGATTCCGTTTTACAGCTTGCACCAAAGCCCTTGATTCGACTCCATAAAGTTCCGCAAGATCTTGTGAAAACATTACCTTCAGACCGCGAACAAGAAATATTTTCTGTTCGACATTGCTGTTCGAAACCAATTCACTCATAGTTTTTCCTTACCAATTACATTTAATCGTATATTGAAAATTGCCACATGCAAACCTTCTATATTTTTATTTGATGTTCCAATTTGGAATATTAAATTTACGACTTCCCCAAGAAACGTAATCTTCATTCGACCTTTTCCAGTTTCGAAGGTCACAAGCTGGACCTTAGAAACTCTCAACTTGAAGTGCCAACTTGGCACTTCAAGTTCACATCAAATCTCGGAGCTCGATTTTTATTTTACAATTTCGACGGAGGTTAAACCCTTTCTTAGGCCGCCAATTTCTTATTCGGAAATTGGCACACCCAAACCTCACCCTTCGGCTGGTCGCCTCAGGGTAGGGGCACCACCAATTTCAACCTGTGTCGCGTGGGGTTAAACTCATCCGCCTGTCCGTTGGCGACATCGGTCCTCGCCTTGATCCAATCCGCCGAAGTCACGACATATAACGGATATTGTCCCGCCGCGAGAGATTGTAATTGCGCTTCCAGGGCCGCATGGTTCGACTGTTGGTTTGCGTACTTCCCCACGTTCCAAACATAATCCCCCAATTTCAAACCCGCTTGATCCGCCGGGCTGTCCGCCCACAGAAGAGTAACTTGCCCGTCTTCATTCAGTTTCAAATCTTGGTTCAGGTAGGTGTCTCCCTCAATAGTCTTTT
>CAWKIY010000060.1:0-4979 GCA_963849245.1 candidate division FCPU426 bacterium | reverse complement strand
TCAATGGGGCCGCCTTAGCCGCCCAAGCGGCCCAATCGGGATTATCCGTCGCCCTTTTCGAAAAGAATGACTTCGCCTCCGGCACTTCTAGTAAATCTACCAAACTGCTTCATGGTGGTATCCGTTATTTAGAACAAGCCCGCTTTCCGCTGGTTTTTGAAGGACTGCACGAACGCTATCGGCTTCTTCACATGGCGCCTCACTTAGCCCACCCAATACCCTTTTTACTCCCATCCTATAAGGGGGATCAACGCCCCGCCTGGATGCTGAAGATCGGCCTATGGCTTTATGATCTTTTAGCTGGAACGAAAAAAATTGGACGTCACCGCTGGTTCTCCCCCGCCGAAGCCTTGGCCAAGGCTCCCGCGCTAAAAAAAGAAGGTTTAAAAGGATGCGGTCTTTACTATGACGCTCAAGTTAATGACGCGCGGATAGTTTTAGAAAATATCCTGGCAGCGGAAGAAGCGGGCGCCCATTGCTTTAACTACTGCCGGGTGACTCAAATAGATAAAGAACTCACATTGGCACGTGTCTTTTATCACGATGAACGTTCCAATGAAAGCGGGGTTATCACCGCTTCCTGTCTCGTCAATGCTTCCGGCCCTTGGGCCAATGAAACAGCCAAACTTTTATCAGAAGATTCTTTAAAACTGGTAAGACCTACGCGTGGCACCCATATTGTTGTACCCGAGGTGCTAGCAGACTACGCCGTTTTAATCACGACTCAAAAAGATAACCGTGTCATCTTCGTCATTCCCTGGCGGGGCTATAGTTTGGTAGGCACTACCGACTTGGACGACCCAGAAAATCCGGATAAGACCAAACCCACTGAAGACGAAATTGAATATCTCATTCAAGAAGCCTCTCGAGTATTTCCGGGCGCTAAATGGGAAAGAAGCCGGGTTATTTCAGCCTTTGCGGGTTTACGGCCCTTAGCATGGGCAGACGAAAACCACGCCTCTTCGGTTTCCCGGGAAGACAAAATTATCCGGTCTGGAAACCTCCTAACCATTGTCGGAGGCAAGTTAACTACTTATCATGCGATGGCGGAAAAAGCTCTGGCCCACGCTTTTAAAATCCTTGGGAAAAAGCCTTCAGGAAAAACTTTAGACCGTCTTCCAGGAACCCCCGAAAAACCATGGAACTTATTCTTTAAAGAGGAAACTTCTAAATGGGTTTCCACGTATTCCCTCTCGAAGCTATCCCAAGCCGAGCATTTGGCTTATCTTTACGGCCAAAGAGCTGAATCAGTCTTGAAACTCATAGCGGAAGACCCCAGACTTCAAGAACCTCTCCATCCGGATAGACCCGAATTACTGGCACTAGTGGCTTTCGCGGTTCAAAACGAAAAAGCCGTTCACTTGGAAGATGTGCTTCTTCGTCGGCTGGAGATTGGCTATAGCGCCCAACGATGGGGATTGGCTTCCGAGAAAGCGTCCCATCTGATGGCCGAGCTTTTAAGCTGGGATGAAAATACCCGACAGTTAGAACTTGATCGATATAGACACAGCCTATATCCCCATACTTAAAACGAAGATAAGACTCCCTTGTTTTATGGTGATTCGATCGTTAGCATTAAGCTGAATTAAAGAAATTGCCTTAAATTGGAGGATGTTCATGGAAAAAGTCATCATTATCGGCTCTGGTCCCGCGGGATACACGGCAGCCCTTTACGCTTCCCGGGCTAACTTAAGTCCGCTTTTAATCGATGGTCCCCAACCGGGCGGCCAATTGACAACCACAACGGATGTCGAGAATTTTCCCGGCTTCCCTGAGGGAATCACTGGGCCCGAACTTATGGAAAACATGAAAAAACAGGCCGCCCGCTTCGGAACCCGTTATAAAACCGGTTTTGTGACAAAAGTCGACTTCTCGAAACAACCCTTCAAGTTGTGGGTGGATGAGAAAGAAGAACTTGAGGCGGAAACCATTATTATCGCCACTGGCGCTACGGCCAAATACGGTGGAGTTCCCCGGGAGATGGAAATGATCGGCCGGGGGGTTTCCGCTTGCGCGACTTGCGATGGTTTCTTTTTTAAGAATCAGGAAATCGGCGTCGTTGGCGGTGGAGACTCGGCCATGGAAGAAGCGAATTTCCTTACCAAATTTGGGAAAAGCGTCACGCTCATTCACCGCCGGGAAGACTTTAAAGCCTCCAAAATTATGTTGGAGCGTGCTAAGGCCAATCCTAAAATCAAATGGATGACCAATTCGGTTGTGACCGAACTCGTAGGTGACCAAACCCTGACCGCCGTGAAAGTAAAGAACGTTAAAACCAACGAGGAAAAAGAACATCCTTTTACGGGCCTCTTTTTCGCCATTGGCCATGTTCCCAATACGTCTATCTTCAAGGGTCAATTGGATATGGATGAAGTCGGGTACTTGAGGCTTCCCTATGCGCATAAGACCATGACGAACATTGAGGGCGTCTTCGCCGCGGGTGACGTGGCCGATCATTACTACCGCCAGGCTATCTCTGCCGCGGGAATGGGTTGTATGGCCGCCATCGAGGCTGAGCGCTGGCTTTCGGAACACGGAAAGTAAGATTAGCTCTAAGTTTTAATTATGGTGAAATTATAAAAGTTGCTGCTGTTGAAGAAACTCCGTATTAATGTCCACGCAGAGAATATGGGGTTTTTTTTCTCCATCCTTGAAAAAACGGGTAAAGGTCACACAGGGACTTCCCGTCGCTAGAGATATATAAGGCTCGGTAATAAAAGTCCGATGGCGGTGGCCGCTCTCCATCATCCGGTAATAATAATCTTTCATCGTATGATCGGACCCCTTTTCAGCCGGCCTAAAGATCAACCGATTTTTAGTACGGATTTCCTCATTTAAAAAAACCGTTTTGGAGACCTGATATCCCTCCTCGTCCAAAACATATACGCATTCAACCGCCGGAAAATCCGAAATCATTTGGGAGAGTTTTCGGTCAAATTCCGGAGAAGGTATTTTGCAAAGTTCCGCCTGAATTTTACGCGTCATCAGCTCATACTTTTTAAGGTTATCTCGTTTCGTACTAATTTTACGCAGTAGAGCTTCTTTGAGTTGTTTAGGAAAATCACGAACCTGGGGTGAAATCACTTTATTTTTAATCTGTTCCTGGGGTTCGGGTTCATAAAAGTAGAAACCTTGCATCATATCTACGCCTAATTCGGTTACGAATAAGGCCTCTTCCTCGGTTTCAATCCCTTCGGCCACAATCATCGTCCCAATGCGGTGGGCTAATCCCACTAGGGACTTGAAGACTTCCTGTTTATAAAAATCCTGTGAAATGTTGTGAACCAAGTAGCGGTCAATCTTCAGAATATCAGGCTTTAGAAGTGGAATCCGATTCAAGTTGGAATGCCCCGCCCCGACGTCGTCCAAAGCGATTAAAAAACCATACTCCCGGTAGGTTTGAATAAACTTTTTGAGCGCGTCCAAATCTTGCACATTCGATTCAATAATCTCGATGGAAATGGATTGGGGGTTGAGGCCTAAAGAAGTCACCTGCTGCATCAAACTTCCCGACCCGACTACCCCCTGGTCAATAATCGATGCCTCGAAATTTACGGAAAGAATATGATCAGGTTTTGTTTTAATGATCTTCTGAAAATGTTCCAGAACGGTCTTGCGGCAAAGACGGTCCAGTTCTAAAACCATTCCCTGGGGTCCCGCTTCAGCAAAAAGTTCACTGGGAGAAATAAGCTTCCCTGTCACAGGATGCAGCCCCCGGGTAAGACCCTCATATCCCACGATTGATTTTTTTCGGACGGAAATAATAGGCTGGAAATAAGCGACTAAGAATTCTTCATCGATGATTTGTTGAAGATTAAAAGAATTGGGAGGAACCGTCGCCACTAGGTTTTCCTTATTAAAAAAATTCCATCCCTTTGAAATACCCGAGGGGTGGGATTAACTTTAAACCCGTTACACAATAATAAGAAGAAAAAGATTTTTAATAACCCTGGGTAAAGACTCCAAAAGCTGAGATTTCATCAACCTCAAACACTAAATAATCTCTGTGGCAAAAATCAAAGTTCCATAATGACCGGCATTACCATCGGCCGGCGGTTGGACTTGTGGTGGAAAAACTTCTGGAGTGATTTTCGCATGGTTTCCTTAACCGTAGACCAATCGGTAATCTGATCGTGGATTTCATCCTCTAACACCTTACGAATAGTCTCTTTGGCTTCATTCATCAAATCATCCGAAAGGCTTTCGGTAAAACCACGCGTGACCAAATCCGGTCCGCCAACAATCTTGCCTTTAGTTGTATCCACTGTGATCATGGCGACCACCACACCATCTTGGGACAAATGAAGGCGGTCGCGTAAAACGACTTCGCCCACGTCCGCGATGTGCTTACCATCCACAAGAATTGTTCCACCCTCGGATTCCTTCTCAATACTGGCTTCATTGCCTTCCACAATAAACTTCTCGCCGTTTTCCAAAACAATCGTGTTCTCAGCCGGAATCCCCATTTGTTCGGCTAAACGGGCATGTAGGACTAAATGGCGGTATTCCCCGTGAACCGGAATAAAGTACTTAGGCTTTACAAGAGCGATCATGATCTTTTGCTCTTCCCGACAAGCATGGCCCGAAACATGAATCTCTGAAACCGCCTCATACAAAACTTCTGCGCCCCGGCGGTAAAGCAGGTTAATGATGTTGGAAATCGCCCGCTCGTTGCCGGGAATTGTCCGAGCCGAAAGAATTACCATATCGTCCTGTTGAATGGAAACCTGCTTGTGATCCCCCATTGCCATGCGAGAAACGCTGCTCATCGGTTCTCCCTGGCTTCCGGTGGTAATCAGAACTACTTCTTTAGGATTCATGCCTTTAAGATTATCCGGCTGAATCAAAATATCCGCCGGAATATGCATAAACCCTAAATCCCTCGCGACTTGGGTATTGCGGATCATGCTGCGGCCCATAATACAAACCTTGCGGCCCACTTTTTTAGCCGCCTCAATCGCCTGTTGAACCCGGTGAAT
>CAWKIY010000059.1:0-9690 GCA_963849245.1 candidate division FCPU426 bacterium | reverse complement strand
TCGATGACCCTTCCCAAAAGATCCCCGTCCAAATAGGACAACCGGTAAATGGTTTGGGGCGGCGCGGCCAGGAAGTTTTGGCCCAGCTCTTTCGTCAAGGCTTCCAGGGATTGGGGTTCTACCCACATGCCTTTCAGGTAAAAGGCGGGTAATCCGGAGTGGTGGGCCAGGAGCGATCGTAAGGTCAAGGGCGGAGCTTTCTCAAAACGGTTCTGGATGGAAAAATCCGTGAGGGATTTGGAAAGGGGCGCGTCTAACTTCACCCGGCCCGCTTGGGCCAGCCGCAAAATTTCCGAAGCGGTAAAAATCTGCGACATCGCGCCTATCCGATAGCGGGTTTTTTCATCGGCGGGGATTTGGGTTTTTTCATCCGCGGTGCCAAAACCTTTGGCCCAGACGATTCGGGAGCCGTCTACCAAGGCTACGCTGACGCCCTTCACTTTCCATTTTTTCATCTGACTGGGAATAAAAACCGAAAGGTCATTGGTCACGGTGAGATAATCCGACGCGATTACCGCCGGGGCCTGGGCCTTTAAAGGCAGGGCGAGGCCGAGAAAAACCGCGAGGAAAAACCGGGCTTTATTTCGCATCGGGAGTCGGCTGGGGTTTGGGTTCCAGCACCCCGGGTTGGGAATGAATCGCCCTTCGGCGGGCCTCGTCGACGTCTTTGGGTTCCATATGTTTTTCCAGCCACTGAAGATTATCGCGAAGGTCGGTTCTTTTTTGATCCTCCGGAATGTCGTGCTGCATGGCCCGGTAGAACCAACGGTAAGCTTCTATGTTATCTTTGGGAGTCCCCTCGCCCAGGGAATAAAGCATTCCCAAGTTAATTTGGGAATCCAGATCTTCCTGCTCGGCCGCTTTTTTGAAGTTGTCGAAGGCTTTGGTGTAATCTTTTTTCATGCCCAAACCGCCGGCGGCCATGAGTCCCAGGTTGCCCTCGGCGGAGGCCAAACCCTGATCCGCTGCCTTTTGAAACCAAAGAACGGCCAGAGTGTCATCCTCGGGAACTCCCCAGCCTTTGAAGTAGAGAAAGCCCAAATTATTCTCGGCCATGGCGTCCCCCTTGCGGGAGGCTTTTTGAAACCATTTCAAGGCTTCGCTGTAATCCCTCGCGGTGCCAACGCCTTTTTCATAAAGCAGTCCCAGGTTCGCCTGGGCTTGAGGATCACCGTTTTCAGCTTTTCGTTTAAAGGACTCAAAGGCCTCTTGATCGTCTTTGGAGGGAGCAGGGGTAGGGTCTGAATCCAGGGAGACTTGGCTCCAGGCCGGATGGAAAGCCAGGCCCAGTAAAAGAAAGACTCCCGATAAAATTATTTTTCTCATGGTTATTCTCACCAATAGTTGGATTTAGGTTTGGCCGCTTCTATTTGGGTATCCAGCGATTGATTCCAGGCTTGGGCGCCGCCTTCTTTTAACTGGTCCGATTCGCCCGCGGCCAACGCCAATTTACGGATGGCCGGAACCACCGCTAATTCTACCTGGGCCGCCGCCTTTTGGGCACGGTCCAAAAGGGTCTTGGATTTTAAAATCCAATCCGCGGGAGCGGGTTGATTTTTTTGCAGGAATTGAATCGCTTCCAATCCCACCTGGGCGCAGGCGGAGAGGTCCTTCGATTGGGACAAGGTATCCGCCAGCAAGTCCGATTTTTCCAGGGTGGGTTCCAGGGCCTTATGATTACCCGCCCAAATTTTTAACGAGGCCTGAAGGCCTTCGGGGTTTCCGTAAGCCGGGGCCGTTCGCAAAAATTGATCGACCGCGCTCTTAAAATGCCGGGCGCTGTCGCTCTCGGGCCGGGCCGCGTCGACCAGCCGGGTTAAGGGATAGTCGCTGGTGTAGGCTCCCCAGCGGGGCCGCTGGTAATTTTTGACCGGCTCCACCACGTCCGCGAAAACTCGCAACGGCTCCACAGGAGCATCTCCCGCCAAACGCCGCAGCATGAGGAGGTAATTGGAACGGTGAGTCAGGCCGACTTCTTCCAGACGGGGGCTTTCCGCTTCCAAGCGGCGGTAAAAATCATTCAGGTCCTGGACCGAGGCGGGGGACCAAAGACGCTCCGCTACCGCCAAGGCGCGGGGCCAGATACGGGAGTCGATTGTCTCGGGGCTTACGAATTCACTCCACATGCAGGCTTCCCCGCCCAGGACATGGCTTTTTTGTTCCGCCGTCAAATCGGTTTTGGCCGGGAGGGGATCCATGACGTAATGAGCGGAAGCGGGCTGGGCCAGGTCCAGATAGTAACCGTGGGAGAGGATGCCGTCATAACCCTGCTTGGCGGATTCCGCCAGAGCGTCGGCGCCCCGCCAGGACTGAACCACGATGGTTTTGGGAAGGTTGGGATTTAAAATCTCGTCCCATCCCACCATTTTTTTACCGTGTTTGGAAACAAGCTTCAAAAGGCGGCTGTTGAAATAGGCCTGCAGGTCGTCATTGGTTTTCAGATCGTTGCGGTACATGAAACGCTGGAGTTCCGGATTTTGGTTCCAGTCCTTGCCGTTGACCTCGTCGCCGCCGATATGAAAATACTCGTCGGGGAAAAGCGAGGCCATCTCGCCGATAAACCCGTCGGCGAATTGATAGACCGCCTCGTTCGAGGGGTCCAGGGTAGGATCAAACACGCCGAATTTTTTCTCGATCGCGTAAGGGCCGGGTGCCGATCCTAATTCCGGGTAAGCGGCTAAAAGGGCGGTACTGTGGCCCGGCAAATCGAATTCCGGAATCACCCGAATTCCCCGCTGGCGGGCTTCCGCCACAACCGCCTTGATTTGATCCTGAGTGTAAAAATTTCCGTCTGAACCGAGCTGTTGGAGTTTGGGGAACCGCTTGCTTTCCACCCGGAAACCCTGGTTCTCGCTCAAGTGCCAGTGGAATACGTTCAGCTTGGCTTCTTCCATTCCGGCCAGGTTGCGCTCAATCACTTCCACGGGCTGCCAATGGCGGCAGGCGTCGATCATCAATCCCCGCCAGGCGAAACGGGGCTGGTCGTGGATCGTAACGGAGGGCAGGGCGTAACCGGAGTCCCGTTTTTCCACCAATTGCAGGAAGGTTTGAAGGCCGTGGAGAATACCCAGGGGGTTCTTGGCTTTGAGCAGGGACTGTCGGGGGGACACGATCAAGACATAAGACTCGTCTTCCCTCAAGGATTGGACCGGCAGGCCCTTTTCGACGTATTCAATTAAAAGGGTGTTGTTGTCCGGATCGGTGCCCTGGTTCGCGAAAGTGAGTCCGGTTTGTTTTTCGAGACGGGCCTTGAAGCGTTTGACCGCGCTTTGAACCCGGGACTCGACCGGGCCCTGGACAATGACCGTAAAATTGGAATCGAGAGTGAAATTCCCATTTTGCCAGGATACTTCAGAAGGAACCGGAAGCAGATTTTTGAAATCGGTGTTGGGGGTTTCCGCCGCGCGGGAAGGGAATCCGCCGCCCAACAGAATCAGGCTGAGGATCAGGAACTTTAAAGCGAAAGCGGATTTTTTCATGGGTTTATTTTCTCCGGGAAATTTAAAAGGTTTCCCATCCTACCCGGCCTGGTTCCAATAAAAAAGGCCGGAATCCCGAAGGATCCCGGCCTTTTTAAACTCTTTGGATCAGAAGAAAGTCAAACCGACCCCAAACTCAAAGCCGGTATAATCCAAGGTGGCGTAATGCTCGCCGCCGCCGATATGGCTGGTGCTGTCGACTCCGACCGTGCCGTCGGAGAAGGCAACCAATCCATAATTATCGGAAACACCCGCCTGCGATGTGAAGGTTCCATTGATGTTGGTAATCTTAGCGTAACGGCCCCGGGCAAAGAGACGAAGGCCGAAGTGGCGGCTGATCTCAAATTCCCGTCCGATACCCACTTGGAAACCCACATTACCCCCGTACATGTCGCCTAAATATTCATCCGGCGAGCTGGTGGGATATTCATTGGTATAACTGAAACTGTCATCCCCATGGACATCGACAAAGTAATACCCGACGCCGGCGCTCAGGAAAAACCGTCCGTCATGATCGGGCAGGAAAAGATAATAATCCAAGGTCAGAGGCACCACATAAGGCGTCAGGCTGATGGTTTCGAAATCCGAAGGATTTCCGTTGTTCAGACTGAGGTTGGAATTGTAATTGTTGCTTTGAATTCCACGGATACCGATCGCTAGACCATTATAGGGATTTAAAAGAAAGCCTAGTTCCGCGCCGCCCTCAATGCCGCCATGATCGGCGGTTGCGATACCGGTATAACCGTATTTTTGGATTTCCGCGTTGAGGTTGTTAGCGCTCGTGAATAAATCCGCCTGGTTCGCCCAGTTATAGGCTAAGTCTACATCCAGCCATCCCCGAGCATGGTTGATGGGAGCTAAACCATCTTTATAAACGGGTTCGGGTTGAACCTCACGGCGGCGCCAGGGCCTGCGGGGATAGGTTTGAACGGTGATGTTCTGTTGATCGGGCGAGCCGGAAGCCTGGGGAGGATTGTTTGGACCGCCTCCGTTATTGCCCTGAGCCGCCGTTGTGCTCTGTAAATTTTGGACGATGGAATTTAAGGTGTTGTTATCCGGGTTAATATCCAAGCTCTTTTGATAGGCCGCCAAGGCGTCCTGGTTATCGTTAATTTTGACGTAAGCGTTGCCCAGATTTTCGTAGCCCTGCCAATCATTTGGATCAGCTTGGACGGCGCTTTGGAAATAGGTAATGGATTTGGCGTACATTCCCTGCCGGTAAAGAGCCAGACCCTGTTCATCAAAGTCCTGCGCGGCGGCATTCGCGGCCCTCGAAATAGCGGGCGCGAGTAAAAGCAATCCCAACCACAAAATGGATGTTTTCCGCATAAAAAGCCTCCCTCGTATTTTCACCTGCTTTTTTTAGACGCCTCAGCGGGCAAAAACGTTTCCGCTGAGGCGATAAAATAAGTATGAACCGGCGAAAAGCCTTTTAGCTATAGAAGAAATTTTTTGTTGGCTTGTTTTTTCGGCCCTTTTATTGAAATTCCCTTTTTTTAATAGGAATAAAAGGTCAGCGCGGCGATCAGGTCAAAACCGGTGAAATCCAGGGTTCCATCGCTAGCCCCGTTTTGTCCCGCCGGGGCGACGTCAATCGTGCTGTCCGAATACTTCGCCAACTCAAAATTACCCGAGTTTCCATTGGTGTCTGTTAAGACCCCGCGAAAATTATTGATCCGGGCGTAGCGGCCCCGGGCGATGAGGGAAAACCCAAAGCTCTTATCGATAGCCCATTCCCGGCCGAGGCCCAATTGAAAACCGATTCCGCCCGAGGATAAATCCCCGGATTCATAGTCCGCGTTATTGGGATCGTTGGTTTGAATCTGATAACTATAGTTATTTTGAACATGAAGGGTCGCGGCGTAGTAACCCACCCCGCCGGTAATGAAAAAACGTCCGTCCCGGTCGGGGATAAAGTAATAGTAGTCCAAGGTGAAAGGGATGACATAAGGCGAGAGGGTTTCGTTCTGAAAGTCCGGCGGGGTGCCGGAGATGCCGTTTTGAAAATTCACCTTGGCGGTGTAATCGTTGGTACTCAAGAAGTGAATCCCCAAAGCCAGGCCGTCGGTGGGATCAATTAAAAAACCGATTTCAAAACCCAAATTTAATCCACTGTTGGAAGCTTGTACGCTTCCGGCTCCCCCCTCGGTTTTAATCAGGCTGTTGTAGGCGGCGGCGCCATTGACCAGATCGGACTGAAGGGAATAGTTATAGCCCAGCTGAAACTGGGTCCATAACTTGGAATAATCGATGGGGTTTAAATCCTGACGGACTTTCACCACGGGTTTAGGCGCGGGAAGGGGAGTAGGGGTACCGGGAACATATTTATTCGTCAGAAAAGGATGTTCGCTGACGAATTGGTCAAAATTGGACTGCTCCTTATTCTCATTTTCAGCCGGCGGCGGAGCCGCTTCCCCGCCGGACGGAGGAGGGGTGACCGGGGAAGAAGCGGACGCTTTTAAGAGGTCGATCTGCGTTTTCAATACCGGATTATCCGGATGAATCTGCAGGCTCATCTGGTAGGCGGTGAGGGCGCTGGCGTTGTTATTGAGCTTCGCGTAGGCGTCGCCCAGGTTTTCATAAGCCTGCCAGTCCGCGGGATCGGCCTGGATGGCGTTTTGAAAATAAGGGACAGCCTTCTCATAAAGCCCCTGCCGGTACAGCGCCTGGCCTGAGTCGTCGTAATCCTGAGCGGTGGCGTTATCCGCGCGCGACAAAGCCGGGAATAAAATAGTCAAACCCGCCAAGATCAGGATGAATTTGTTTTTCATGATGTTCATTTATTATAGACGAAAGGCGGGAGAGGACTGGGCCGTGAAGAAGCGGGGAATAAAAAAAGCCGGGAACCTTTCGGTTACCGGCTTAATTGAGTTTGCCGGTTCTTTAAACTGGCAATACGAGACTTCCGCCTAAAAGATCAAAACGAACTCAATTGTTTACCGCCAAGACGCCAAGGGCACCAAGGAAAGCGGAGGAAAACAAGACTAAAATTCTTTAGATCCTATTTGAATTTTATCTTTCTTGGCGCCCTTGGCGTCTTGGCGGTGAAATAAGTTTTGTTAGAAGCTTTTAGTTTTTCGCGGCAGGTGGAACCGCGGGAGCCGCTTGGGGTGCCGGCGCGCCATAATAACAGCCGTTTCCATAGAAGCAGGGGCGGTGCCACAAGTGGCACAAGCCGAAGATCACCAGCCCGAGCACCAAAACCTTGAATAAGCCGCCGCCGCAGCGGTGGCCGTAACAGCCGCCGCGCCATCCGCCCCGCCAGTGGCCGCCCCAGCCGCCATGGCCGAAGTTTTCCTTGAAAAACTCTTTGCGGGTTTCCATGCGCAGTTTTTCTTCCGCGATAATGCGGTCTTTTTCATCTTGGGACAATTCCATTGTCTTTCTCCTTGAGAATCTTGAATCGGAACGCCGAAGCTTTCCTTGATTGATTTATACGACGGATGGAGGAGGAATGCTTTTCAGCGCTGTATCGGTTTGTAACATTTTGTAACCGGAGCGGGCGGCGGAGGGCGGACGTGCTAAAATTCTTTCATGAGCGCGACCAAACAAATCCTGATTATTGACGACGATAAGAAATTGAACGAGCTTCTCAAAAGCTATTTGGGTAAATTTGAGATGAGCGTGACCGCGGCGGTTCACCCCGACGAGGGGCTGAAGCTTTTGAAAATGCTCAAACCCCATCTGGTGATTCTGGACGTGATGCTGCCGGATAAGGACGGTTTTGAGGTTTGCCGGGAAATCCGGAAAATTTCCAAGACTCCCATTATTATGCTCACCGCCCGGGGCGACGTGACCGACCGGGTCGTGGGATTGG
Organism: candidate division FCPU426 bacterium; assembly: GCA_963849245.1. Classification (GTDB taxonomy): domain Bacteria; phylum Oederibacteriota; class Muellerivitia; order Muellerivitales; family Muellerivitaceae; genus CAWKIY01. The sequence continues at coordinate 2,394 of CAWKIY010000059.1, read as the reverse complement.
AAATCGGCGCGGACGATTACCTCGGCAAACCCTTTGAACCGAGGGAACTGGTGGCCCGCATTCAAAGCGTTCTGCGGCGGTTCAGCCCCAAAGAAGAAAAGAAAGGCACCTTCCAATCCGGCACGCTCAAGGTGGACTTACAGAAAAGAACGGCGGCTTTGAAAGGGAAAGATCTCAATCTCACCACCACTGAATTCGAGATTCTGGGATTCTTTTTGGCCAACCCGGGCGCGGTCATGAACCGGGATCAGATCATGGAATATTTAAAAGGGATCGAGTGCGAGGCCTTCAACCGGTCCATCGATATCGCCATGAGCCGCCTGCGGAAAAAGCTGGGAGATTCGGCGGAGAATCCGAAATTCTTTAAGACCATCTGGGGCACAGGCTACCTTTTTATTGGAAAGGTCAAAGCCCATGAAGCCTGATCAATTCCAACGCCACCTGGAAAAAAAGAAACGCCGCTGGGAAGTTTATAAAAAAAAGGAAGAACATTTACGGGACCAATATCTGCGCTGGCAGTCCCGTTACTCCCGGGATCCGGTGAAGGACTGCGATCCGCGTGCCTGGGGCCGAAGAGGTCCCTGGGGGAATCTGCCCCAGCGTCCGCGGCGCCATTGGTTTTTCCTCAAGATTTTTATGCTGTTATTTTGGGTTTGCGTTGTTTCCTTAATCATTTCCTGTTTTACGGGATCGGGTTTCTCCCTGCAAAAGGTTCCCCACTATCTGGGCTGGAGTTTTCTCATCCTATTTATTGGGTTCTTTTTTCTGCGCCGGATGTTCAGCCCTTTGCGCTGGCTGATGATGGGAGTGCAGGAGATCGCCGAGGGCAACTTGGATTTCCAGTTTCCCACGCACAAGCACCACCATGGAGAAATCGGCTATCTCACCGAGAATTTTAATTTGATGGTCCAGCGGGTAAAAGAAATGGTTCACTCCAAAGACCAACTGCTGCTGGATGTCAGCCATGAACTTCGAAGCCCCTTGACCCGGCTGAAAGTGGCGCTGGAGATGACCCCGGACAGCGAGATGAAAGACTCCATGCTGCAGGACGCCGCGGAGATGGAAACCATGCTGACGGAGATTTTGGAGACCCAGCGGCTCCGCAACGGCAACGGCAAACTTTCCTTGGAGGAAGTGGATCTCTCGGAGCTGGCGGGCGAATTGGCGCCCAAATACAAAAACCGAAAACCCGGACTGAGGCTGGTTTTTCACGGGAGTTTAAAGGTTCAGGCCGACCGGAACCGGATTAAGACGGTGTTTCAAAACCTGGTTGAAAACGGATTGAAGTACTCGGACAAGCAAAAGAAGCCCGTGGAAATCGCGGGGGAGAAAAAGGAAGGCCGGGTTTTTATCACCGTCCGGGATTTTGGCGTGGGCATTCCGCCGCAGGACCAGGAAAAGATTTTCGAGCCCTTTTACCGGGTCGATAAGTCCCGCACCAAGGAAACGGGCGGATATGGACTGGGGCTAAGTCTTTGCCGGGAAATTATGATCGCCCATGGGGGCGAGATCACGATTCAAAGCCAGCCGGGCCAAGGCACGGTTTTTTCACTCGCTTTTTCAGGTGAATAATTTTTTAAAACCGGTTTAGTTTTTTTGACGGCTAACAAAAAAGGACTGGAATTGATTCCAGTCCTTTTTTGTTTTCTTGAAAAAAACATCGATCGTGGCGCCTGCCCCCGATCCCTCTCGAAACGATTGAGCCTCCGGCCAGCCCGCCCAGGAGGACATCCGTCACGTGATGTCCACGGGCTCGTGCGATCGACTTGACGGCCTCCAGCGAAATCGATGTCGACCAGGCGACGCGCTTTTGGCCGCCGAGCGGACGGCCAGCGAGCTGTCGGCGTCGCGCGACAGCGTCAGGAAGCGAAACAGCCCGGCCAGCTGGCCGAGAAACCTTCCTCTTCGAGCGGGCGGAAGGGGAGCGTCCGCGCGCGGCCGTCTCTGTCCCCGTCGCCTCCCTGACGTCGACTTGAAGGTGATGAAATGCAAATGATAAATGCAGATTTTAATGGTGGCTCTGCTCAAATTTTACTTAGACCCGATAAAATTCCTGCCCAGCTTGACCAGGCCTTTGCAACCATTTTGGAACGAATTGAGTCGTTTATTGAAATGGGCAGTGATTGGCGCATTCAGTGCATCAAGGCACATGTGGTCAAAATTGCTCGCTATAATCCGCTTGGTGGAAGCTCATACATCCCATCCCCCGCTGCCATTGCAGGAAAACACGCTGTTATGAATATCCAAAACAAGGATAACCTGTGTTTCCTCTACAGTGTTCTCGCGGCATTGCATCCTGCAACCGATCATTTGGATCGAATATCAAAATATAGTCCCATTTTTATCCAAGCTAAAGATCGATGGGTTGAAATTCTCAATAAAGGTGGAGCAAAT